>NZ_JBFKMX010000010.1:0-54816 GCF_041629635.1 Pseudoalteromonas sp. | reverse complement strand
GGTTAATTGATTAAGCGCACTGACAACCGGGCGGTCAATACCTGATACTGCTTTATCGCCTTGTTGAGTATTGTAATTTGACGTTTTGAATGCAATTAAGCCATCACGATACAATCGACCAAGTTTGTGGTGTTGTTGTTCAAGTTCGGCGATTTGAGATATTAATACTTCAGGTAAATAATCACGCTTTTGTAAGGCTATTAAATTTTCCTGTACCTCAGTTTCTTTTTCAGTGAAGCGATTTAAGTATTTGTCATATTGCTTAGCATCATGACCCCTAATAAGGATATTCTTCCACTCTTGCACTTGGGTTTTAAAACTGGCTAAAACAAAATTCACTTGTTCACGGGCATTTAGCTCATGATGAATAACATTGTCAAAATCTTTTGCTAAATCGCGAAGAATTAACACTGAAACTAAAGCGCCAAGCAACATGGAAAATAGCCCAAATATTACGCCCGTCATCAATTTGGCTTTAATCGATTTCATGTTTCGTCCCTGAATGTGACAGAATAATTACAAATTTATGACAAGTGTAGTAAAAAAGCGTTATTTCGGCAAAGTATTATAGAAAATATCAAAGACTAGAGTATTGAAATTAATAATTATTTTGGAAAGAAAGTGAGTAAATTTTGATATTACTCACTTATCAAATAAATAGGGTTAATTAATGCGCTCTACACGTACTAACCACGAATCTGGGGCAGGCTGCTTACCTTGCTGTATGTCACTGTAATATTGATAAAGTTTTTGGGTTTTTTCGCCAATCTCGCCATTACCTACGGTGTAATGCTCACCATTGTCTAATATGTAGTGACCTACCGATGCGGTTACTGCTGCAGTTCCAAAACCACCGGCTTCAATAATTTCGCCTGATTGCACGTCAGCTAAAAATTGTTTAATTGAAATCTTTTTCTGAACGGGAGTTAAGTCGAGTAATGACTTTAATTCATTGGTTAATGATAAAATCGATTGCGATGTTATCGATTTCAAAATAGTGTCAGTAAACTCGGGAATAACCAATTCACCACTTCGTGTGATATGAAAATGATTCATTGCACCTACTTCTTCAAGGTATTGATTAGATGCGTCTAAATAGAGTACTTGATCTGCGCCTACTGAGCTTGCATGCTGCTGGGCGCGCAGTGATGCTGCATAATTTCCTGCTGCTTTGGCAGCGCCAGTGCCACCACTTACGGCACGGTGATATTGTTGTGTGATAAGTAATTTAAGGGACTTACTCATACCTTTTGCATAGTAAGCACCACTTGGGCTTAGCATAACAGCAAATGTATACGAATTACTTGGTTTAACAGACAAGCTATCATCAGTGGCAAACATAAACGGACGAATATACATAGACGCACCAGTAGCAGTTGGCATCCACAAACGTTCAACATCGAGTAATGCATTAATGGCTTGTAATTGTTTATCTACATCAAGTGTTGGCATTGATAAAATTTCTGCAGATTGATTTAAACGCTCACAATTCTTATCTAAACGAAATGTATAAATTTCATTGTCTTGATGAAGAAAAGCTTTGGCACCTTCAAAAATAGATTGCCCATAGTGAAGTGCCATAGCACCAGGTGCTAATTGTAAATTTTGGTAAGGCACAATGCGTGCATTTATCCATTCACCATTTTGGTAATCCATCAAAAAGATATGATCTGTTCTAAGTTGGCCAAATCCTAAATCTGTGTCCTTAGCAAGCGGCTCGCTGCGGCATTGTTGTGGTGAGAGTAATTGGTAATCTATGTTCATTTTAATTGATATTCGTTGATGATGGTTGCATGTTGAAGCTATAAAGAAGTAAATGCAAGGGTAAATAATCTAATATTTGTGATTTATGTGTATAAAGTAACTTTTTTTGGATTGTCGCTAGCTATAAAATAAAAAAGCCAGTAAAAACTGGCTATAAAATAATTGGGATAAACTTACTTTTTATATTTTTCAAACCACGCTAGCGTGTGTTCAATCTTACTGATCATTCGAGACGGCTTACTTGCAATACCATGGTATGCACTCGGTATTTTGATAAGCACTGAATCAATTTTTTTAAGCTTGAGTGCTTGGTAATATTGTTCAGTTTCAGCCATAGGCGTTCTTAAATCTTTTTCACCTGTGATCAGCATAGTTGGTGTTGTTACATTGCCCAAAAGTGAAAGCGGGGAACGTTGCCAATAATGCTCAACGTGATCCCATGGCATGCCTGGAAATTGTGTAGGAATTTGACGAAGGCCACTATCAGCGGTTAATACCTTGCTAAGCCAATTAATAACAGGTTTAACAACCACAGCAGCTGCAAAGCGGTCTGTTAATCCAATAGCATAAGCAGTAGCAATTCCGCCAGCGGAGCCACCTGCAATAAACACTTGGTCTTTGTCGATAAAGCCTTTAGCTATCATGGCATCAACACCAGAATTATGGTCAGCAAAATCTTCTTTTGATGAATATTTATATTTCAATAACATCGCAAAACGTTCACCATACGAGCTACTGCCTCGATGATTATCATAAAAAACGACGTAACCTTGCGCGGCAAAACGTTGTAACTCAGCAGAAAAATGAGGGCCATACGCAAGGTGAGGGCCACCATGAATCTCTAAAATCATTGGGTATTTTTTACTTGGATCAAAGTCAGGCGGAGTAATGTACCAGCCTTGAATTGATTCACCATCAAATGATGAGGTGTAGTTGATTTCATGTACTTCACCTAATTTTCGGTGTCCTAAGAGATCTTCATTAAGCTTTGTTAATTGACGGGTCTTACTTTTGGGTGACAATGCTGCAATATCAGCAGGCATAGTTCCATTGCCATAAGTAAATGCAATATCGCCATTATAATTAGCAGAAAACTCACCACTAATATAAGGCCTGCCCAATGTTGTACCTGAAACACTGTCTGTAAGATCTTTTAATGCGCCGTTTGTAGTGATTGATGCAATTTTACGTTTACCAAAATCATCATAGCTGATCGCGATAGTATCGTTGCCAATCCACATTGGCGATAACACAGAGCGATCAAAATCAGCATTAATATGTTTGGACTCTTTTGAGCGCCAATCTAAAAGCTTTAATTTATTATTGCGATATGGATTTAGCGCATTTGAACTTTGCAAGTAAACAAGCTTGTCACCATTTTGTGAAAACTGCGGGCTAAACTCTTTACCTGGGAAGTTTGTAAGTTGTGTTAACTCTTTTGAGAGAATATCGACTTTAAATAAATCCCCCTCTAATGTTTTGTATTCCCAGTCATCGATACGATTAGCTGAAAAAACGATTGATTTACTGTCTTTGGTCCATGCTAAACGGCCGTTATGATGGTAATTACCAAATGTTAGTTGTTGCGCTGTGCCACCTTCAGCAGGTAACACAAATAAATGATTGTAACCTGGCTTAATTAACCCTTTGCCATCTGCTTGATAATAAGCAGAATCAATAACAATGGCAGGTTTTGCCCATTTTGCACCTTTTGGCGCCGCAGGCATCTTGGCTATCACACTTGGTTTTTCTTCAACCTTTTGGCTAAAGGCAAGCCATTTTCCGTTTGGCGACCACGTGAGGTTTGAAACACCTGATTGCAACTTACTTACCATTGCAGTGCGGTTTTGCTTTAAATAATGAACATGAATTTGTTTTTCACCAGATAGATTACTGATAAGGGCTATTCTGTCGCCAGATGGCGACCATATAGGTGAAGAGTATTGTTTATCATCTGAAAATAATGGTGTTAACTGGCCGGTTTTGCTGTTGATAATCCACATACTTTTATCTGTGGCATCACGCATAATGTTATTACTATTTCGCACAAATACAATGTGTTCTCCATTTGGAGAAATAGCAGGGGATGATGCATATTCTAAGTCAAATATATCGCTTGCTTGAAAGGTGTTTGCAACGCTTGGGGCTGAACTAAGTGAGCACAAAGATAAAAAGAATATGGATTTAACAGAATTAGACATAATTGCCTCGAACCAACTTTAAATTTTGAACACCTTAGCGGAGTTATTTAAAGCAAGCAGCATATTCAAGACGAAATAGATAATTTAGTAGACAAGTTACAACTGGGTGCTCAAAATAGCTTGCGTTACAAGGAGTAAAACATGGAACAACAACAAAAACTTGCCTTATTAGAAAGGGAATATTTCCACCTGCAAACACTGGTTGAAAATTTTGATGCTAAATCACTCACTATAAAAGCTTGGAGTGTTTCTCTTGCCATTGCAGTGCTGAGTTCAGGCGCGTTCAGTAACACAATAAACGTATTACTTTATGCAGCTATGGCATCTTTTTTATTTTGGTTAATTGAAGCCTATTGGAAAACTTTTCAAAATGCTAATTACAAACGTATTAGAGAGATAGAAAACTACCTAAATGGCAGTGCTGATGACATTGACTGTTTTCAAATTGGTACATCTTGGTCTAATGAATATAACAAATTAGGCAGAAAACAATTTTATACAGCGCTTTTTTGGCCTCATGTTGTATTACCGCATGGCATTATGTGTTTTGGTTTTAGCATTTGTTATTTGTATTTAATGTAAAAGAACACATCATACCAACAGGTGTAATTGCCATATCGAGACAAAGGCGTAAAAAAGTGGGTGCTAAGTAATCAATAGGGAAAAGGTATTGATGAATAAGCTTTCAAAGGTCGCTGTTACAAGATTTACACAGTACAATTAACAGATTAATTGTAAAATTGAATACAGCATGGAATACCAATTTATCAAAGATCCTATCGATGGGTTTCGTCTTTTAATGACAGATGAGCACGTCAATATTGCCAAGTGGCTTTTAGATGAAACACCGGTATCAAGCACCGCGGTAAAGCAATTAATAGACGATATTAACTCTCATAGCCAAAGTTTTTATCATGACTATCAAATTAATGGTAAAGAAATGGTGCTTACTGTATGTAATGGTGAAGTCGCGATTACAATCAATCATCATGGCATCTCAGAGCAAGAAACTGAGCGCTTTACGCAAGAAATGCTAAGTGTTGATACATCAACAGATATATGTGAATGTGGTTTAGATGATTTTATCAGTCTAATACAAGATTGGCATGATTTTCTGAGAGAAAATCGTGTCTAATGCAAGGAGAATACAAAATGAAAAAACTAATGAGCTTCACTGCAGTTATCCTTTTAATTGGGTGTGGTGAAATAGAGCATGAACAAAAAAATGACAAAACACCTGAAAGTCACCCGTATTTAACGGATAAATTGGAAGATAATCAAATAAATCATCAAACCGCAGTAATACCAAAGGTAGATGATAATACGCTTAATAAACTTAAAAACACGCTATCAAAGGCGTTAGATGATGTTAGTTGTGATGAATCAAGCCAATGTTTTGTTATTTCTACTGGTTCTAACCCATGTGGGGGTGCAAGTGGTTATGCTGTGTTTTCTAGTAAAACGTCTAATCAAGCTGAAATACAAAATACTTCTAAAGAAATTATTCAACTCGAAAAAAGTAAGCATGCTTTGGAAGGGGCAATGGGAATTTGCCAACATCTAACCGAACCGAAGGGGATGTGTAAAAGTAATCAATGTATTGCTGTACAAAGTGAAAGTGAAGTTTACTAATGAAGTGAAAATAAGGAGAGGAAAGTGGGAATCCACTTTCCTCAATTAAAGCTATGGATTTGCTTTTACATTCAGAGTAATACCACTTGAAGCACGGTAACCGTAAATGTCGATATACCATTTACCTGCTTTTGGTGCTGTGAACGAACATGCTTCGTTGTTACCAGTTTCATACGGACGACAATCGTAATTACTTGTTGTTGATTGAGAGCCGTATGTAACATACATGTCCGCATCACCTGAACCACCAGACATTGTGATATTTAAATCACTATAACCAGCTGCTAAGTCAAGTGTATAACGTTTCCAAGCGCGGCGCGCAACACTGATATCATTCACTGTATCGTTGATTGGAGTTAATGTATCACCACCACCTGTACCACCACCGTTACTTTCTGTGTAGCTACCAGTTAAGCTTACGTTTGCGAAACCGCTGTATGCTTTAAGGCGAACGTAATAAGTGCCACCAGATTGGGTTAGGTTACACGTTTCGTTATTGCCTGATGCATAAGGACGACATTCGTAGCTGCTATCTGTCGGTTGTGCATTAAATTGAGTGTATAAATCCGCATCACCTGTACCACCGCTCATAACGACTTTTACGTCAGTTGCGCCAGCAGGTACCGCAAATGTATAAACTACATCTTCGCCAGTGTTAGCACTGATACCTGTTACCGTTTTACCATTCTCTAACACTTTCTCACCTGGTGTTGGAGGTGTCGTACCACCATTACCAGAACATCCATTAGCTTGAAGGTGGTCAATTGCTGCTTTAGCCTGTACTAAACCGTAACCAAATTTAACGTCGCGACCTGAAGCACCTAAATCTTGTGCAGTTGCATTAAGTGCAGTACGGATTTCTTGTGCTGAACAACTTGGGTGATGACTCCATACCAATGCCGCAACACCAGCAACATGTGGTGATGCCATTGACGTACCACTCATCATACCATAGTTACCAGTACCAATGTTAATTGAAGCAGAAACCCCAATCTGGTTAAGCATTGCTGCACCAGCAGTGTCTGTTGCAGTAACAGCTGGAATTGAAGTTTGGTTTGTATCGCCTAATGTACCACCAAAGCTGCCTGCAGCATTGTTGTAAATTACAGCACCAACACCACCACTGTCTTGACAGTTTTTAACTTTATCGTGGAAAGAAATGTTACCACGTTGGATTAAACACACTTTACCATTAGCACCAGAATCTACTGATTCACCTGTCGCAAAATTGTATAGAGGTGCCGTTACAGAACCTTTATTTTCCATTGCATTTACAGAGTAAGCGTTGCTACCAACTGATAGTGAAACAACTTGGCCTGTACCTTCTGGGTAAGTTGAATAAACATCAACACCAGGTGCAGCAATCTCTACTTGGCTGTTCTTTTGTGAGAAATCAGCAAGCGCTTTGTTGCTATCAATAGCTGCAACAGACATTACTGAATCATACGAAGCAGGAAAACTTTCAATATCAGTAGTATTTGAAGGGTTACCATCGTTACCTGCTGCAGCAATAAGTAATAAGCCTGCATCAGCTATTGCTTGAATACCATTTCTTTCAGTTGTGCTTGATCCAGAACCACCTAAGCTCATGTTGACAACATGACTACCAGCGTTCTTACATTCGTTTATCGCTGAAACAAGATCAGAAGAGTAACCCCAACCGCTTGCATTAAATACTTTAATTATGTGTAGAGAAGGGTCAGAACCGATCACACCACGAACACCAACGCCATTATCAATAGCTGCTATCGTACCTGCTACGTGTGTACCGTGTGGACCACCATGTTGATACCAGTTGCCTGTTCCGCTATTGTTTGTGCCCGTTACTGTACCACCGTTACTACCCATATCCTCATGTGGGAGATCAAGACCAGAGTCAATAACACAGATTTTTTTACCATTATTAGCAGCAGATGCTACAGAATCATCAACCTGATCTGCCTGAACCATCGCAATGCCATATGGCTGTGTTTGAGCCATCAAGCGACGAGGTAAGTCTTCTTCTACGTACTCAACCATTGGGTCGTTTTGCAATTGTTTTAGTTGAGTTTCTGTTAAATGAGCGATGTTTGCATTGATTGATGGATTAAACTTAACATCGTCTACACCAAGTAATGTTAAACGTTGATTCGTTGCAACTTCAACACCTGCAGTGTTAGCGAAATTCATGAATGCAGAGTTATTTTTATATTTTACAATGAAGCGCTTTGGTAATGGTGACTTAACCGCTGCACGATTTTCTGAAAGATTAAGTTTTAGTAAACCTTCAGCATCATTTGCGACTGCAGTATTAACTGCAAGTGCTACAGCTGCAATAGAGCATAGCTTTAATGGTTTGTTTGTCATAATAGATCCCAGGTTGTTGTCGTTTTAGGAACCCTGAATGTAACAGTGTGTCATCTAAATTCACACTAATTTAACAATTATGCTGTAAATGAATGTTAACAAAACATTAATTTGTTATTTTTTTAAACTCACTTTTGAGCTAAGCCCATGAAATATAACACTTAAAATTATTGTTAAAATTGCACTATCGATTGTTGACTCAGAAACATCTGTAACGCCTTGAATCAAAATTAACGTAAAAACAACAGAAGCAAGACCTCGAGGACCAAACCAAGCAAGTATTATACGCTGATGGATTAATAATTTTGTAAACATCAATGATATAAGTACAGGAATGATACGCACGAGTGTTAATGATAATAACGAATATATTATTGCATCGAGTGCAATTCCATTGCGTAGATAGGAAAATGCAAAAATTGCGAATACAAACCAAATAATTAAAGCACATGTATTTGCAAGCGCACTTGCGTTATTAAGTCTTTGTGGCTTGAATGCAGATTTAAACTTTATATCGAACAGCAGGCCTGCAATAAATGCAGCAAAAAATCCACTTCCGCCTAAAAATTGGGTGAAAAGATAAATTAAAATAGCAATAGCAACACAAATAAAAACTTCATTATCTTTATTATATAAACGATGTTTTTCTGAAAATAAGACGACTTTAAATATTAGCGGTGTGAAAAAAACTGCAATTAACACAGCAATACCAATTTCTTTGATTGTGATTTCAACTGTTTTTGATAGGTCGGGGGTTTGTTGGTTTATCACCGAGTAGAGCAGCAGCAGGAATATTGGTACAGTTAATCCGTCATTCAGACCACTTTCAACATTAACGGCTTCCCTCATTACTATGGGGATATTTTTGTTTTCAATAAAACTATTGCTCAACGCTGCGTCTGTTGGGGTTAAGACAATTGAGAGTAACGCTAATTGAAAATAGGGTAACTCTGGAAAAATCCACATACCTAGCAGGGTACCTAAACAAAAAGTCAAAGGCAGCCCGATCAACAACAATCTTAGAGGATAAACATAACTATGCGTTAAAACAGCTATTTTTATTTTTGCTGCATCACTAAACAATATTAATGCTAGAGTGAGTTCAATATATATCTGAAAAGAAGTTATTTCGATATTGTCAGTTTCATTAACTAATACTGAATAAATAATACCGGAAAAAAACATAAACATCGGTCCGGTAATGCTAAATTGATGAATACGTTTAGCGAATAATGTGTAAACGATTAAAATAGCAGTAATGATAATAAAAAAAATATATTCATTGTTCATAATCTGAAATTTCATAATCTATCGCAGTAATTATTCTTCTAAGTTGCCTAACTTCAAAAGACCCACTTCCTCGTTGTTTATGTAAAAGGGGAGCGTTATCTTGCAAAAAATTTCCACGTAACTGTTTATATTGCACTGCTATTTGCCAACCTAATTGGCAAAGTTCTATCGATAAAAGTTGCCTTCCATTTAGATAATAGAAAGTATTATTTTCTAAGTCTAAATGCTGTAAAAGGGGTGATAAACCATTCATTTGTTGAGTGAATACATTAAGATTTAATTTTCTATTTTTGACGAAGTAATAAAGTAAGAGATCACGCATTCGATGAATGTCGTGCTGCCATTGATTAAGTAATTTTGAAATATATTGTTTTGGGACGATCGATGTTTTTTTTTTAGGTTTGATCGTATTTTTTAAAACGCTGTCTTGTTTACGTAATGATTTAACAGGGTTTTTAGTTATTACATTCTGTTCACATAGGTAATTAGCAAAATGATTTAAAACTGTAAAGATCGATGCGCGAGATTCATAACTGTTTGTTTTATATGTAAAAGGGCGCCATTGTTGGTTATAAACACGAACATTATTTATTTGCTTAAAACGCGATACTATTTTTGTTGTCTGCCAAGATTCTGGAGGGCATTGAACGAATATTAGGTACTCTTTTAATAACTTTGTATCAACATTTGCTAAAGATTGCTTTTTTTGGTGCCAAAGCCATAACAGCAATTTTTCTACTTCATTTCGAAAACGACTGTAACTATTAAGGTTTTTTAAGCCAATAGTTTGTAAATATCGTAATACACAAAGCAAATCTCTGACTTCAGTTAAAGTTAAAACACTAAGATGATGATAATTTTCATTCTTAAAGTGGTTTTCTGCATAGTCTATTTGATATGGTAGCTGGCTAAAAGTATCTATTAACGGCTTTAACATTGCAAAAAGCTTCCATTTTACTGATTATAAAATTTGGAAATATATGTCACTTAAACAACACTATATTGAACTACCCGATGCGTTATTTCAATCAATATGCCCAGAACAATTAGTAGAGCCTTCTTTAATTATTTTTAATCAAGAATTAAGTGAACAACTCGACTTACCAAATGAATTACGAAATTGTGATGTTGACTATTTAAGTGGTAACACTCTAGTACCTAAAAGTATTCCTCTTGCATTAGGATATGCGGGTCATCAATTCGGAAATTTAGTACCTCAATTAGGTGATGGCAGGGCCCACTTACTTGGACAAGTGTCTAGCAAATTTAATTATGAAGTCGATTTACAACTTAAGGGTAGTGGAAAAACTCGATACTCAAGAGGAGGGGATGGTAAGTCAACCTTAAGAGCAGCACTTCGTGAATACATCATAAGCGAATATTTAGCTACATTAAACATAAATACTTCTCGCAGTTTGTACGTAATTGCAGGAAATGATTCAATCATGCGAAACGAGCTCGAACAAGTTGGTTTAGTTTGTCGCGTAGCTAAAAGTCATATTCGTATAGGTTCATTTCAATATGCAGCAATGCATCAAGACCCTACTGTTCTAAAATCGCTTGCCGATTTTACTATTAGACAATTGTATCCTGAACTTTTAAAACATCAAAATCCTTACCTTTCGCTTGTTAAACAAGTTGCAGAACAACTCGCTGAATTAGTTGCAAGTTGGATGGCTAATGGGTTTATACATGGGGTAATGAATACCGATAATATTTTATTATCTGGAGAAACAATTGACTTTGGTCCATGTGCATTTATGGGTAAGTATAATCCGGCTCAAGTTTTTAGCTCTATAGACAGGCAAGGAAGATATGCGTTTCAAAATCAACCCAGTATAATGCATTGGAATCTAGCACGCTTTGCTGAAAGTTTGATAACCTTGGTGGCTGAAAACGAAGATAGATCAATTCAGTTACTTTCATCTGTGTTAAATGAGTTTCCTACAAGATATGAAACCATTTACCACATGAAACTTTGTGAGAAGCTTGCATTATCTCCTAATGAACCGATGTCAAAAAACGTAATCATAGAAATGCTAGCTTATATGAAAAAAGAACAACTAGATTATCGCGAAACATTTTCATTTTTATCTATGTTTTCAGAAGATACGAGTTATCAGAGCAATATTGTAAACTCAGAATGCTTTAAACTTTGGCAAAAGCATAAGAATGTAGACTTAATAGAAAGGATGTGTCATGTTAATCCTAAGAAACATTTTTATAATGTTACAATCGAAAAATTACTCGATTTATGTGTAGCAGATCCATTGCAAGCATCTAATCATATTGAACTTTATTTTTCAGCACTTAAACAAAACGATTACGAATTTTTGCAATCAAATCATTCATTCGATGATACATATCGTACGTATTGTGGTACATAACATCAGTTCAAACTTTACTTGCTTCTAACTGCTCAACTAAGATTAACATTTTTTCATCGCTATTTAGATGGTTTATATTAGAGAGCAGTTATGATTGACGGAATCAAGCAACAGATACGCAAGCGTATGTTTTGGGACCTAATCTCTTTATTATTGTTGTTTGTTGCTAGTTATATATTTTTCTTGTTATTTAACGTAATTGATTGGCTGCATCAATGGAGTCATGAAATTGCTATTAGCGGTATAGCAGAAATCATCCCCGCGCTATGTGTTTTAGTTTTTGGTTTTTCTATATTTTCATATCGTCGTTGGCAAGATACACGTGCGTTGTCTCTTTACGCAGAAGAGTTATCTATGATCGACCCAATGACAAATTTACCTAATCGTCGTGCAGTTCAACGAATCTTAAATCAAATCAATCAAAAGAAAGAGTACCCAGTAGGGGTATTATTAGTCAATATAGAAGGCTTAGAAAACATACGCTCAACACTTGGTCATAATGTTTTAGAGCATGTAATGATTGAAATTCTATATCATATTTCCAAGCATCTAACAGGGGAGCAACTTGTTGCTTATTGGCAAGCTGGGCAATTTGTTTGTTTGTGCCCTGGATTAGAGTACAATGAAAGTGAAAACTTAAAACAACAATTTGAAACGATCTCGATTAACCGAGATAAATTGATTGGGCAATCTTTAAAATTTAGCTGTGCAGCAAGCTCGGTTTATAACAAAGCCGAACTCGAAAACCTATTTAGCGAACTTGAAGAGCAATTAATTTAAAACAAGTACGATTATGTCTTTGTTTTGTAAGGCGGTACAACGATTTGGTAATGCATTATCATTATTTTTTTTGAAGATACATTGTTCAAAGCCAAGGGTTTTACACTTATCGTAACAGGCCAATTTTTCAGTCCAACCTGAATACTCACTCACCATTACATTTAACACCAAAGCACTAAATGCGATAAATGTAGCGCCAACAATGAGCGATTGTTTAGGTGCGGATTTCATTTGCATTCTCCAACCTTACCCACGTTATTCTAGTCTAGTACATGATGGTTATTTTGTGCTCAATAACCATAGTGAAAATGATTTTCAATAGCCTTACAAATTGCTTAAACAATTTCCCTAGGTTATTGAATTTTTAATATAAAAACGGTCTTGTTAAACACTTGTATCTAAATATGGATTAGCTAAAGTTAAACTACCAAGTAATGTATTGAGTAATCGAAATGAAAGGTAATAAAGAAGTACTCTCAGCGTTAAATCAGGTACTTACACACGAGTTAACGTCAATTAATCAATTTTTTCTACATGCTAGGATGTTTAAAAATTGGGGATTAGAGGAGCTAAATGAAAAAGCTTATAAAAAGTCCATCAAGGATATGAAGCAAGCAGATGATTTAATCGAGCGAATTTTGTTTCTAGAGGGGTTACCAAACTTACAACACTTAGAACGATTGCGTATCGGTGAACACTCGAAAGAAATGCTTGAATGTGACTTAGCAATGCAAATGGATCAAGTTCCTTTATTAAAACAATCAATTGCTTTATGTGAAGAAAAGCAAGATTACGTAAGCCGTGAGTTATTAGAAGATATATTAGAGTACGAAGAAGATTATATTGATTGGCTAGAAACACAACTGTCACTAATTAACAATATTGGTATTGAAAATTACCTACAAAGTCAGATTGAGGAGTAGGTTATGAAAGGTAACCAAACAATTATTGATTTGCTCAATAGACAACTAACGCTTGAACTGACTTCAATGGATCAATACCTTGCACATAGCAAAATTTATGAAGATTGGGGCATTGAAAAACTTCACCACCAGTTGTCACATGAATATGAAGAAGAGTTAGAACACGCTAACAAACTCATTGAGCGTATATTGTTTTTAGAAGGCACACCAGATACAGCATCACGTAAGCCAATAAATGTTGGTAGCAATGTTAAAGAGATGCTCGAGAACGATTTAGCTGCTGAACACACAGTGCAAAAAAGCCTTATTGAAATTATTTCTGTTTGTGAAACTGAAAAAGATTATGTAACAAGAGAAATTTTAGAAAAACTGCTTGATGATACCGAAATGGATCATATTTATTGGTTAGAGCAGCATCTTAATTTGATAAATTTAATTGGCTTGCCAAATTATATTCAATCTCAAATGAAGCACGAATCACCATAAAAAAGGGCCAAATTGGCCCTTTTTTAATCTTAAAATTTTATAGCCTTAACTTCACAAGCTTAATAAACGCGTAAATTTTACTAAAATTGCCATGGAAACAGCCTTTAAAATCAGTTTCAGCGTACATGTGTATATAAATTAAAATTCAATAATTTCAATAATATAATCCTTATATGTAATAAAAATATTAATTTTTTTAAATAGAGTAATTGATCTAAGTGAAATTTTATGACGTAATGTATGAAAATTATCTGGTCGGATGAGTAGCCATGAGTTTAAGAACAAGTTTGAAGAAAGTATTACCAAGTATCTCAATTACAGAGCAAGAAGCACTTGATGCAGGTGATGTATGGTTAGAGGGATCAATTTATCAGGGTAAACCTGATTTTGATGCGCTTCGTGCCGTGCCTGAAGCAAAGCTAAGCCAAGAAGAACAAGCATTTTTGGATGGTCCTGTTGCTCAATTACTTGATATGATTGATGAGACTGAAATTCAGAGCTCAAATCACTTACCTGAAAACATTCTAGAATTTATTAAAGCAAATCGCTTTTTCTCGCTTATTATTCCAAAGCAATACGGTGGTTTAGAGTTTAGCCCTTACGCAAACTCAACAATTGTTGCCACAATTGCAACTAAAAGCACAGCTGTAGCAGTTACTGTAATGGTGCCAAACTCGTTAGGTCCTGGTGAATTATTAATGCACTATGGCACTGAAGAACAACGCCAGCAGTACTTACCTAAATTAGCTATTGGTCAAGACATTCCATGTTTTGCACTTACTAGCCCAGAAGCAGGCTCAGATGCGGGCGGCATTCCAGACCAAGGTATTGTAACTATGGGTGAATACCAAGGTAAGCAAGTACTGGGCCTAGAACTGACATGGGATAAGCGTTATATCACGCTAGCACCAATTGCTACAGTGCTTGGTTTAGCTGTTAAAGTAAAAGATCCTAACGGTCTTTTAGGCGATGTAGAAGATTTAGGTATCACCTGTGCGTTAATTCCAAAAGATCATCCAGGTGTTGAGCTTGGTAACCGCCATAACCCTATGGGGATTAAATTCTATAACGGAACTACACGTGGCCAAAATGTGTTTGTACCGATGGACTTTATTATTGGTGGTCAAAAGAATATTGGCCGTGGTTGGCAGATGCTAGTGAGCTGTTTAGGTGCAGGTCGTGGTATTTCATTACCAGCTTTAGGGTGTTCAACAGCACATGTTGCACTGAAATCAGCTTCTGAATATGCAGCTGTTCGTGAGCAATTTGGTTTAAGCATTGGCTTATTTGAAGGTATTCAAGAAAAGCTAGCGGATATTGCAGGTAAAACATACCTACAAGAAGCAATGCGTGTACTGACAACTGAAGGACTAGGCCTTGGTTTAAAACCATCAGTTGTAACAGCGATTGCAAAATATCACATGACTGAACTTGGCCGCGATGTACTTAATTCTGCGATGGATATTCAAGCAGGTAAAGCAATTCAATGTGGTCCACAAAATACACTGGCACAAGGTTATCTTGGTCAACCTGTTGCAATCACCGTTGAAGGTGCAAACATTCTTACGCGTAACTTAATGATCTTTGGTCAAGGTGTAATGCGTTGTCACCCACACCTACAAAGTATGGTTGAGTCAATTCACAGCACAGATAAAAACGCTGATTCGACGTTCCGTGGTTTACTAACGAAAACTATTGGCTACAGTGTAGGAAACAGCTTAAGTGCATTTACTAAAGGCTTATTGCCATTCACAGCTGGTGCAAAATCTAAGCTTTCTGAAGTGCGTCAGTACGAAAAAGCAGTTAATAAGTTATCTGCAAAACTTGCAGTGTATGCTGATTTCTCACTATTAGTATTAGGTGGCAAACTTAAACAAGCTGAATTACTTTCTGCACGTTTAGGTGATGTAATGAGTTATTTATACGCGGCAATGGCGTCAATTCGTTACTATGAGCAAAAAGTAGCAAGTGAAGACCGTGCACAAGCTGCACCTTATTTCCACTACGCGACGCGCTGGGCGATTGCCCAAGCTGAAAATGCAATTGCGGATTTCTTAGCAAACTTCCCGTCTGGTGCAACACGTAAATTTATGCGTCTGATCACAGTAACGTATTCTGAGAAATCGATGCGTATTAGCGATGATTTAGTGCGTGAGCTTGCTCATCAGTGTCAGCTAAACACTAACTTCAAAAAGCAGCTAACGCATTTAGTTCACGCATCAAATGGTGATGGACACGACATCAACCAACAAGCATACCTAGCAAAACTAGATTGCTTAGATATGTTAGCGAAGATTAAAAAATCGCTACGTAAAAAAGAAATCAAAGCAGGCGTTCGTTTTGCTGAAACGCTAGATAATGCACTTGTGGCAAATATTATCACAGCAGATGAATATAAAAAGCTGATTGATTATAACGTGAAACGTGAATTAGCTATTCGTGTTGATGAGTTTGATTTTGATATGAACTTATTAAAACCAGAACAAGCGACTTTGAAAAAAGTCAGCTAATAGAATCCTAACGTACTTGCAAAGCCAATCCATGTGATTGGCTTTTTTTATGTTCTTGCTAAAATAGCGCCGAATTTTTTAAGAGGTTGAATATGAAATTTTTGTTTTTGGTATTTTTGCTAGTATTTTTGAACCCTATAAACGCGAAAGAGAGCGAACTTGGGCTTGTAATGAAAGAAATGGCGCTAAGCTACAAGCTTGCACGTAAAGCAAAAAATTATGAAGAGTTAATGACGCATCTCACTAATATTGAAACCGCATTAGTAAAATCGAAGCAAATTGGTTTTAATCGAAAGCAAAAAGAGTCAATAAAAGGCATAGATGAGGTGCTAAAACTGGTGAGAGAAATAAAAAATGCCGGTGGTGATTTAGAATTAGCACAGAAAAAATTGCTTAAAATTGATCAACTAAGAAAGCAATATCACAAAATTCATGAGCCTAGTTTTTGGCAGTTAATCTTTGGTAACTAATTGTTAATAAATGTAATAGTACTTGATTGCTAAGAATATTAAACGCATTATAGCGGCGCTTTAATTTACTAAGGTTCTTTTACCTTAGTTTTAAAATATTTCATCAAAGGGACATTAATGAAAAGCGCCTCATTTATATTTCTGTTTTTACTTTCATTATTTCATCAAATCTTCATGCCAAAGATAAAAATCAATTTATGTATTTTGGTTTAAGTGCCAAGAATCATAATTACAGTGATTTGAACTTTGCACCTACTATTTCTAAGCAATCACTTGGACAGTTAAAACTGAAAGAATCAAATAAATCAATTGGCGCAAGACTGCTTTCAGGTTATCAATTCAATCGCTATTTAGCGGTAGAACTTGGCTTAACTAATTTTGGTGAACGGGACTTCAAGCTTATCGAGCAAACAACTTCATCCGATGGCTAAAACAAATACTTTACATAAGGGCAAGTTTAAAACGTTAGGTGCTGATATTTCACTCGTCGCAACATACCCTTTTTCTGATCCGATTTTTGTTAAAGCATTAGTTGGTTTACAAGGCTGGGACAATCAATTTGATATGCTAGAAAAGATCAACGATAGTTTTAATGTTGTCAGCCAAGATGATCGCGGTGCATCATTACTAACAGGCTTTGGTATAGGCTATGGCGTTAGTAAATCAATGGCATTTACTTTAGATTTTGAACAAACTGAAATAGCTGAAATTAAAACAAATTCAGCAAGTATAAACTGGTTGTTTCGATTCTAAGAGGTAGCGTTACGTAAATTGTAACGCTACTGTGCACTGTTAAGGTTATTTAACAATTTGTGTGAATTAGACACACAATTAAGCTGTGCAGGTGGATAACTTAACGATCTTTCTAATAATCGAATACACTTTTTAAGTTGGTCATCATTTAGCTCTGTATTTTTGGCTAAAAAGTCCACACTCTCTAACGCAACAATTTCATGAATAAAGCCGTTAGCTGTGATCACTCCATATTTGCCAGCTAAAAATAACTGCCAATGATCTTGGATACGTTCTTCTAAATTTTCAAAATAGTCTGAATTAAACTCTAAGCCCTTGAGTGACAGGTCGTTAACGCATTTAGCGTATTGTTGATAAAAGACAGAATACGCTTGTGCAGAACTTAAATCCGAATAAGGTTTTATGAGTTCAATCCACTTTGTGTAACCACGAGCAAAATATTCTTTTTCTTCATTGAAATCAGTAATGCCAAAAAAAGAACTTGATTGTACTTGGTTTTTTAAATGGTAGGCAGCATTTGGCAATATACATAAATCAATCCAATCGCTTAATTGCTGTTCTTTTACAAAGGTGTGTGACGCTAACTGTTTCAATGAATAAAAGTAGTTTTCAAAATACTCTGAGATAATCATAAGATATATTAACTGTATAAATATACAGTTAATATATCTTAATAAAAAAAAAGTACAAGAATTTTTGTATAAGGCCTTTTAGCTACTTACGATCGTCGGTGTTTATGGTTAAAATGTTGCAAAATTTAACAATGAAAAGAATTTATGACGAACGTTGCCTCAATAAAAAAAGCCAGTTTAATCACCGCAATTAAAACACCTTATCTTGCTAATGGCGAAATAGACCTAGCAACATACGATGAGCTTGTTGAAAAGCAAATTGCAGCAGGTGTTGACGGTATCATTGTTGGTGGAACAACTGGTGAAGGTCAATTAATGAATTGGGAAGAGCACCTAATGCTAATAGCGCATAGTGTTAACCAATTTAAAAATAAATTACTTATTATTGGTAATACTGGTAGTAACAATACCAAAGAAGCGATAAAAGCGACTGAATACGGCTTTGCAACCGGTATGGATGCAGCACTGCAAATCAATCCTTATTATGGACGTACATCAATTCAAGGTGTAATTGCACATTTTGAAAAGGTGCTCGAAATTGGTCCTGCATTTATTTACAACGTACCAGGGCGTACTGGTCAAGATTTAACACCTGAAATCATTGAGCAACTTGCGCACAGTGAAAATTTTATCGGTGTTAAAGAATGTGCTGGTAATGAACGTATTGCTTATTACGAAAATAAAGGGATTGCCTGTTGGTCAGGAAATGATGATGAAGCGCACAATGCACGCCATAAAGCAAATGCCCATGGTGTAATCTCTGTTACGTCAAACCTGATCCCATCAGTATTTCGTGAGCTGATGGACAATGAAAATACTCAGTTAAATAATGAATGCCAACAGCTAATTTCTTGGCTGTTTTGTGAACCAAACCCAATTTCAATTAATACAGCCTTGGCATTAACAGGTGCAGTAAAGCCTGTTTTCCGCTTACCCTATGTACCGCTGAATGAAAAACAAATTGAATTCGGACTTGATTTAATGAGCCATTTTAAAGAGCACCTAGTGGGTGATAAACTCACTAAACTTAACCAAAGCGACTTCATAATTACGCCTTAAATTCAAGTTTAAATAAAAGCGATCTCAATGGTCGCTTTTATATCACGTTTTCGCACACCACTATCCTTGTTATAATGTAATTAACTCCCTCAAAAGGTCTTCAAAAATATGAACTTCAAATCCTTTAGCTTTGCCGATTCATTACTTACGGCACTGGATAAAATGGGTTATGAAACACTCACGCCAGTACAAAAAATGGCGATTCCGCACGTTCGTCGTGGACACGATGTACTTGCAAGTGCGCAAACAGGTACTGGTAAAACAGCAGCCTTTGCATTACCAATTATTCAAAAACTGTTAGACAATCAAGCTGACGGTAGCACTATTCGTGCTGTTATTTTAGCGCCAACACGTGAGTTAGTTGACCAAATTGACCACAACATTAAACAATATTGTGCTTTTAATAATATTAAATCAGTAGCGATTTTTGGCGGTGTCGAACATGACAAACAGATTAACCGTATTCAAAAGGGTTGCGATATTCTAGTTGCTACACCTGGGCGTTTAATCGAGCATTTACGAAAAGGTAATTTGGCACTTAATAATGCAGGCCATGTTGTTTTAGATGAAGCTGATCGTATGCTTGATATGGGCTTTCGCTCTGATATCGAAACTATCTTGGAGCAATGTGCCAAACAAAAGCAAACATTATTATTCTCAGCAACTTATCCATCAGCTGTGAAACAATTTGCTACTAAAACATTAGTTCATCCTAAAATTGTACAAGTAAGCCGTGATAACGAAACAGCAAGTACCATCACTCATGTTGCTTACCCAGTTTCAAACGAACGTAAATTGGAATTACTTTCAGAACTTATTTGCCGTAAAGGTTGGAAACAAGTACTTGTTTTCGTAAATATGAAGGAAGATGTGCAACTTATTGTTGATGAGCTTACACAGTACGGAGTAACAGTTGGCGTAATTCATGGTGACAAAAGCCAAGGCAATCGTCGACGTGCTTTGCGTGAATTCAAAGAAGGTAAAACTACTATTTTAGTGGGTACTGAAGTTGCGGCACGTGGTTTAGATATTGCTGGGTTACCGCGAGTTATCAACTTTGACTTGCCTTACCTTGCAGAAGACTATGTTCACCGTATTGGACGCACGGGACGCGCTGGCCAAAAAGGGTTTGCAATCTCGTTAGTGAGTCGTGAAGAAGAACATGTACTTGCTCAAATTGAAGATTTGATCCGTGATAAAGTTAAGCGAATTTATTATCCAGGTTTCGAAGTAAGTAACCGCGAAGGTTTGATCAAAAAGATTGGCAAGAAAACATCGTTACAAAAACGAATTCGTTCAAACAGAGCAACGCAATATGGTGCTGAAGCACAAATGCAAAATCGTCAAAAGATCAGAAAAGCATTTAAGAAATAATCTTTAAATTTCAAATTTAGAAATATAAATCTAACTATCGTAAATTAAATACAAAAAAGGAGCATTAACTGCTCCTTTTTTATTTCTAGTGTCTTAGACGTAAAGTTACTAAGGCGTGTAGTAAATTGGTGAGTTAGGACCAACAGGCATTCCTAGTATAAATACCCATAAATAGAATAAACACACCCATCCGATAAAGAAGAACATAGAATACGGTAACATGGTGGCCACTAGCGTACCTATACCCATATCTTTCTTATATTTAGTGGCAACTGCCAGTATTAATCCAAAATAGCTCATCATTGGTGTAATTAAGTTTGTTACAGAATCACCAATACGATAAGCCGCTTGAATAGTTTCAGGTGCATAACCAATTAGCATAAGCATGGGTACGAAAATCGGCGCTGTAATCGCCCATTGTGCTGATGAAGAGCCGAGGCTCAAGTTAACTACGGCACACATAAAAATAAATAACACAAATACTTCAGGACCAGTTAAATTCAGCGCGGTTAACATCGCAGCGCCTTTAACCGCTAAGATGGTACCTAAATTGGTCCACTTAAAGAAAGCAACAAACTGAGCCGCAAAGAAAACAAGTACAATATACATACCCATCGAGCTCATGCTTTTAGACATTGCATCAATAATATCACGGTCGTTTTTCATGGAACCAACAACTCGACCATAAACAAAACCAGGAATGGCAAAGGTAACAAAGATAAATACAACGATGCCTTTTAGAAATGGAGAACCTGCAACAAGACCTGTTTCAGGGTGACGTAAGATACCGTCTTCTGGAACAATTGTCGTAGCTAATACAGCACACGTGGCTAAAAATGCAAGACCGGCATAGCGTAAACCTTTGCGCTCAATGTCACTTAAATGGTCAATTTTGTTATCTGCTAAATCAATACTTGCTTCATCATTGTTGTATTTGCCTAAACGAGGCTCAACAATTTTTTCCGTAACCCAAGTGCCCACAATAGCAATTAAAATTACCGAAACAGCCATAAAGTAATAGTTTGCTTCTGGACCTACTTCATATGTTGGGTCGATCATTTGTGCTGCAGGCGTTGTAATACCAGCAAGAAGTGGATCAATTGTGCCTAGCAAAAGGTTTGCGCTATATCCGCCAGATACCCCGGCAAAAGCTGCAGCTAGGCCTGCTAGTGGGTGACGTCCAAGACTGTGGAATATCATTGCTGCTAATGGAATTAATACAACATAACCAAGCTCAGATGCAGTATTAGAAAGAATAGCCGCAAAAACTACCATAAAGGTAACTAACCTTTTTGGTGCGCCCATTACCATGCCGCGCATCGCCGCAGATAACATACCTGAATGCTCAGCAACACTTACACCCAGTAATGCAACAAGTACAGTTCCAAGTGGTGCAAACCCTGTAAAGTTTGTAACGAGTCCGGTAACTATACGCTGTAAACCTTCAGCGCTCATAAGCGAAACTACTTCAATCACACCATCAGGAGCGCGACCTTTAGCACCTTCAGGACGTGGATCGATGGCACTTAACCCCATCCAATCGGCGATCCCACTGAAAATAACAATAGCAACACAGAACATTGCAAATAAAGTAATAGGGTGAGGTAATAAATTACCGAGAAATTCAACCGTGGCTAAAAAGCGATTAAATAGCCCTTTGTTTTGGTTTTCTTGAGAGTTTGCTTCTATCGTTGACATGAATACTAACGGTTAATATAAAAATGGACGCAACATACCATAGTAGGGGCATTTTACCAAGAATGTTGCGGTTAATGGGTTATGGTAAGACCATATACATTATTTATTAGGATCTAAGTACAAAAACCATTCTTGTTGATATTGTGAAAGTTTCTGATGCTTTTTACTTGCTAAATGTCTCTTTTCATTTTCATCTGAACTATACGGACCAACACGACATAGCGCACAGTATTTATCATTAATGTATTTAAAAGGTGTAAACACTTTCAAAATGTCATCGTCTTGCGGTTTGTCAGAATAAGCATATATAAAACCTTCTGTGTCTTTTACTTTCTTATCTCTATCCACATTGCGAATTTGATAATCTGGGAAAAGAGAATAATCAAAAACCTGTTTTCCCAAGTGGGTAATATTAGTATCAACAATTAAATCGGTTTCAATTTGCCAATGAAGATAGGGTTTTACCTCTTTTGATGTGATGTAACTTAATCGCAATCCATTTTCATCAAGAAAATAATTAAAACACGCCGTTAGGTAATCTCTTAATAAAGCACGATTTACAATGTTTTGGCTTGGCGCATTAGTAAAGTCTTCACAGCTTTTAGCTGCAGGCACTAAAGGAAATTGAAAGATTACTAAATCAAATGCGTTTTTAAGTTCATTTGGCCAAGTTGTTTTGATCGTAATATCAAGCTCAAAAAACACCTTTTCACCTAAATTGGTCAAACCAGAAAGACCGTTATCTTTATATTTTGTGGTCAGTGTTTTTTTATCATCCAACACAGTCGCACTAAGATTTTTGATTTGATGGTGCTTTTTTAATGAATAGGAGAATGTGAGGTCACCATCGCCAATGGTCAAAATACGCCAATTTGGATTTAACAACATATTGAACTTAAAAATTACAAAAGAAATATTTTACCATGTAAGCGCAATGCGATAAAAGACAAGCCTTTTAACAGTGGCTGTTTTACAATATATACAAATGATTTAAAGCTAGAAGTTATGAGTGAATTAAAGCGTTTAAATAAATTCATCAGTGAAACCGGAATATGCTCTCGTCGTGAAGCAGACTCTCTAATTGCCGATGGTAAGGTTGTGGTAAATGGTTCTGTTGCAGAAATGGGATTAAAAGTATCCGATTCAGACGACATAATCGTAAATGGTAAACCACTTAAAGCTAAACCAAAACGTGTCTATATCGCTTATAACAAACCGGTAGGTGTAACATGTACTACCGAGAAAAAAATTAAAAGTAATATTGTTTCTGCTGTTAATTACAAGGAACGTATTTTCCCAATCGGTCGTTTAGATAGACCGTCAGAAGGATTAATTTTCCTGACTAATGAAGGCGATATCGTTAATAAAATTCTACGAGCCGGCAACAATCACGAAAAAGAATACATTGTTACTGTAGATAAAGAGATTGATCAGAACTTCGTTAAAAAAATGAGTTCAGGTATACCAATTCTCGACACAGTTACTAAACCATGTAAGGTAAAACAGCTTGGTAAAAAACGTTTTAATATCATTTTAACCCAAGGCTTGAACCGACAAATCAGGCGTATGTGTGAATATTTAGGTTATGAAGTCACAAAATTAAAACGCGTGCGCATTATGAACGTGGCTCTAAATGATTTAGCGGTAGGCAAGTGGCGTTTTTTGACGGAAGAAGAAATGATGCAAATTAACGCATCAATTGAAAATTCAAGTAAAACGCAAGAGCGCTCAATTGACGTTAACAAAACGCAGCAGCCCTCTAAAAAACATTCAACTAGTAGAAACAAACCATTTGCTGCAAAACAAAGTAATTCTAAAAACACTGAGCGTAAGCCTAATAAAACTAAGCGACTATCAGGCACATTAAGTTTAAAGCGTAATTAAATAGCTAAGGTGAGCGAAGCTCACCTAAACACCTAAATTAAATAAACAATCTTTAAAATTAAGCATTTAAATGATATCTGAACTAAACTTTTCCATTATTTAGTAATGAGAAAAGACCGTGCGCACACTGATTGTATTTATTATTTTCATATTACTTTTAGGCCAATTAACCGCTAGAGTAGACTTTTTTAAAACAATTTATTTATTAGATCTAGTAACGAACTTACAAATGCAGTTAGCGTTTTTCTCAGTGTTCTTGAGTCTTATTTTAGGCTTTTGGAACAGATCTTTGATGTTTATTTTAATCATAGTTAATGCGCTTGTAATTATCGCTAATTTTAACGGATACATCGCTGTTGATCTTCTTCCTGATGAAAAATATCAAATAAAAGAGTCATTTGAAGAACAGCATCTTACAGTTGTTCAGTTCACTTTTGATGACGAAGTTAGCGATTCCTTAGATTCAATCTATGAAAAACTTAATGCACTAGATAAAGACATTACAGTGTTATTCAATGTGACTGAATTACATAAAACACGTTTACAAACTTTAAGTAATGGTAAATATAGTTATGGTTTAAGTAAAAAAGTTAGTTTGCCTAGCAATATAGCTGTGATCACAAAATTTCCGATAAACTCAAAGCGAAGAAACACATTTTTAGATGAACGGGGAGATATTTTAGAGTTAAACATATTATTCAATAAACAAACTGTAAAATTACTCGTGATGCATCCTCCAAAACCCAAGTCAAAATTAAATTGGCAACGAAAAAACTTGATGATAAATACACTTGAGACCATGGAAAGTAACACTGAAAATGTTTCGCCATATACAATAGTCATTGCTGAATTATATACATCAATTTGGTCCGGAAATTTTCCTAAACTCGATAATTTAATAACGTGTTCCTATGCGCAGGGTGTATACGGCAACTGGTTTGCCAATCACTATTTAAAAATCTTTGGTAATTTTGGTGCTATAAATACAAGCCATTGTTTTTTTAGTTATAGGTTTAAAATAGAAAATTTGGAAAGTGAATTAGTAGATAAATCTTTAAATAATTTTGTGAGTTATGTATTAATAATGAAAGAAGCTAATTAATATCTAAATAACCGCTTAAATACTACAATTATCGTAAGAACTAGTATACACATTAATGGAATTAAACTGAAAAATAACCACGTTTCATAACTAACCAGGCTGCTTGAACTGAAAATATTTCTAACATTGCCTGAAAAAATGAGTGATACAGGAAACCACGTAAGTGCTCCATAAAGACCAATATTAGCAATACCTTGCTGATAAAAAGTGTTATTTGCAATTAGTTTTCCCATGGAAGCAATGCACACTAATAAAAACATAATTACAAAAGAGCGGTAGGGGACATGCCAAAGCATTTCATGTGAATGTTGCAAAAATGCAGCATCTCCCAAAAGCAGTAATCCACAAAAACTTGCTGCAAAAAGTAAAATGAATATCCAACTTGCTTTTGACATGAAAAAACTAAAAAGGGTTTTAATGAATTTGCATACTATAGTTATCTAAGCGTTGATTCCAATATTTAGTAAATTCTTCACTGCTTAATATGTTACTTAGTGTGACATGTAACATTTTATTATCACTTTTCGGAATTAAGAAATGGCGTTTAAATGCATCGTGTTGCTTTGCTGCTATATGATAATCGCTTGTGTTATTTTCACTTAAATAATAAAAGGTATAAATGCTTAAAATCGCAGTATCAATACGTTCTTTTTTTAACATATCGAAAAGCTGGCTTTCTGTTTGCGTATCAACTCGTTCGATAATTTGCTGTGTTGCTAACTCATCTATACCAATATATCTAAACCCTCGAATACCTCCAACGCGTTTACCTTTTAAATCTTTAAACTCATGAACTTCAATAGGGTTTTGCTTAAGACTGACAAAGACATCTTTGTCTTGCATTATGACTGGCGACCATAAAAAACGGGTTTGGCTCGCATCTTTAAACCATTTAGGGTTAACACCAATCACAATACCGTCGAGTTTATTTTGCTCCAAGCGATAATCTAACCGTTTTCTTGGCATATAGATAAGGTTAAAGGTATAACCAGAATTCATTTGATTGAGTAAATCAACAAAATCAAAGTATAAACCTGAACGCTCCTTTAAATTGATAATATAAGGAGGCATGTCATGATAAGTGTAAATATCCACTTTTCTAATATTGGCGTGTATAGGGCTCGATACAAAAAACAGCAGTAAACAAAAAAATTTCATTTAAGAGATATTTAACAGTTCATATTCATTTAATTTAAACAATCAGCGTCGTAACAAATTGTTGCTGTTAAACAGTATAGTAACCTTATAATAAAAAACGAGCTTAATGCTCGTTTTTTAATTTTTCAGTCAGATTTTAGCGGGCATTGGTACTTTCAAAAATTTTGTCAGCTGATGCAGCAACAAAACCTGTGTAAATTTCACCATCCGGTT
The DNA here is from genome assembly GCF_041629635.1 of Pseudoalteromonas sp. GTDB lineage: Bacteria > Pseudomonadota > Gammaproteobacteria > Enterobacterales > Alteromonadaceae > Pseudoalteromonas. Next base: position 28,154 of record NZ_JBFKMX010000010.1, on the reverse strand, counting down.
TTACATAACGTAGTGCAAATTCATAAAAGCAACTTGGAATAGCTTTAATGCCATCACTAAATTCAACATCAGATTTGTCTGCAAGCGTTGATGATTGCTCTAATAATACCTCTGGAGAACCTTTGATTTCACCACCTGAACTATTAAGTTCGAAACCTGCATCTTTAAGTGCATCATTTACAGCCTCAATCGTGTCGAAGTTTGCAAGGTGATTAATGCTCACAGTAAAGTGATTTGCACGATAACCCCAAGCAGCAGTCCAAGCAGCGTATTCTGATTCGGCGAGTAGTTGTTGGTATGTTTCTGAATCAATTTGCCAGTGCGCACCTGAGTATAAGAAATTATCAGCAGTTACAGCATCTTCATCAATTTGCTCTACTAGTGCGTGAATTGTTTTTTGTAACTCAGGCGAGAATTTTTCAACTAATAGTTCTGAAATAAACACTTTTGGCTTAGTCGGATCGCTGTGCTCAAAGTGTTTAGCATACAATTTTTTAGCTTCGAAGTGGTACTCACCACATTCTGTATAACCTACAGCTAAAAAGTGCTGTGCTAACTTTTCAAGACCCACTTTTTCGATATTGAATGTTCTTAATGCAATATGGTCATTAATAACATCACTTTGTTGTGTGTCGCCAAGTAGTTTATGGATTTTAACTGCTGAAGGTGTTACTTCTAAATAGCTATTCCATAAATGGTCAAATAATGTATCTACATTGTTGTGCATAATGTTACCTTTAGAGTGACGGCCTAGTTATACAAGCCATCTAATTAATTAAATAAAGTAGGTTTAAGCACGACCTAACTTAATTTTAAAACTCTGATTGAATCACCAGCATTTACACCAATTGTATCGGCAATTTCTTGTGATATAATTGCTGTATCAGTGCTGTCGTTAATCGCAATATTACAGTTGAATATTGCTTTAAATTCATTTACTTCAAGATTTGAAATGGCATAAGTATCAACGCTTTGTCTGTCACCAATTTCAACTGTTAATAATCTACTTTCTTTAACACTTTTGATATTATCAAGTTGCGCTTCAACAGTAGGACCTGCATCAAACAAATCGACATAGCCACGAAATTCAAACCCTTCTTTTTGCAATAATCTTAGAGCAGGTTTTGTTTTCTCATGAACATTACCAATCACCGCTTGTGCTTCTTTACTGAGTAAATTGGCATAAATAGGGTATTTAGGCATAAGTTCAGAAATAAACACTTTATTACCTGTACCAATTAAATGATCTGCCGTAGGAAAATCAATAGTAAAGAAATGTTCTTGCAGCCATTGCCAAAAAGGCGAATGTCCATTTTTATCTGACACACCGCGCATTTCTGCAATAACTCGATTTGAAAAGCGCTCTTGATGTTGTGCCATAAATAAAAAGCGAATGCGAGAAAGAAAACGCCCAGCTAAACCACTACGATGAGATTCTTTTAAAAACAAAGTACAAATCTCGGTTGCGCCAGTATAATCATTACACATGCTAAGTATATCAACGGTGTTATACACACCTAGCGTACTCGAATGGTGTACTGTTTTACCCATATGATAATGGTACAGAGGCACATCTAAGCCTACAGCGGCTTCAATTGCCGTAGTACCAACTATTTCTTTAGTTTGAGTATCTTCTAAAACAAATAAATAGCCTTCATCTTGAGGTTTATTTACTTGCTTTGCAAAACTGTCCACCGCACGTGCAATTTTACGCTCTAGTAAATCGTCACAAACGGGCAATGAAGTAAAGCCATGGCCAGATGCCTTCGCTACTTCTTTTAAAGCAGCAAAGTCATCTGTTTTGATTGGTCTTAATACTAACATAACCAGTAAAGTACTTAACCGTTAACTACCGCCGCAACTGCTTTCTCGAAACGAGCAAGGCCTTCAGCGATATCTTCATTTGGAATAACTAGCGATGGTGTAAAACGAACAACATCAACACCCGCAACTAATGCCATTAAACCGTTTTCTGCAGATGCATTTAAAAAATCACGCGAGCGACCTTTGTATTTATCGTTAAGTACCGCACCAAGTAATAGGCCTTTACCACGCACTTCACTGAATACGTCGTATTTTGCATTAATTGCTTCTAAACCTTCACGGAATAAAGCTTCTTTCGCTGAAACACCTTCCAGTACTTCTGCTTGATTAACAGTGTCAAAAGCGGCTTCTGCAACAGCACACGCTAATGGGTTACCGCCGTATGTTGAACCATGCGTACCAATTACTAGGTGTTTTGCAATTTCTGTTGTTGTGATCATCGCGCCAATAGGGAAACCACCACCCAGTGCTTTCGCAGTAGTTAGAATATCAGGTGTAACACCTAAACCTTGATAGGCGTAAAGCGAACCAGTACGACCAACACCTGTTTGCACTTCATCAAAAATAAGCAGAGCATTGTGTTTATTACAAAGTTCACGAACACCTTGAATAAACTCTGGTGTTGGTGAAATGATGCCACCTTCACCTTGCAATGGCTCAAGCATTACAGCACACGTATTATCGTCAATTAAAGATGCAAATGCCTCTAGGTCATTGTAATCACAATGTATGATATCACCTGGTTTTGGACCAAAGCCATCAGAATAAGCTGCTTGACCGCCGACAGTTACGGTAAAGAAAGTGCGGCCATGAAAGCCTTTATTGAATGCAATAATTTTTGACTTTTCTGCACCGTAATTATCAAGAGCAAAACGTCGTGCAAGTTTCAGTGCCGCTTCATTTGATTCAGCGCCAGAGTTTGCAAAATATACTTTATCAGCAAATGTTGACTCAACTAACTTATGAGCTAATCGTAATGCAGGCTCATTTGTCCATACATTTGAAAGGTGCCAAAGCTTATCCGCTTGAGTTTTTAATGCATTAACAAGGGCTGGGTGACAGTGGCCTAAGCAGTTAACAGCAATACCACCTGCAAAATCAATAAATTCATTGTTATCTTGATCCCACACTCGAGAACCTTCACCTTTAACAGGAATTACCGACGAAGGTGCGTAGTTAGGTACCATTACATCATCAAATAAAGCACGATTTACAGCCATTACTATTTCCTTAAACTTGTTCTTTAATTTATAAAATTATTTATTCATGCATTATTCGATTAATTCGTGCCATTTTGTAGTTTAAAAATAACCAAAATGACGATAATATTTATCAAAATGACCAAGTATATATTCAATATGTTAACTGATGCAGATAAAAGTTTAATTAGTGCGCTAAAAGAAAATGCACGACTAAGCGTTTCAGATTTAGCGAGAAAGCTTTCTTTGAGTCGCTCTACCATACAAAATCGTTTAGCTCGGCTGGAAAGTACAGGGGTCATTACAGGCTACAGTGTCAAACTTAGTGAGACATATTTACAAAATAGGGTGAGTGCCCATGTATCAATTAAAGTTAAACAAAAACTCACAACACAAACTAACCTCGAATTAAAGCGGTTTACGGCAATTACGCAGCTTTATGCAATTAGTGGGGAATATGACTTAATCGCGATTGTCGAAGAGGGATCTTTAGAGCAATTAAGTCATACCCTTGACTTAATTGGTAACCTCGATGGCGTAGAAAGAACGACCTCCTCAGTAATATTAGAAACAAAATTTAAACGGTAACACCAAAGTTTATTTTGATTTAAAGATTCGATACCTTTATTAAAAAGGGTAACTCCCTACTTTTAACGAGATGTGTAAGATCTTATCTGAACTAATTCAGTTTATTATTGCTACCACACTTAAGCATATGTTCTTTCATATATAAGTTGACCCGATAGGGGCTCAGACACATTGTTTTCCTCAACTGTTTTAAAGTAAGCTAAGAGCGAATCCATGTTTGTTGCACGTTCTGACATTAAGTTAGCTGCAGCCATGGTTTCTTCGGTAATTGCAGAGTTTTGTTGAACTATTTCTGCTAGACGTTGGACAACAACATCCACTTCTCTCAAACTGTTACTTTGATTGTTTGAACTTTCATTGATCAAATAAATACTTTGGTTAACTTCTTCAACCCTTTTTACAATTTGGTTTAATTTATCACCAGAAGACAAAGCTAGTTGACTTCCTAAATATACTTTTTCATTACTGTCATTAATAATATCTCTAATTTGTTTAGCAGACTTAGCACTGCGGCTAGCAAGTTCACGTACTTCGTTAGCAACCACTGCAAATCCTCGCCCATTTTCTCCGGCCCGAGCAGCTTCTACCGCCGCGTTTAAAGCAAGTAAGTTTGTTTGAAATGCCAAACCATCAATAACCTCGACAATTTCATTTATACTTTTACTAGATTTTTCAACATCTTCTATTGATTGCTGAGTTTGTTCTGAAAGTTTGCGACCTTGTTTTGCTGTTTGTGTTGCACAATTACTTTGTTCAACAGCACTTTTGGATTGCTCAACAACACCATAAACTTCATCTAACATATTTTTAGTCGATGCACTTGCTTGCTCTAGACTTGCAGCTTGCTCCTCTGTCCTTTCACTGATTTCTGTATTACTTATGGAAATTTCATAGGCACATTGCTTAACTTCTTCGGCTGTGAATTGTATTTTGCTTATTACATCGATTAACTGCTTTGTTGTCTGGTTTATATTTTGCTGGAGAAGATGGAAAATACCATTATAGTTTCCACACATTTGTTTAGTTAAATCTCCCTTGGCAAGTGCCTCGACACTCTGAGAAACTTCCTGTATTGCCTTAGACGTTGTTAATACAGCATCATTAATGTCATTCTTTAATTTTGCTAATTCACCTTTAAATTCAAGCTCAATAAATTGACTAAAATCGCCATTGCTCATTGCTTCAGCTACATTGCTGAGTGATAAAATAACTTCGTTAACACTGTCAACTGATTGATTTATATTAATTTTTAGTTCGTTTAGTTGTCCTTTCATCTGCGATTCTATTTGTTTTTTATAGTTACCATGGCTTATTCCATCCATAACAGCGCTTATTTCAATTATGGCATTGTTCACTGATTTAATACTGATGTTCACATCATTTCTCAGACGTGCAAATTGGCCTGTCATTTCACTTTCTACTTGAGAATTAAAATTCCCCTCGCTGACATTTGCCATCACAAAAGATATTTCATTGATAACAGTTGAAATGGTTAATATTGTTTGATTTATTTTTTGTTTAAGCCTATCAAGTTGACCATTTAACGGAACATTAATTTGAGCTTCTAAGTTACCATTACTTAACTCAGCCATAGCACTGTCAATCGTAGATATTGCATTATCGATGCTGGTTACTGATTGATTAATACCTTGTTTAAGTTCATCTAACTTGCCATGACAATCAATACTGACTTGCTGTTTAAAGTCACCTTGAGCCATGGATTTCATAACAAATACAATATCGTTTATAGCTAAATCTAAATTACTTAAGGTTGAATTTATATTGTCTTTTAGTGTGTTTAAGTCACCTGACATCGCTAATGAAATAGGTTTATCAAATTGACCTTGCGACATCGCATTTACCACAGCATTTAATTCACACATAGCGCTGTTTAAAGCTTCAGCACTGTCATTTGTAGCGCGTTTTAAAGAATCAAGTTCACCTTTACACTCAATAGTAATTCGCGCGTTAAAATTACCTTGAGAGAGTTGTTGCATAACCTCATTTGTTTCTGAAATCGAAGTTTGAAAACTGGCAAGTAAATTATTAAAAGCAAGAGCTGTTTCCCCAATTTCGTCATTATTGAGATTTTTTGTACGTTGTGAAAAATCACCAGTTTTTTCGACACTTTTCATTAAATGAGAAAGGTTTTTTATCGGTGCAGAAAGGAAGCTTGAAAACTTCGGAGCGACAATTGCTATTACCGCTATAACAAAAACTAAAACAAAAGTAAGCAGTATTGCTAGTTTATCAACTGCTGCAAAGGCTTCTTTTTCGTCAATTTCAGCGATTAAAGCCCAATTAACATCAAATAATTTCAGAGGTTGATATGAAGAAAGTACAGAATTACCATTGTAATCTTTAATTATCATTTGCCCGCTGATACCATCAAGAGCCCGCTTAACGGATATGGTATCTAACTTGCCTTTTTCTGGGAATTTAAACGAATTTATAACGGAATAATTTTGCGGGTCTAAATACGAATCAGAACGCATTAAGTTATCTGGACCAACCAAATAAGTTTCACCACTTGTTCCAAGACCATCACGCTCACTCATAATGGTATTTAACGCGTCAATTGACAGTTGAAAAATCAATGTTGCTTTTGAATTAATTGGCGTTGCAACAAAACTCGCTGGTGCATTATATGATGGGTAGTAAGTTTGATAGTCACTGAAGGTAACGCTTTCAGCTTTTGAAAGTGTTCTTGCTTTTTTAAACACAGTTGCTAGGTTGCTATCTTTATAAGGGCCACTCAACAACGATGTTGCAAAATCGAGCTCCTTATAGACGGAATAAATAATATCGCCAGAATCATTATCAACTATAAATAAGTCGTAAAATTCATAGTATTCGATAAGTTTTGTAAAGTAATCATGATAGAGATTATGGGCTTTATCATAATCATCATTAGCAGAACTTTGTTTAAGTAATTGTTTACTGCCTATTGGGTGAGTATTTCGTGTAATAAAACGGGTTTGCAGTGCAATTGCTTTATCATCCAATGCAGTTAAATCAATTTCTAAATTTTTAGCAGTGTTATTACTTTTCTTAAATTCATTAAAAAATGTATTTTGGTAGTATTGTTCAACGGCAGCACGAGAATAATTTGTTGTACTCACTTGTTCATAACTATCAATAAAGTCGGAAGCAGCGTTTTGTGTTGTTGGATTTAATGCTGTGGTGATTAGCTTATACTCAACCTGCTTAAAATAACGTTCCAAAGCACTTTGTTTAATACTACTAATCGCAGATAACTGATTGTAAACTTGTTGCTTTATAGAATTAGCTGAATTGAAATATGAAAGTACAAATACAATCAGCAATGGAATAACTGCTGCAATCAAAAAGGAAAGTGTTAGTTTTTTTGATAAATTTAAGTTTTCAAAGCGTTGGCGTAAAGATTTTGGTAACGAATTCATAACCATCCTTAGTTCAAGTCCACTAATTAGCTTTATTAATTCAAATAATCGAATTAAATCATCGCTAAAGTCTATGACAAATTTTAGCTAACGCAATTTAATTTGTACCTGTTATGGTGTTTTGTATGCTCTAAATAATAAAAAGTGGTGATTATTCTTTACGCTTTTTACTTTTAAATAGTAATGCAACGGCATTTTTATTCGTTTCAGATGTAATTAATTGAAGTGCATTTTGATACGTAAGCCATTTGAAATTTAAATGTTCTTTTGGGGCGAGTTTGATTTGTGTTTGGCTGTCTACTTTAAGATGAAAAACATATTCGGTATTTAGATAATTTCCTTTTTCATATCTAAAACGCCAGTCTTCTCTTATTTCGTATTGATTAGTGATGTTGAGAGGTACTATTTCATAACCTGAAGCTTCACAATCAATGCCAGTTTCCTCTAATACTTCGCGATAGGCGCATTCTAGCGCCGTCTCATTTTGTTCAATGCCACCGGTTACAGATTGCCAAAATGTTGTGTCATCAGCACGTTGAATTAACAGAAATTCATTGTGTGAATTTTCAATAACTACAAGCACTGAGAATGGTCTTTTTAGCATAGGTATACTGCAATTTACGTTTTTTGCAGTATACCTAATTTAATATTTTTAGGCAGATTTTACCTTAAACACTAAACTGTAAAGGGCTGGGATAACTAATAATGTCAACACAGTAGCAAAACCTAAGCCGAACATAATTGTAACTGCCATTGATTTAAAAAAGACATCAAATAACAGCGGGATCATACCTAAAATTGTAGTAATTGCTGCCATTGAAACCGGTCTTAATCTACTTAAAGCCGAGTGGTATAGAGCAGTGTAAGGTGCTTTATTTTGGGATAGCTCTAATTCAATTTGATCCATAAGTACGATGCCATTTTTGATTAACATGCCAGACAAACTGAGTAACCCAAGTAAAGCCATAAAACTAAATGGGCTATTCATGGTAAACAAACCAATTGTCACACCAATAACAGCTAATGGTACTGTTGCCCAAATAATAAGTGGCTTTTTAATTGAATTAAATAACAAAACAGTAATGATAAACATCACTAGGTAACCAAGTGGCAAGGAGCCAAAAATAGCTTTTTGCGCTTTCGATGCGGATTCGAATTCGCCGCCCCACTCAAGGTGATACCCTTGCGGAAGTTGAATATCTTCTATCAATGGTTTTACACGTTTTAATAAGTTAGCCGCAGTTTCATCGCCTAAAATATTCGGGTCTGCCATAACTGTTATAGTGCGCTTTCTATCACGACGTAATATAAGGTTGTTCTCCCACTCTGTATTAAAGCCATCAACAATTTGTTCAATTGGCACATAAACACCCAGTGTTGGACTAAAAATTTGTAAGTCATATAGTGAATCAACATTAAGACGCTCAGATGCAGGCGAACGGGCAATAATCGGAAGCATGCGTGTGCCCTCACGATATAAGCCTACTTTACGACCTGACAAGGTTGTAAGTAACAAATTATCTAAATCAGACTTACTGATCCCTAAACGGCGCGCTTTTTGTTCATTAAACTGAGGGCGAATGACTTTAGTTAATTCGCGCCAGTCATGTCTGATATTGTAAGCTTTGCCTTCATTATTAAGAATTTCAATCGCCTGATCTGCTAAATTGCGTAACACTTTTGGCTCATGACCTTGGAAACGCGCCTCTATTTTTGCATCTGTTGATGGACCAATTTCCATACGTTTTAATTTAATAAATGCATTGTGTAAGTTATCAGCTGCATATTCACGTATTTCTGCGAGTATTGCGTTGAGCGATTGTAAATCAGTAGTGCGAACGATCAATTGCCCATAGGCTGGGTGAATTTTTTCTGGTGCATAAGTTAACATAAAGCGCGGGGCACCTTGTCCTACCGTGCTGGTTACTTCAACTACTTGGGGTTTTGCTAATAAATACTGTTCTAGCTTGGCAATGTCTTGCTCTGTGGCACGAATATCAGAACCTTGATAACGCCAGTAATCAAGATAAAACATGGGGGTATTTGAAGGTGGGAAAAATGACTGTTTAACATTACCAAATAATACCAATGCACCAAGCAAAGAAATTAGCATAAAACTGATCGTTGTTTTTGGCCAGGCTAATACTGTTTTTAATAATTTGCCATAAATAACAAATAGTTTGCCTTTATATAGCTCATCAGCATCCACCTTGTTATCACTTTGATTGTTTGTCGCTTCTTGCTTAAATAACACACTTGCTAAGAAAGGGGTTACCGTAATAGCGGTTATCCAACTAAGTAGCAGTGAAATTAATAATACGTAAAAAAGACTTCCGGCAAATTCGCCGGTTGCATCTGAACTTAAACCTATTGGAGCAAACGCAGTAATTGCAATTACAGTAGCACCAAGCAACGGCCACTTTGTTTGATCAACAATACTATTTGCTGCCTTTACTTTGCTGTAGCCTTTTTTCAAACCTACTAAAATGCCTTCAGTAATGACAATGGCATTATCCACAAGCATACCAAGGGCTATAATAAGTGCTCCAAGCGAGATCCTTTGCAAATCAATTTGTTGCATCATCATAAAAATAAAGGTACCAAATACCGTGATTAGTAAAACAGCACCAATTAATAAACCACTTCGTAACCCCATAAAAAGCAGCAATACAGCGATTACTATTGATACCGCTTGGACAAGGGATGTAATAAAATCATCTACCGATTTTTCTACTTCTTTTGGTTGGTTGTAGAGTGTATTAATCTCAATGCCATATGGGCGTTGATATTCAAGTGACGCTAAGTGGTTTGTTAATTTATTACCAATTTCAACAACGTTCACGCCAGATGCAAAGGAAACACCCAGTAATAACGTCTGTTTACCAGCATAATGAGTAGGGTTATCTGGGATTTCAGCGTACTCGCGCTTTACTGTAGCCACATCACCTAAATAAATAATTTCTTTCGCGCCAGGCTTTGAAATAAGTAAATCTTCGAGTTCAGAAACGTTCTTAAATTCACCTGTAGGATGAAGACGGATTGATTCGCCCTCAATAGTCACTTTACCTGCATTTGATACTGTATTTTGATTTTGTAGTAACTGGTAAATAACGTTGGCAGAAATTCCAAGTTGTGCCAATTTATGGCTAGATATTTCCACAGTAACTTGCGGTTTTTGCTCACCAGCTACCGTTACTTTACCAACACCATCTACCAGTACCAGTTCACGTCGTAAATAATCAACGTAATTTTCTAATTCTTCATAGGAATAATCGTCACCGCTAATAGAGTAAAGCACACCATAAACATCGCCAAAGTCATCCATTACTTTTGAAGGATAAACGCCTGCTGGTAAGGAAGGTGATAAGTCATTAATTTTACGACGCAGTTCATCCCAAACTTGCCTAAGTTGTTCTTTGCGATAGGTACTTTTCATTTCTACCGTGATTTGAGATAAACCAGGAGAGGAAATTGACGTTACATAATCCACATAAGGTAATTGCTGAATCACATTTTCAATTGGGTAGGTAACTTCTTGTTCAACCTGTTCCGGTGATGCGCCAGGGTAACTGGTTATTACCATGGCTTTTTTTAATGTAAATTCTGGATCTTCCAAACGCCCCAATTGTTGATAAGAGAAATAGCCACCAAATAATAAAATTAGGGTAAATAGCCAACTTATCGTTCGCTTTTCAATTGATAACTGTGCAATGTTCATTTTATAGGCCTCGTTCTTTTGTCCAAGGACGAACATTGCTTTGTGCTGTTAAATGATGAACACCTGCACTGACAATTTGATCTCCCGGATTTAGGCCGTCATTTATCTCAATACCACTTTTATGGATTTCACCAAGCACTACTTTTACTTTTTCTAGTTTGCCATCGTTGTAGCGCCAAACAAATGAATCTTCACTTGCGTCACTAAAAACAGCGGTTGTTGGAATAGTAAATTTACGTTGATTTGAATAAAACACTTTATTTAAATCAATCAACACATTTCCTGTCATACCGGCAAGTAAGTTAAAATCTGTTGGCAGGGGCAGTGTAAATACCACACGATAACTTAAGGTAAGTGGATCAGCCTGTGTATCCCATTCTTTTAGCGATAATTCATATGACTTATTCGGGTAGCTATCAAAAACGACATTGGGTTTGTAAGTCGTATTTTTATCAACGCGAGCAACTAATTTTTCAGGAATTTGAATTGTAACATCCATTAAATCACGTGTTTCAATTCGCATAATGTTTTGCTTGGCGACAACACTCTCAAAGTTTTTGATAAATACTTTACTGATTGTGCCTGCAAAAGGTGCTCTTAGCACTGTGTACTCTAAATCAGTTTGTGCTTTTTCAAGCGCTGATAATGCAACTTGCATATTGGCTTTTGCTTGGTCAAGTTCTGATTGTGATGCAATACCTTTTGTTTTGAGTGTTTCTGTTCGCTCAAGCTGGTTTTTTGCAAGTTTGTAACGTGCCTCACGGTCACTGAGTTGTAGTTTAAAGTCTTCGGGGTCTAACTTTGCTAAGATTTGGCCTTTTTCAACAGATTGTCCAGCAAGTGTTGGAAATGACATAAGCTCACCATTAACTCGAAATGATAAATATGAGCCTTGATTCGCTTCGACTTTTGCTGGAAAACGGCGAATATTGCTACTACCCGTATTTGGCACAGTAAAAAGTTTAACTGGGCGAGAAATTGTACTTTTGGTGATTTCTGGCTGAGGGTCTTTACAAGCAGTGATCAAAATTGCAGGTAACAAGAGTAAGAGGGCGCGCATCTACTTATCCAAAAAGAAATTATTAATAAACTATAGCCAGAATAACCAAAGGCTATGTAAAATTATATTTATTAAATATTACGAACTGTATAAGTTAAACTTATGAAGATTACGCAGTTAACAATTTTAGATGCCATTGTCACATCAGATAGTTTGAAACAAGCAGCAGAAAAGTGTCATAAAACACAGCCCGCGCTTACTATGGCAATGCAAAAGTTAGAAGAAGAGGTTGGTTTTACATTAATAGACCGTTCTGGATATCGTCTTAAATTAACAGAGGCAGGTGAGAGGTTTTATAAACAAGCAAAAAGAGTACTAACAAGCTGTGATGAGCTAAATAAAGTAAGTTCTACTTTGGCTTTAGGTTATGAGCCTAAAATATGCATTGCTTACGAGCAACTCGGTGGTGATGCACGCATTAATCAGTTACTCGGTAAAGTCATTCAACAATTTCCTGCCACGCAATTCGAAATATTAGGTGGTTCACGTTTTAAAGCGATTGAAAAACTCTCTAAGGGTGAGGTTGATATCGGTATTGGTCCTTGGTTTGATATATTTCACGCATCGGGCGATTTTCAGAGTATTCAATTAAAACCCATCGAAGTCATTTTAGTTGCCTCACCCAGTGTGTTACCCAATGGAAAATCGAGATTGTTGAGTAGAGAGCTTGATGCAATTCCAAGCCTAACCCTTAAACCAACCGAATTACCTTTTGATGATGACAAACTTTCTTTTGCAAAGGGATCGCAAGTTGTTATGGTAGAAGAATTGGCAACATTAAGGTCTATGTTGTTACAAGGTGTCGGCTGGGGGTTAGCGGCTAAGCATTTTTGTAGTAATGAACTTGCTTCAGGCGAGCTTGTACAAATAGAGCTCATTGATGGCGAAGATCAGTTTCATTCAGAACTTAGAGCATTTAGAAGTAATAGTAACTTTTATGGTCCAGTCGCAACAACTATTTGGCAAGGATTAAAGCGGTTATATCATGACAAATGATGAAAAACGCGATGCAATTTTGCTTGTTATTGCATCGATACCAAAGGGTCAAGTCGCAACCTATGGCAGTGTAGCAGAAATGGCTTCATTAAAAGGGCATGCGCGTTTTGTTGGGACAATTTTAAAAAAATTGCCAACAGGTAGTAAAATTCCGTGGTTTAGGGTCATTAATTCGCAAGGTAAAATAAGTTTTCCTGAAAACAGTGACAAATATTTAGAACAAAAAAACTGCCTAGAAAAGGAAGGTGTGATAATTACAAAAAATAAAATCAATCTAAATCATTACCTATGGCAACCATAATAAGTTTAATTGATCAATCATTTAAACACTTACAATTTATTCAGTTTGTGTAAAATAGAGTTACAATTAATGAAATCATTTGTGACAATGACGTATGTTTAAAAAATTAATATCAAAGGCTTTCCCATCGTTAAAACAAGAAGTTGAAGCCAATCATTTCTTTTTCGAAAATGAAAAATCAAAAATGAGCAACCATGATGTGCAGACGCTTCATGAACAACAAATAGTCACACCAAATGAATCTTTAAAAACACCTGCACAAGTGCTTCAAGATAACTATTATGAATTACTGTTTAATTCCCCGCTAACTAGAGTTCACAATGACCCTATTAGTGATTTAATTGAAAATAAAATACTACAAATATTACGCCAACCAAAAGAAATTATCGCGTCTTTGCCCGTTGTGCCCAGTTCACTTAACGAAGTTATAAATACACTGAATTCCTCAGACTTTAATGTCGATAAACTCGTAGATTTAATTAGTGCAGATCCGATTATTGCAGCAAAAGTCGTTGAGCTAGCAAATTCAAGTTTCTACAACCGAAGTAATAAACCAATTTCTGATATAAAAAATGCGTTTATGTTACTTGGTCAAAAAGGTCTAACAGAAGGGGTGATAAATGGTTTTATTACTCAGATGGTTCCAAGTGCCCAAATATATTATAAAAATTATGGTAAAAATTTATGGTTACATAGCCAATTGACAGGCAAAGTCAGTAAGCAATTTGTTGCAAAAGAGAACCTTAATTCTGAAGAAGCGTACTTAGTTGGGCTACTTATGAATTTAGGAAATATGGTTATATTTCAATTGATGATAGATGCATTTGCCAGCGTCTGTCCAGATTCACAGCCTAATGTAATGAATATCAAGCGTTTGATGGATTCATATGGACCTCGATTGACTTTAGATATAGCGAAACTTTGGCAATTTCCAAGGAATATCTTAGAAGCATTAGCAGTACAAATCAAAATTAACGATAAACAAAGCTTAATTTCTTTAAAGAAAAAGTACCCAATAGGAGCGTTTGTTTTTGAAGCAAATCAATTGGCAATGTTATCCATATTAATAATGCATACTAAGCTTAGCCTAGATGAGTTAGATATAGACAAAGCACTTATTGTTACTTGTAATAGAGAAGCCGTTATCGACCTAATTCATGCTCTCGGTTCGTCCATTTAACCAAAATCAGATAAATGTATATATATCAAAAATCTACTTAAAGATTGAGTGGAGTGTGCATATACTTATGTATTATTTTAATTGTGATCGCGACGTTACTTTTTTGAATAGTCATAAGTTTATTCAAATTCAAAGATTGTTAAAGTGAATAACGATTAGCGTTATCTACTCAAAGTTCATAAACAATACTCTGCGGTGTTTCTAAACAACCTAGATTTCACACTTGTTGAACCAACATTAAATCGCTACACTTCCAGCCATTCTTAATATTCCTGCCTGTTAATGTACAATATCGATACTTTGTTTGGTCTATCTGGTCCTTTTGCGCTTGCTATAAAAGGATATGCCCCGCGAAAGCCACAAATTGATATGGCTAAATCAGTTGCCAATGCAATTAAGCATGATAAACAGGCTATTGTTGAGGCAGGTACAGGTACAGGCAAAACATTTGCTTATTTAGTTCCTGCGTTACTTTCTGATAAAAAAGTCATGGTATCGACAGGTTCAAAAGCACTGCAAGAACAATTGTTCCATCGTGATTTACCTACGCTAAAAAAAATCCTTGGTAAAGGTAAGAAAATAGCGCTACTGAAAGGGCGCTCAAACTATTTATGTATTGAGCGTTTAAATCAGCATGTTACACATGTACCGGTTGACGATCCTGATGTGATGCATCAATTAGCAATGGTTGCCAAGTTTTCAGGTGAAACCCGCTCAGGGGATATGGCCGACTGTAGTGGCATTGAAGAAGATGCCAAAGTACTGCCTTATGTTACCTCAACAGCTGATAACTGTTTAGGTAAAGAATGTCCTTCGTTTCAAGATTGTTTTGTCAGAAAAGCCAGAATAAAAGCAATTGAATCAGACTTAGTAGTTGTGAATCATCATTTGTTTTTAGCTGATGCGGTAGTAAAAGAGTCAGGTTTTGGTGAACTAATCCCTAATGTAAATTGTTATATTTTTGATGAAGCACATCAGTTACCTAATATTGCCTCAGAATATTTTGCCAGCCGTGTTAGCACCAGAATGGTGATAGAGCTCGTCCGTGATATTCGCTTAGTTTACCGTGCGGAAGTGTTCGATATGATCCAGCTTGGCAAAACAATTGATAAACTTGAAACCGCAGTGTGGGATTTACGTTTACAATTTCCAAGTGAAAGTCAGCGCGGTGATTGGCAACAAATGATTAAACAGCCAAATGTTTACCGTGCTATTGAACGTGTGATTAATGACATTAGTTTTCTCTATCAAGTACTAAAACTCTGTTTAGAAAGAAGTGATAAAATAGAAAAGTTATTTGAGCGTACCGCAAGCCTCAAAGGGCAGCTAGAAACTATGTATGAGGCGCAAAAACCAGGGTATAGTTTTTGGTATGAAACAACAAAACGTCATCTTACTTTTAGTATCACACCATTAAATGTCTCTGAACGTTTCAGAGCACTAGTAGAGAATGCAAGATCTAGCTGGATTTTTACTTCTGCAACACTTGCTGTTAATGGCGATTTAACGCATTTTGCTAATGATCTTGGTTTAAGTACCTCAATAATGGAAGTTTATGACAGCCCATTTGATTACGAAAACCAGGCGATGTTATGCATACCGCGTTACTTACCTGAGCCAAGTAAATCTGAAATGGGCTTTTCAATAGTAAGTATTGCAAAACAAATGATTAAAGCTGCAAAAGGTCGATGCTTTATCCTTTTTACAAGCTATCGCATGCTTAATTTAGTTGCAGATGGGTTAGCACACAGTGTGGAGTATCCTTTATTAGTGCAAGGCCAAGCGTCAAAACGTATATTGCTTGAAAAGTTTGTTATGCATGGCAATTCGGTTTTGCTTGGTACTGCATCTTTTTGGGAAGGTGTCGATGTGCGAGGTGATGCATTATCTTGTGTTATTATTGATAAGTTACCCTTTGCGGCTCCGGATGACCCACTTCTTCAAGCAAAAATGAAGTCACACAGTGGGCAAGGGCACGACCCTTTTTATTCGTTACAATTACCCAGTGCTGTAATCGCATTAAAACAAGGAGTTGGTCGATTAATACGTGACCAAAAAGACAAAGGCGTATTGGTAATTTGTGATAATCGCCTTGTTACACGTGAATATGGTAGAATCTTTCTTGCCAGTTTACCAAACATGGCGCGAACTCGTGATTTATCCAAGGCGTCAGAATTTTTAGAAGCAATTAAATAACTTATGACAAAAATACTTTTATTAGATGCGGCCACTGAGGCACTCTCTGTGGCATTAAGTTGTGATTTAGAAAATGCACATTTTGAAGTGTGCCCTCAGCAACACAGTCAAAAAATGTTACCGTTAATTGACTCCATCCTTAATAAGGGCAACGTTTCTTTAAGCGATTTAGATGCAATCGCATTTGGTAGAGGGCCTGGAAGTTTCACAGGTGTACGCGTAGGTGTTTCTGTAACCCAAGGGCTTTCATTTGCTGCTAACTTACCCGTTATAGGCATTTCTAACTTACAAATCATGGCCCAGCAGGCATTTGACAGCTTAGATGTTGATTATGTGATTGCCACAATTGATGCGCGTATGGGAGAGGTTTACTATGCAGAGTTTAAACGTGGCGAAAATGACCTTGCTGAATTTGCATCAAGCGAGCAAGTTTTAAAACCACAAGACCTTCAATTGCCGAGCATTGACGCATTAGTTGTTGGTACTGGTTGCCAAACTTACAGTGAATATTTTTCTGCCGATAATTTTACTATTAATAACGATATTACCTTACCAAATGCTCGTTTTATGGCAAAACAAGCAGAGCTGGAATTAGCACAGGGTAATACAGTTGCAGCAGCAGATGCGCAGCCTGTTTACGTGCGTGATACTGTTACTTGGAAAAAACTGCCGGGAAGAGAATAATACCAATTCAATCAAGTAGCTGATCATCCTAACGGACAAGATATCATTCAACTGTGTTAAAGTTTATCTATACAGAACAACTATATAAGAAATTTTGCATAGTTTCCATTTCATTAATAGAACGCTATGCCTGATCACCTACTTAACAAAATTGCTATAAGAAAATAAAAAGGGTGCGTTAAATGCACCCTAATTTTTAATGCTTAATAAAGTTGATTAACTTACTCGCAATTTCGGTATTATCGAGATGACCTCTAAATTCATCTGCACCTTTACCATACGCTAAAATAGGTACGTCAATTGCGGTATGACCTGAAGTTGTCCATCCGGTATTTGACGCTTGATTGATAAGCAATTTTACATGCTCAACAAGTTGCTCTTTAGCTGAGGTCTCGTCAGGTTTATCATTTTTAACCGCAACTACTTTATTTGCAAGTAACTCAGCTTGGTCTTTATCAAGGGAAATGGCTGTTTTATCCTGCCATGTAGCTAGTACATTCTCTGACTTTATTAATGCCTTAGCAAGTTTACTGCCACTTGCTTTGATGCCTTTAATCACATTTGTATGCCAAGAATAGTTACCATTAGATCCTAGTGTTAAGCCTCCAGTGCTGTGATCTGCCGTAACGACTAATAATGTATCTGGATTACTATCAACATAAAGCTTTGCTTTCCTAATCGCATTGGCAAAATCGTCCATTTCGGCCATGGCGCAAGCAATATCATTAGCGTGACCACACCAATCTATTTGTGAGCCCTCTAACATTACAAAGAAACCATTTTCTTTATATTTATCTAATAAAGAGAAGGTGTGCTCTGCCATATCACTAAGACGAGTAGGGTATTGATCAATCGCATAGGCAAATGCTGTTTCTTTAAATAAACCAATAGCAGGTAATGAATTTATGGTGTTTAACTTATCAAAATCACTTTCATAGTGATAACCAGCTTGTTTAAATTCACTGACTAAATCTCGATCTTCTCGGATAAAATATTTGTAACCACCACCAAGTAGTAAGTCTACAGCAAGTTTGCCATTTACTTTTACATCAATGTAATCGTCCGCAATTTCATTGTAATTACGTCGGTTTTCATTATGCGCAGCAAAACTTGCAGGTGTTGCGTGATTGATCTGTGACGTAGCAACCAGTGCAGTTGTTAAGCCTTTTGATTTAGCAATTTGCAGCATTGTTGTAAGTGGTTTTTTTTGAGTATCAACTGCAATAGCACCATTGTAGCTTTTGGTTGCGGTTGACAGAGCTGTTGCACCGGCAGCACTATCAGTAACTACTGTGTCATCATCAGGGCTCGTACTTGCCATTCCAACAAACAATTGATCAAAGATGGTACTTTCAACTTCTTTGGTTTTTGGGTTATCCATGTAGTAACGATAACCTGTCGTATAGGCAGGGCCCATACCATCACCAATCATATAAATTATATTTTTAGGCGCTTCGACATTTGCAATGGCAGTTGATGAAAATAACACTGCTGATGCAATTAAAGATTTTTTCATGTGTGTTTAGTTCTATGTTATTTTGGCGACAAACATAACGTATTTACAAGTTAAATAACATTTTTATCGGTGAATTCATTGCAACAAAATAGCTTCGAAACATTTTATCAGATCAATGAACTAACAATTGCGTGTCAAAGGTTACAAAACAATGCAACTAAGGTAATTGCTTTGCATGGTTGGCAAGATAACAGTAATTCTTTTGTACCTTTGATGAGTCAACTCTCACATTTTGATTGGTACGCAATTGATTTTCCAGGGCATGGCAAATCAGATTGGCGAAATAGCCAAGCACATTACTACTTTATTGATTATGTTGATGATGTGTTTAGATTAAAACAACAAATAGCAGCTAATGAACAGGTTATTATTATAGGCCATTCAATGGGGGCAATGGTTGCTAATCTTTTTGCTGCCTGTTTTCCAGAGCATGTTAAAGCAGTGATAGCAATTGAGGGCATTGCGTGTGTCACAACAGATGAAAATGAAGTGACAACACAATTAAAGAACGCCATATTAAATCGTACTGATAATAAACCCAAACGTGTATTTTCAAGTTTTGAACAAATAGTGAAAGCACGCATTGCCGTAAGTGATTTAAACAAACATCAAGCCTCATTGTTAATGGAAAGGAATGTAGAGAAAATAGAAACTGGTTATAAACTATGCACAGATCCAAAGCTGAAACATCACTCTGGGTTTCGTTTTACACCTAATCAGTGTATAGAAATGTGTAAAAATATTATAACACCAATGCTCGTCATAAAGGCAACAAATGGGTATTCTTTAGTAAATCAAGGTATTGAAATATATGGTAAATACATTTTAAAACTTATGGTTAACGAAATATCAGGTGGTCATCATTGTCATATAGAATTCCCTAATGAAGCGGCTAAACTGATTAACGTTTACGTAAACGAGATGTTTTAAATAGTTTGTATAACGTAACTAAATATGTGAATATTAGCGCTTTAGAGTATTTACTCAATTGTTAATTCGCCTTACATGAATTAAGGTTTAAGTTGAACACAAACAATAAATATAAATTATAGGAGCCTATCGTGGAAAAGATTTGGTTGAAGCGTTACCCAGCAGGAGTTCCTGCTGAAATAGATCCACAGCACTATGACTCCCTGCTTGAACTATTTGAAAAAAGCTTTCAAGATTATTCACAGCTTCCAGCCTTTGAAAACATGGGCAAAGTTTTCACATATCAGCAGATGGATGATGCGACACAGCGATTTGCTTCATATTTGCAAAATCAATTAGGTGTTAAAAAGGGTGATAAAGTTGCTGTAATGATGCCTAATTTATTACAAACACCTATTGCTATCCTTGGAACTCTACGAGCAGGGGCAACTGTTGTAAACGTAAACCCGCTTTACACTACACGAGAGCTTGAGCATCAACTTAATGATTCAGAGACCACAACCATCATTATCCTTGCTAATTTTGCACGTACTTTAGAAGAAGCTTTACCACAAACCAATGTTAAAAATATTGTCATTACGGAAATTGGTGACATGCTCGGGGGTGTGAAGAAACACTTAGTAAATTTTGTAGTAAAGCATTTAAAGAAAATGGTACCGGGTTATACATTACCAAATGTGATTGAATTTGCTGATGTTATGAAACAAGGCGATGCTACTAAGTATACTCGTCCAGAACTGACACAAGACTGCCTTGCATTTTTACAATATACCGGTGGTACAACGGGTGTATCAAAAGGTGCAATGCTAACCCATGGCAATATGGTAGCAAACCTTGAGCAAGTAACAGGTTGTTTAGACCCATTACTTAAGAAAGGTCAAGAAATGGTCGTTACAGCTTTACCGCTTTATCATATCTTTGCTCTGACAGCGAATTGCTTAACCTTTATGAAATATGGCGGCCATAACTTACTTATTACTAATCCGCGTGATATGCAGGGCTTTATCAAAGAACTTAAAGGGAAAAAGTTTACTGTAATGACAGGTGTTAACACCTTATTCAATGGCTTATTAAATTCATCGGGCTTTTCTGAACTTGATTTTTCATCACTCAAAATATCTCTCGGTGGTGGTATGGCTGTTCAACGACCTGTCGCTGAAAAATGGCAAAAGGTTACTGATTCTCGCTTAGTTGAAGGCTACGGTTTAACCGAGTGTGCACCACTTGTAACAGTAAGCCCGTATGATCTAGATGGCTTTAACGGTTCAATTGGTCTTCCTGCACCAAGCACTGAACTTAAAATTGTTAAAGAAGATGGCACAGAAGCTGGACTGGGTGAATCTGGTGAACTTTGGGTAAAAGGCCCACAAGTTATGAAGGGATATTATAACCGCCCAGAAGCGACAGCTGATTGTTTAAAAGACGGTTGGTTCGCAACAGGTGACGTTGCAAAATACGATGAAGAAGGTTTCTTCTATATTGTTGACCGTAAAAAAGACATGATAATTGTATCTGGTTTTAACGTGTTCCCTAACGAAGTAGAAGAAGTCGTTGCAATGCATGATGGTGTTCTCGAAGTTGCTGCAGTAGGTGTACCTCATGATGTTAGCGGTGAACAAGTTAAGATTTTTGTTGTGAAAAAAGACCAATCACTGACAGAAAAAGATATAATTAAACATTGTCGTGAAAACTTGACCAATTACAAAGTGCCTAAGTTTGTAGAATTCCGTGAGGATTTACCAAAAACTAACGTCGGTAAAATTTTAAGACGTGCACTTAAAGAAGCAAGTTAACGGGGTAACCCCAAATTATAAAAACCGGCATAAGCCGGTTTTTTTATGAGGAAAAGCAGTGCAGTACGCATTAATTACAGAACAAAAAAATCTCGATTTAGCCCTCAAGGACTATTCAACAAAGCCAATCCTTGCAATAGATACTGAATTTATGCGCCGTCGTACCTTGTATCCTGAGCTTGCATTACTGCAAATTTATGATGGCAATAATATAAGTCTAATTGATCCAACTGCCAATTTAGATTTATCAGGTTTTTGGCAATTAATGGAAAATACTAACGTTATTAAAGTATTACATTCCCCATCAGAAGATCTAGAAGTGTTTTCTCGCCATGGTAATTGCATTCCTAAACCGCTTTTTGACACACAATTTGCTTTAAGTTTACTTGGTGAGCGCAACTGTGTTGGGTTTGCCAATATGGTGGAAATGTTACTTGATGAGCAAATAGATAAAAGTGAATCACGCACCAATTGGTTACAAAGACCATTAACAAAAGCTCAGCTTGATTACGCGGCAGCTGACGTATTTTATTTAATGCCTTGCTATGAATTAATAGTCAATAAATTATCTGAGCAGAAACAAGCAATTGTTGTAAGCGAAAGCGAATTAATTGCAAATAAACGAGCTTACGATACTCCGCTAGAGTTAGCGTATCTTGATATAAAAAATGCATGGCAATTAAACCCGAAACAATTAGCTGTATTACAACAAGTAGCTGGCTGGCGTTTAAATCGTGCCCGTGAAAAAAACTTAGCGCTTAATTTCATTATCAAAGAATCCATTGTATTTGAGATTGCAAAGCAGCAACCAACCCATTTTGGTGCTTTAAAGCGTGTATGTGAAGGCGATCATGCACTTATTAATCGCTATGGTAAAACACTTATAAATTTAGTTAAACTTGGTCTTGAAAAAGATGAAAGTGAACATCCTGAAAAAATTAAACGTTTAATTGATTTTACTGGCTATAAAAAGTCACTGAAAGAAATGCGTGCAAAGTTAGAATTCATTGCAAATCAACATGATATTCCTCTTGATGCACTTGCTAGTAAAAAACAAATGAATCAATTAATTAGTTGGAAGTGGAAAGGGAAAAGTGAAGAGGCAGGTCAGTTGAAACCAGATCTAATGTGTTCTTGGCGTAAAGTAATAGTTCAAACAGATTTAAAAGAGTGGTTTTAAACTTGCTATAAAAAAGCCTGCATAAAGCAGGCTTTTTTAGTTATTTATCATCTGGTAAGGTAACATTCAGTTCCAATACAGCCAAATCATCTTCATTTTGCTCAAGTTGCACTTGCACTTGATCTTGTTGTATATCAACGTACTTGCGGATCACATCTAATATATCTTGTTTTAATTGCGGTAAATAATCCGGTGTACCACGACTAGAGCGCTCATGGGCAACAATGATTTGTAAACGTTCTTTTGCTAGACTTGCAGTTGTTTTCTTTTGCGAGCGAAAATAATCAAGTAATGACACATTAACCTCCAAATATCCGTTTAAGTAAGCCTTTTTTCTCAGCTTGTAAAAATCGGAAGTCAACTTTTTCACCAAGTAAACGGTCAATGGCATCAGAGTAAGCTTTGCCAGCGTCTGAATCTGAGTCAAGAATAACTGGTTGACCCGAGTTTGACGCATTTAAAACTGCTGTAGATTCTGGGATAACGCCTAATAAATCGATCGCAAGAATATCTTGTACATCTTCAACTGATAACATTTCACCTGAAGCAACACGCTCAGGGTTATAACGTGTTAAAAGAAGGTGTTCTTTCACATTTTCTAAGCCTTCTTCGGCGCGCTTAGATTTGCTTTGTAAAATACCCAAAATACGATCTGAATCTCTAACTGATGATACTTCTGGATTCGTTGTCACAATCGCTTCGTCGGCAAAATAAAGTGCCATCATAGCACCGGCTTCAATGCCTGCTGGTGAGTCACAAATAATAAAATCGAAATCTTTTTTCAATTCATTAAGTACAAGCTCAACCCCTTCTTTAGTAAGTGCATCTTTATCACGCGTTTGTGATGCCGGTAGGATAAATAGTTTTTCTACACGCTTATCTTTAATAAGTGCCTGATTTAAATTAGCCTCGTTGTTGATAACATTTACAAAGTCATATACAACACGTCGCTCACAACCCATAATTAAATCAAGATTACGAAGGCCAATATCAAAGTCGATAATTACCGTTTTGTAGCCTTTTAGCGCAAGGCCAGTACCAATTGCAGCACTTGATGTAGTTTTACCAACACCGCCTTTACCTGATGTGACAACAATAACTTTTGCCATGAAATTTATCCTTTAAACCAAAGCTGAAATTTTTAATGATTCGTTTTCTAATGAGATACATGCAGCATTGCCCCATGAATCACCTTGTAGTGCGTCGCTTAACCAGTAATTACCATTTATAGAGACCAGTTCAGCATTTAATTTTTGACAAAAAATCATTGACTCTTGACCTTTAGCGCCGGCAATTGCACGGCCTCTAAGTGTGCCATATACATGAATATTGCCATCAGCAATTACTTCAGCACCTGGGCTCACCGACCCTGTAATTATCAAATCACGATTTTTAGCATATACTTGCTGACCACCTCGCACATTTCCGCTGATAATTTGTGCGGGCACGAATATTTCTTTTTCTATGATTGAGGTATTTGCTGCAGCTTGTGGTTTTGCTTTTGGTGCTTGATCTTTGCTGTAGCTCATTAAGGATAATTTATGTAACTTAGCAGCCGTATTTTGTTCTTCTGTACCATTACAAACACCAACAGGGTTTAGCTGTAAATCAATTAAAGATTGTTTTAATTTAGCAAAGTCGACATGTTCGTTTGGAATGGTTTGCAAATTCACGACAATTGGCGCACCAAAGAAAAACTTTGGCACTTGAGCAATTTTTTCGTCCAGTTGGCTTATCAGTCCGTCAATATCGTTCTTAAATAAGTGCAACACTGACAGCGTAAAAAGGTTCCCTTTTAATTCAAAAATTTGTTCCGACATAATCTCAATTATTATTATAAAAATTACTGGCTGACTTTTCAAAAACCAAGCCGTTAAGCGCAATTTATCTCACTTTTATTGTATGCCATGGTATAGTGTGGCGCAGTGTTTCGCAAGAAGTAAAAGGTGATTGAATGCTTAGTGCAGTATATAAAAGTAAAAAAAAGGCTGATACCTATCTCTATGTTGAAAAAAGAGATGATTTTTCAAAAGTTCCGGAACCTTTAATGGCCACTTTTGGTCAACCAAGTTTTGTGATGTTAATCAATTTAGCTAAACGCGAAAAACTCGGTGTCGCTGATCTTGAAAAGGTTCAACAAGAGTTAACTGAAAAAGGTTTTTACCTACAGTTGCCGCCAAAGCAAGAAAGTTTATTAGATGAATTTAGAAAACAAAATGGAGTTTCTCAATAGTGTTAAAAAAACTCGCCCTAATCACAGCAAGTCTTATTTCGGTCTCTACCTTTGCAGATGAAGAGCAAGCAAAATTTAATCAATATGTTGCAGATTTAAAAGTGGAAGCAATTGAAAAAGGATATACAAAATCAATTGTTGAAGAAGCATTTACAACTATCTCTTTTAAGAAAAAAGTAATCAAGGCCGATAAAAACCAACCAGAAGTAAAAGAAACATTAGAAACATACTTACCAAAACGTGTTCCGCAGTGGAAAGTTGACAGAGCCCGTAAGTTATACAAAGAGAATCAAGAAGTACTAGAAAAAATTGCGAAACAATATGGAGTTCAGGCACGATTTATTGTCGCACTTTGGGGGCTTGAGAGTAACTTTGGTAAAATTCAGGGCTCGATTCCTGTCATTTCTTCAGTCGTTACCCTAGCTTATGATGGACGCCGTGAAGATATGTACAAACGGCAACTATGGGCTGCACTAACCATTTTAGAAGAAGGCCATATTAGTCTAGAACACTTTAAAGGCTCTTGGGCGGGTGCAATGGGCCAAACTCAGTTTATGCCAACCTCATTTAACGCTTATGCTGTTGACTACGACGGTGATGGTAAAAAAGACATTTGGCAAAATAAATATGATGCCTTTGCATCGATTGCTAACTACCTTAAAAAAGCAGGTTGGAATGATAATTTGACCTGGGGCCGACAAGTTTTATTACCAAATGAGTTTGATTCAAATCATATTTTGCAACGTGGCACACGTTCCCGTAAACAATGGCTTGAGAATTGGTCAAAGTCAGAACGAGATTTAGCTGCATGGCAACAGCTCGGGGTGAGACGTATTGATGGCTCTGACTTACCAAAAGTAGATATTAACGCTGCACTTGTGATGCCTGATGATAAAAACGGCCGTATGTATCTTGCTTATGATAATTATAAAGCATTAATGCATTGGAACCGTTCTTACTATTTTGCTACTTCTGTTGGATATTTATCTGACAGAATTGGTTACCCTAAAATCTAACCTCTTTTCAAATATACTGGCGCCAATTGCTTTATTTGGCGCCATTTCTTTCCTTCTTTAATTTCGCTTTTCTGATCTAACTAGCATAAAATAGGTGCCTTAAAATTAGGGGCACATATGTTAGAAGAAAAATTTTGGTTAAATAAATCGTTAGCCGAGATGAACGATGAAGAGTGGGAAGCAGTTTGCGACGGTTGTGGTAAATGCTGCTTACATACCTTTATTGATAGCGATGAACAAGACGACACCTTTGAAAGTACCGATGTGCTGCGAGAAGGGGAAGAAATCATTTATACCGCAATTGTCTGTCGATACCTTGATACCAAAAAATGTTTTTGCACGGAATATGAAAACCGCACCACTTTAGTACCCAGCTGTGTAAAACTGACGAAAGACAACATCGATAATATTTTCTTTATGCCACCAAGTTGCAGTTATCGTCGATTGCATGAAGGACGAGGCCTCGCGTCTTGGCATCCACTATTAAATAATGGTAGTAAAGCTGTTATGCATCGTATGGGCATTAGTGTAAAAGGGCGTGTGATGAAAGATAATCAAATCGATATGGAACTATTCGAAGATTACATTGCTGATTGGCCTAAAGAGGATCATGATTAATGTCGCGCATAGAAGTTTTGCTGATTAACCCCAAAAGCCCGACAAATGTCGGTGGGGTAATGCGTGCAGCAGGTTGTTATGGTGTTGAAAAGGTGCATTACACTGGTAACCGCTATGGATATGCTCAAAAATTCGCAACAGACACAAAGCAAAGAGTAGAAGAAATCCCACTACAGGCAATTAACGATATATCTGGACTGGTTAAGTCCGATACTAAAATAATTGCCGTTGAGTTAATTGATGGTGCAACACCATTACCGCATTTTTCACATCCAGAAAACGCAATTTATGTACTTGGACCTGAAGACGGTTCCATACGAAAAGATGTACTTATGTATTGCGATGATGTGGTGTATGTTCCTACCAATGGCTGTATGAATTTAGCTGCCACTGTTAATGTGGTACTTTATGATCGCTTAGCAAAAGCGTCTAATACAAATTACTCACGTGAGTTTTTGCTACAAAATAGAGATAACAACAATAAAATTACTTTTAGAAAATAGTCTATCGCTGTTTATTTAAAGCTAAAAGAACAAAAGGAGTTTAAAAATGTTTATAAAAACTAACATAGTGTGCTTTTTAGTTATGCTAGTTTCTTTTTGTTCTTTTAATCTTACCGCACAAGAGTTCGAAAAAGAGTGGGGTATAGGTGCAACTGTCAGGCAAGCAAGCATTCCCTTCAAAACACAAAGTGACAGCGTCAGTAGCTTTGTTCCTATGATGTTTTTTAAAAATGACCATTTTTATATTAAAGGTTTAGAAGCAGGCGCTTACCTACATTCGGATGAAAAACATCAATTTAATGCAATTACTAGAATGCGTTTTTTTGATATTCCCTTTGAGTATCAAAACCAAGTTCAAGGCGATACTTTTGACTTTGGGGCTCAATACAAATTTAACCTTGAGAACTCACAATACCTTGTAAGTGAGTTAATGACTGACTTAGAGGGAAACCCTTACCTTAATTTTGGTTATTTGTATAACTATAATAAAAATGCTTGGGATATAAATCTATCAACCACATTACGTTATAAAAGTGCATCATTTAACAGTCACTATTATGCACTAAACGACCTTACCAATGAAAAAATTGGTGCAGGTGCAGATTTAACAGTTAAAGCGGAAGGGCGTTATCACATAGTGAGAAATTTGTATTTGCTTGGCTCTGCGTCTGTTACTGCATTGGATGACAATGTGAAACATGCTAATGCAATTGTTGACTCATACTCTCATGAACTATTTCTAGGCTTTGCTTTTTTTAATAACAAACACACCGCGCCAAAAACGATAGATAACAATGCCTATTGGCGTGTCGCACATGGTTTTGCTACTCCTTCAAATATTGGTGATATCCTTCGCGGGAACAGTAAAAAAGATCCTTACAATAATCAATTAACCTCTTTATTTTATGGTCATCCATTAACAGATGATTTATTTGGCTTACCTTTGGATATATATCTCACTCCAGGTGTCGCATGGCATTGGCAGTCAGAAGTACAGTCCAACATTCAAGAATACGTTGTTGCAGTTAAAGCTTATTATACTTTGCCGTTACCATGGCAAATTCGCTTTGGTGTAGCAGAAGGGCTCAGTTATGTATCTAATGTGACATACATTGAGCGCTCAGAAATGGAAAGAAAAGGTTATCATCCTAGTGAGTTGATGAACTATTTAGATTTTTCGTTAGACATTAATTTAGG
>NZ_JBFKMX010000009.1:0-56784 GCF_041629635.1 Pseudoalteromonas sp. | reverse complement strand
TGAGCTTAAGCAAACGCTCATTTAACGCAAAAACATTGTACTTAAGCGCAAAGCTTTTTAGCATGCGTTAGTGCGCTCAAAAATAGAATATTAGGAACATACAATGAAAAAACGTAACCTTTCGCTTGTTGCGATAGCGACAGTATTCGCTTTATCGGGCTGCGGCGAAAAGTCAGCACCTAGTGCAACAAATACCGCTCCTGTAGTAGAGCAGACAATTGCTGCTGAAAATAAAAACGATAATGCGATTCTTGCTGAATTCAGCGGCCCTTATAATGGGGTGCCAGCATTTGATAAAGTTAAATTGAGCGAACTAAAGCCTGCATTTGATGCGGCAATGGCGCAGAAGTTGGCTGAAGTAGATGCAATTGCAAATAACCCAGAGCCGGCAACTTTCGAAAATACCATTGCCGCATTAGAGCGCTCTGGTAGTTTATTAAGCCGCGTTTACACTTACTATGGCATTTGGCGCTCAAACGTATCAAGCGCAGAATTCCGCGCTATTCAAAAAGAAATGGCGCCAAAGCTTTCGGCTTTCAATTCAAAAATTACACAAAACGAAAAACTCTTTGCACGTATTAAAAACGTGTATGAAAGCGAAGCTCTTAAGTCACTTTCAGCAGAGCAACAACGCGTTACTTGGTTAACTTACAACAGCTTTGCACGTAATGGCGCTACCCTAGACAAGCCATCAAAAGCGCGCTTTGCTGAAATCAACCAAGAACTTGCTGGCCTGCACACTAAGTTTGCTAACAACGTATTAGCAGATGAAGAAAACTATGTAGTATTTTTAAGCCAAGAGCAGCTTTCTGGATTACCTGAATCACTGGTTTCTGCCGCAAAGGCAGCTGCGAAAGAGCGTGGCAAACCAGAGCTGTTTGCTATCACCAACTCTCGCTCGTCAATGGATCCGTTTTTAACCTACTCAGATGAACGCGCACTGCGTGAACAAGTATGGAAAAACTACTACAACCGCGGTGGTAATGGTGATGAGTACGACAACAATCAAACCATTAAAGACATATTAACGCTTCGTCACGAGCGTATGCAGCTATTAGGTTACGACAACTATGCACAGTGGCGTTTAGAAGACCGTATGGCAAAAACACCTGAAAATGCCAAAGCATTGATGGATAAAGTATGGCCAGCAGCAATTGCCCGTGTTGAGGAAGAAGTTGCTGATATGCAAGCTATTGCTGACAGTGAAGGCGCAAATATTAAGATTGCACCCTGGGATTACCGCTATTACGCAGAAAAAGTACGTAAAGCCAAATACGACCTCGATTCAAACGAAGTTAAGCAATATTTACAGCTAGATAAACTACGTGAAGCAATGTTCTATGTTGCAGGTCGCTTATTTAACTTTGACTTTAAAGAAGTGGATGCAGGCTCTGTACCTGTATTCCATGAAGATGTGCGTGTATGGAATGTCACAGACAAAACCACAGGCGAGCATATTGGCCTTTGGTATCTTGACCCGTTTGGCCGTAAAGGTAAACGCTCTGGTGCGTGGGCAACAACCTATCGTAGCCACACGACATTTGATGGTAAGAAAACCGTTTTATCATCAAATAACTCTAACTTTGTTAAAGGCCCTGAAGGTCAGCCAACTCTGATCTCTTGGTCAGATGCTGAAACCTACTTCCATGAGTTTGGTCATGCGCTGCACTTCTTATCAGCGACAGTTGCTTACCCTAAATCTCATTCAGGTGTACGTGACTACACTGAGTTCCAATCGCAATTACTTGAGCGCTGGTTAACCACGGATGAAGTGATTAACAACTACTTGGTTCACTACAAAACGGGTGAAGCAATGCCTAAAGAGTTGGTAGCTAAAATTAAGAAGTCAGCAACCTTTAACCAAGGCTTTAAAACGACAGAATATTTAGCATCGGCAATTATGGATATGCTTTATCACACAACCGATCCGGCAAAAATTAACCCTGCTAAATTTGAAAAAGAGCAGTTGGATGCGATTGGTATGCCAAGTGAACTTGTGATGCGTCACCGCAGTACGCATTTTGGTCATATTTTCTCTGGTGAAGGGTATTCAGCAGGTTATTACGGCTACTTATGGGCTGAAGTACTCACTTCTGACGCATCAGAAGCATTTGCTGAAGCTCCGGGTGGTTTTTACGATAAAGCATTAGCTGATAAGCTTGTTAAGCACCTATTCTCTATCCGGAATGCAATGGACCCAGCAGAGGCTTATCGCTTATTTAGAGGACGTGATGCCGAAGTTGAAGCGCTGATGCGTGACCGTGGTTTCCCGGTAAAATAACTTAGTAACTCAATACAAAAATGCCGCGTATATCGCGGCATTTTTTATTTCAAATTCAACGTCTCAACTAGAAATTGCGTTAATAGGTGATTTAAACAAACTTTAACGATGTTGACTAAACTGCCTTGCCATGGTCGTTAAACGCTCAGCTTCATTCAACAACTTTTCGGTTGACTCATAAGCATGCTCAGAGGCTTCTAGCGTTTCTTTGCTGGCGTTATCAATATTAATTACATTTTTTGTAATTTCATCAGATACCGCAGATTGCTCCTCTGCAGCTGTGGCAATTTGTGCGCTCATATCGGTAATGGTATTTACCGCGTCCAAAATGCGACTTAGCGATGCTTTAGCAAGTTGTGCTTGCTCGGCACTTTGCTCTGCCCGACTTTGCCCTTGCTGCATTGCAGAAACAGCCTCGCCAGCAGATTGCTGCAATGTAGCCACCATTTGCTGAATTTCTTCGGTTGAAGACTGGGTGCGCGCAGCAAGTGTGCGAACTTCATCGGCCACAACCGCAAAACCTCGACCTTGCTCACCTGCCCTCGCTGCTTCAATAGCGGCATTAAGTGCAAGTAAGTTGGTTTGCTCAGCAATGCCTCGAATAACGTCAACCACTGTACCAATTTGCTGGCTGTCTGAGGCGAGTTTGTTAATTACCGCTACAGCAGATTCTACTTCACGAACTAATTCGTTAATATCTGCGGTTGTTCTATCAACTACTTGTTGGCCTTCCACCACTTCATTATCAGCAACTTGCGTCGCATCCGCAGTAAGTGAAGCGTTTTGTGCCACTTCTTTTACAGTGGCAGACATTTGATTAATCGCCGTTGCAACCTGCTCAACTTCGCGATTCTGCAATTGCATTAGTTGATTCGTTTTCTCGGCGGTATCCATCGTGCTGTGGGCAACGGTATCTAACCCTGAAGTTGCATCGTTAATTCGCCACACTATAGTTTCTTGTTGGGTTTGCAGCATTTTAATCGTGAGTTGCAATTGTCCTAATTCATCTGTTCTGCCAGTGTATACTTGCTTTGCAATATCGTTATCGAACACCTCTTGTGCTTTAACTGCAGCTGCTTGGTATGGTTTTGCAATTAGTCCTGCAAATAGCGCAAACAAAACAAATGAGAAAATAAGCGGCCAAAGCTGTGGTAAGGAAAGATCAAACATCATAGCGACGAGCGCAGGGATGAGAAGTGCAATGCCACTTGAAATGACGAGTCTTCCAAATAAGTTAAATGAAAGCAAACTTTTAAGTTTTTGCTGTAAGCTTTCACCATGATTTACCGCCTTATACAAACCACGAGCACGCTTGATATACTCTTCTTCCGGTTTTAATCGAACGGACTGATAACCTACCATTTTATGGCCTTCCATTACCGCGGTAACATATGCATCTACCCAGTAATTATCACCATTCTTACAACGGTTATCGACAATGCCCATCCAAGGCTTACCTTGTTTGATGGTATCCCAAAGATCTTTAAATGCCAGCGCAGGCATACCTGGGTGGCGGACTATATTGTGTCCATGGTTGACCAACTCTTCATTGCTATACCCACTTATATCAACAAAGTCTTGGTTGGCATAGGTAATACGCCCTTTCAAATCGGTAGTTGAAACTATTCGCTGTGACGACTTTAGTTTTACTTCACTTCCTGTGATAGATTGATTCTTATTCATAACATGACGCCAATAAAAATTATAAAAATTATTTAGTTAAATAAATTGTAGTACAGAGAACAAACACTGTAGTTATATTCAGAACACAATGTGAATGAAAGTAGTATACACAGATCTAATCAATTGATACGTCAGAAAAAAGAATTAAAAAAGCCCGCAAATGCGGGCTATTTAAGCAAAACGAAATAATTATTTCATTTTTCTACGACGGATAAACGCCAGTGGTGCAGCTAACAGTGCTAACCAACCAAACGAACCTGACGATTTCTTCGTTGTAGGCGGTGTAATTGGCTCTGGTAGTGGGTTTTCATTCACATCCGTTACCATAATTTTAACCATTGCTGGCTCAGAAATATTACCTGCAGTATCTGTTACTACAACTTCCATTTCGATTTCAGTTAAGCCTGCTTCATAATCAAGTACTGATTTGTCAGCAACAACAATTTCACCCGACTGCTCAAGTTTAACTGCTGTTGATGTTTGATTAACTACGATGAATTCTGAAGCCATATTTGCAAGCTCTGCACCGTAAGATACTTCTAACGTACCAATTACTGTGCCATTTTCAGAATTTTCAGCGATTGAGAACTCTGCATTAGCAAGCATAGGTGCAACAGCACGGTCAGCACTTGGCGTCGCGTTAATTGCTTTTGAACCAGATTCTGAAAGAATCATAAAGTCACTACCAGCATGCGCAAGGTAAGCTGATTCGCCTGTTGCCAGTGATTCAACTACATTGCCCTCAGCCGTCATTAACGCAGCAATTGGCTGTGAAGGAGTAAATGTGTATGTACCTGTTGCTGAATCCAGTGAGTCATATGCGATAGGTGACCAAGTGTACTCTTCGATACGGAAACGTACATCTGCCATTAGGCCCATATCATCTGCTGTTAAGCTAAATGCACCTAAACATGACATTATGCTCATATGGTTATTGCCTGTAGTGTGGAACATATTGCCTAACCAACCACTAGGTACACCATATGGGTGAGTAAATGAAATTTGCGTTGGTTCAACATCGTAGAACCACTCTAATTTACCATTTTGTGCAGTAAAATCGTATTCGCCATCACGGTCTAAGTCGAAGTCAACCATAAAGCCACCAATGTAGCTGTGGTTAACACCTTCGTTCATTACAAGCGTTGAGAACACAGCATAGCCTGTTTCACAGTATTCACCCGGTACTGGAACCATTTCAATTGAGCCACCAACTAAATCAAGGCGATTACCATCTACATCATCAACAACAGTTGTTGGCGCGAAGAATGGCGCAAAATCTGCTGCACCTACGTTAGTTACTTTATGTGCTGTACCACCTTCCATTTTAACTGGTGCAAAAGTTAATTCTGCAGCTGCTTTTGGTAATGTGTGGTATACAAGGTGGAACGCTTTTTCACTACCTTCAGAGAAGATAAGCGCACCATCTAACTCTAAGTTTGTTAAATCAGACGAAGCATCACGAGTACCAATGTTTGATTGGTTTAACGTCCAAGCTGGTAATTTTGCTGGATCAATATTGAAAACAACGTCAAATGATACAGTTTGACCACCAGGTACAGTGATTGAACTTGGGTGTGAAACAGTTAATGCACCTCGTTCAATATCATTTGCAAAACGCTGTTCTAAGCTTAAAGAGTACGTTTTCGCTTCGCTTGTAAAGTTTTTAACTTGAACTGTTTTAACGTAATCGGTTGCTTGAGAAGGATTAACAAGACCAAGTGATAATGCACCTTGCTTAGTATCTTTAGCCCAAGCAGCTACTGGTAAATTCGCAGCTTTGTGAACATCAACAAGACCCGCACCAATATAACTAATAGGTGCAAGCTCGGTTTCAGGATTAATAGAACGCGGCTCCATAGTTACATCTAGGTTTGCAGTGTTCATAATCGTTGCTTTTAGTTCAAATGCATTACGATTAGGGTGTACTTCTTTAAGTAAGCTCATCGCACCTGCTGTCATAGGGCCTGAGAATGAAGTACCCGTAGCGCCTGATAAACCATTACCAGTGCCAGGATGCGCTGTCATAATGTTTACACCAGGTGCTGTAATTTCTGGTTTTAGTAAACCATCCATAGAAGGGCCGCGTGACGTAAACGACGCAATCGCACCTGAAGTTACAATTGCTTCAACTGTAATTGAGAAAACGCCAGATTCTTTTAATGCAATACCTGCTTGGTAGGTCAAACCTACTGAAGGAATAGTAACTTCACTGCTACTACCACCCATAGGTGCAGGTGTGCCATCATCATTGTTATTTGCAATAAATACAAATGCAGCGCCTTTCGCTTGCGCATTCAGTACCTTTGTAACAAAAGCACAAGCGCCACGATCTATAATTACTGCTTTACCAGTAAAATCTGTGCCATCAGCAAATGCGTCACATGCCAGTTGATTTTCAGACGGGTAAACAACCTCTAGGTCTTCATTTGATAGGCTATACGCTTCCTGAGGACCGAAAGAAGCTGTACGGATAATCGCTTCTTCACCATTAATAGTACCGCTTGAAATAAGTGATTCATCTGTTGGGTGTGTCATTGCACCTACAGAAAGAGCATTTTCAGAAGTACTTGGACCACCAACAATAAACGGATATGCACCATCGTTACCTGCAGAAATAACCACTGTAGTACCAAGCTTTACAGCTTGATTGATAGCAAGACCAACACCATCTGTTGCAATATCACCAAAGTCACCACCTAAAGACATGTTAATTACATCAACACGGTCTGAGATGTCGCCATCGCCATTAGGGTCCATTGCTGCTTCTAGCGCCATAAACTGAGCTAAACCAGGACAACCACCCGCACAAACTGAATAAGCATAAAGCTCTACATTTGGAGCAATACCAGATACTGAGTGCGAAACATGAGTACCGTGACTTGTGCCTGCATCAATTGGGTCTGGATCCATATTATAGAAATCATAACCACCCATAACTTGACCTTGTGGCCAAGCTACTGCGTCTGTTGGATCTTCAGCCGCTGCAATATAAGCAGCTTCTGTACCTTCACCGCCAAACGCTGCGTGAGTATAGTCAATACCGGTATCAAGTACCGCTACTTTAATGCCATTACCTTTCGCTACACCTGATGCCACAACTTCAGTTGCCTTGATATAATCGGCACTATCAGCGATATGTAATTTTGAATCGTAAATTGGGAAAATGCCTTCAACTTCATTGTGAGGAACAAGCTGGTCTATCTCGCTCTTGTCACCTTTTACTAATAAGCCATTTACTAATTTTGATGTTCTGGCAACGATTGTAATATTTAAATCTTGAGATTGAATGGCAGATTCAACGACAGCTTGTGATGCCATAATAGATGCTGTTTGTTTAGCAATGTCGGTTGATTTAGCTTGCGCTATTGCAGGAGTGTTAAGTTTCACTAACCAAGCTGTTGCTTCTCTTGCTTCTTGGCCATCATTTTTTTTAGTTGCTTGTGCTTTTACTGCTTTAGCACCGCTGTAGTTATATTGTTCAAAAGTTGCCGCGTTTACTGCACTTGAAGCGATAGCAGTTGCTACTGAAAGAGCAACTACGGTTCTTTTTGTTCCGAATTTTGTCATTATGACTTCCCTCTTGGAAAAATTAATTTCAGCTAAACTTTTTATTGGACATCTAAAGTTAACAACACACGAAACAAACAGCAACACGTTATTTACAACTATTTTCATTTTAAATATTTATTTACATTTTTTTGGTCTATTGCTTTATCTCATGAAATTTATCTTTACAATAAGTCATAACTCTTTTGAAAGAGAGCATTATGGAAAATATTTACTCTTATTATATTGGTATTATGTCGGGAACAAGCCTTGATGGTATCGATATCGCTCTGGTTGAAATAATTAATAATCAGACACGCTTAATTGCAAGTCTGGAAACCCCCTTTACGCCTAATTTAAAACAACAAATATCCTCGCTCATCACATTAAAGAAATGCGACCTTTCAGAAATTGGCGCTACCTCCCATCAATTAGCGCTTGAGTATGCTGACGCTGTTAATCGCTTACTCACACAAGAAAAATTGGCACCATCACAAATAAAAGCAATTGGCGTTCATGGACAAACTGTATTTCATCACCCTTTTGGGCAGTATGCACATTCTTTACAATTGGTAAATGCAAGTGTGCTAGCCACTAAAACTGGGATTGATTGCGTGCATAATTTCCGTGAAATGGACATAGCATTAGGCGGGCAAGGTGCCCCTTTAGTACCATTATTTCATCAAAGCTTACGTACTCGATTGCCTGTTGATTTGACAGCCCAGGCACTCGTTTTTGCTAACATTGGAGGCATTGCAAATTTATCACTTTGTGATGAAAATGAATTGCTTGGGTTCGATTCTGGGCCAGGTAATACATTAATTGATAGTTTCACAAAAAAAGTTTTTGATAAAGAGTATGACTTCAATGGCGCTTTGGCGAGAAAAGGGAAAATCAATAAAACCTTGCTAAAAGCTATGCTAAACGACCCCTATTTTTCAGCTGAAATACCTAAAAGTACGGGACGAGAGTACTTTAATTTATCTTGGCTGGAATTATTTGCTGAATTCAAAAATCTATCACCTTACGATACTTTAGCAACTCTTACAGAGCTTACAGCAATAACTTTAACGCAATCTTTGTTATCTAAAAGCGGCTTACTTGTTTTATGTGGTGGTGGCGCTAAAAATTCGTTATTAGTTGAGCGTATCCAATCGCATTTACCAAACTGGCGCATAACAAACAGTAATGAATTTGGTATAAGTGCTGATTTTATGGAAGCAATGGCATTTGCTTGGATGGCATATCGCACTCTAAATAATTTACCCTCCAACGCTCCAACAGTAACTGGCGCAAAAAAATCGGCTGTACTGGGACAAATTACTTTTGCTCCCTAGTAATCTCTTGGTGCAAAGTTGCACCAAAATAGTCATTACGACCATAATTAGCGCATTAGATGATTGATTTTATTTGTTTTTTATATTGGCATGATTTTCCTATAAACAATTCTTGAAAAAGGAGATGCCATTATGAAAACACTTAAAGAAACTTACTTGTTTATTTACCAAATCTGTCATCTAAACCTGCGTCAATGGGATGTAGAACACAAAAAAAGCGCAAATGATGATTGTTACCGATGACAATTTTTGTGAGTGGTTACAACATTTATCAGCCAAATTAAAAATCAGCTGCTACCTCTTTTGTAGCGGCATAAATCCAACATGCTTTTCCATCTTTTGTAGTGGCAAGTATACGAGTATATTCAGCTACTTCGTAACTATCGGCGTGTTTAAGCTCATTGCTGGTCAGTAGAAAACAGCTACCTTCAACTTCATCTAGACTATTCCCTGTAAAAACCAAGATAGGGTGATAGGTTTTACCACTTTGTTTGACCACTTGTTCGTCATTGATTTTAATTTCAGACAAACAATACCCTGTAAGAATTGCATTTTCGCCATCTAATTTTCGACCAAAGTGAGCTTTTTGCACGTTTTCTTGTCGCAAAGTGCCATAACTAAATAAGCGCTCCATACCTAATCCTTTCGATTTTTGTTAAAGTGAGTAAAACAATTAAATAGCTATGGAAACATGTCAGAAGTTGGTTTCGGATGCAATCACTATCGCATTGCTTTTTATGTTGAAAAAATGCCTTTATTTTCGCGTTTTGCTTTGCCAAAGACTTTGATTGAGTTACCAACAGGAGCAATCAAAGAAATAGGTACATCATGCGGAAATGGTTGGCGAAAGCAATTCAATGTTTTTGCTAAATTTATTTATGCTTTGCATCCAAGTGTATTTGATGTGCGCAACCAAGCAGCTTCATGGCAACAGTATCGCGACAATTATTTATTACAAAGCGGCTCTCAAACGGCGTTACTTTTTAGCCCACCAAATATAACCAAAACACCTATCATTCATATTATTGCTGGACGCAGTTACGCCAAGAAATTACTTTCTGATGGTTTACTAGAAACCGAACTCACTTGGTTAAACCAAGAATTTGCATTTAACAACGAACATAATCTCTTGGTTTCCCCGTTTCTAGATTATCGCCAATTATCAGATATTAAAATCGATTTTCTAACGCAAATGTGTCAGCAGCTTAAACATCTAAACTCTGTTCAACTTGACAAGTTTTATTTACCAATTAAGTAAGTTAAACATTACATAAAAAATAACTGAATCTAAGCACGAAATAGAATTTTGACTACAATTATTAAAAGCTTATTGTCAACTTAATCAATGGAATTGTTATTTTGGTAAGGAACTTGGTACACAACAACATGCTAGCGCCAAATACAGTACTTGAACATGTACCTATCGGTTTGTTTGTGGCCAAACCAAGTGGGGAATGTATTTTTGCCAATCACGCACTTCATAATGTGTTGAATTTTAAAAATTCCAACATAGTCGACAAAAGTTATATTTCAGCGATACATCCTGACGATAGACAGCGTGCAATTAAACATTGGTATGCTTGTACTGCTAAAGGTAAACACTTTCATTATACTTTTCGGTCTGCATCAAAAAATAAATTACTAGCAATTCATGCAGAACCTTTTTACCAAGAACATCAATTAGTCGCCTATCTTGGGGTAATTGAAGATGTCACCGCAATTAACGAAACTGAGCGAAAGCTTTACTTAAGTCAGCAACGTTATGAGCTTGCCGCCAAGGGTGCTAGCGCAGGTGTATGGGATTGGGACATTGTTTCAAACGAAGTCTTCTATTCTTCAAAGTTCACAGAATTACTGGGGTTCGATAACCTCGCATTTGGTAACGAGTTTGCCTCTTTCACCGAGCAAATTCATCCTGATGATATCGCACACTTTAATAACTCTCTTGATATTCACTTATCCGACCCATTTGAAATATTTGATATTGAAGTTCGTATTTATAGTGCAAAACAGCATGAAATGTGGTTCCACGTAGTTGGTGAAGCGTTGCGTGATGAGAAAGGAGATCCTTATCGCATGGTAGGATCAATGTCAGACATCACTGAGAAAAAACAATCTCAACAAGTAATTTGGCATCAAGCAAATTTTGACGCGCTTACACAATTACCTAATCGAAACATGTTTACCGACAGGCTAAATCAAGAAATCATCAAGAGTAAACGCTCTGGAGATAAATTTGCTCTTTTATTCATTGATTTAGACCATTTTAAAGAAGTAAATGACACGCTAGGTCATAATGCAGGTGATCTACTACTAGTTGAGGTTTCTGAACGTTTGAGAGTTATTTTACGTGAAACTGATACCGTAGCTCGAATTGGTGGTGATGAGTTCACCACGTTACTTTGTAATATTCATAGCATGGCAGATGTCGAGAATATTGCTGAGAAAATTATCCACGCAATCGAAATGCCATTCTATCTCAATAATGAAGCAATTTTCATATCTGCTAGCATCGGCATTACGATTTTTCCTGATCATAGTGAGAAAATGGAAGAGCTACTGCGATTCGCTGACCAAGCAATGTATTTATCGAAAGAAGAAGGTCGAAAACAGTACCGTCACTTCAACAAGAAATTACAAGAAAAAACAGAAAAGGCACACCTTCTCACACAAGAATTACGCATTGCTATTATTAACCAGCAGTTTGAAGTGCTCTATCAGCCCATTTTGTCCATTTCTGATATGACAATACACAAAGCAGAAGCACTTATTCGCTGGCATCACCCTGAACTAGGTATGATAAGCCCCGCAGAATTTATTCCGTTAGCCGAAACTTCTGGATTGATTATCGATATTGGTAATTGGGTATTTCAGCAAGCCGCCGAGCAAGTAAAAAAATGGCAACAAACGTATCGCCCAGATTTTCAAATTAGTGTGAACCGCTCACCTGCGCAATTTCAAATAAATACCACACAACATGATGTAACATGGCTTAATACGTTATTACAACTTGGCCTACAAAATGGTATTTGCATTGAAATAACTGAAG
The DNA here is from genome assembly GCF_041629635.1 of Pseudoalteromonas sp. Taxonomy (GTDB): domain Bacteria; phylum Pseudomonadota; class Gammaproteobacteria; order Enterobacterales; family Alteromonadaceae; genus Pseudoalteromonas. The sequence continues at coordinate 44,888 of NZ_JBFKMX010000009.1, read as the reverse complement.
GTTTATTACTTGACGATGATGAAATCATAAAAGAAACATTAACAAAATTTCAATCTGCAGGCGTTGCCATATCTCTAGATGACTTTGGTACAGGCTATGCTGCACTCTCGTATTTAACCAAGTTTGATCTCGACTATTTAAAAATAGACCGTGCATTTGTCATGAACTTAGAGCAATCTAAACAAAATCAGGCTTTGTGTGAAGCAATTATTGTAATGGCGCATAAGCTTGGCTTAAAAGTAATTGCAGAAGGCGTTGAAACTGCTGATCAACTTGCAATATTAGAAGCCGCTGATTGCGACTACGCTCAGGGCTATTTCATATCAAAACCTATTAAAAACTGTGATTTTGAAAGAGAGCTATTAAGTAATGACCCATTTTCAGTCATGCAAAGACTAACTCAAATTCGTTGCGAAAAGAACGCCTGCTAATGAGTCAATTTGCAGGCGTCTTAAATAAAAATTAATTACTTTTCAACAACTCCTTTATCTACAAGCTCAAGCGTCACAGAGCTAACACCACTTAGTTTTTTTAGTTCATCAACTAATGGCAGTAAATCTCGGTTGCTTTGAGATTTCAAAATATAGTATGTCTTGTATGCTTGCTTAATAACCAAGTCATTGTCTTTGTTGAATTGCTCAAAATCGACGTCATCAGACAACTTAACAATAATCTCGCCTGTCACGGTATAAGCATTAAAGCCATTTTCGTCAAAAACATCTAAACCAGGAACCACTTTATTAGCACCATTGGTTCTAAATTTTATATTATTAACAATAACTTCCGAATCATCTACCTCTAATAGTTCCGCAGGTGTAATGGCTAAGTCCTTAAATTGTTCCAGGGTAGTTGCCGTTACAATTTGTGTGGTCGCAGCGAAAGCTGCCATCAAAATTATTTTTTTCATTTTTTACTCCTAGTGGCCAATTATACGAAGCGACCAATCTTTCAAAATACCATTTTCAGTATTGTTATCTCGATTAAAGCCAATTAACCCTATTGCTGCGTTGTAACCTACAGTAAAGCTATTACCTTTATCAGTATCAATCACTTTTAACAGCCACTTACCTTTTGCAGATTCACCATAGAAGTGATTGCTCAGTAATAAGGTATCTGTGTAACCTCCTTGTGTACTAGATAACCAGCCTGTGCGCGCACTCATTAAAATTGAACGTGTACCCGATGGTGAGATAAGCTCAATCGCTAAATCACGTAAACGCGTATGAGCAATATTTAATTTAACTTGAACAGCTTCAACGGTAACATCTTGCTCAAACGCAAGCTTACTTGTTGCACCTGTTAGGCTTGCATCAGGGATTTCAGTATTCGCTGTTTGTAATTGCCAAGGCGTAATTACTTGCTCTGGTAGTGCTGTTGTTGGTGTGAAAAGTGCTTTATATACAGCGTCATCCACATCTACAGCACCAAAGCCATAGTACTGATGAAAGTTATAACCCGCTGCATTTTGCTGCCACGCAGGGATCGCATTATAAGTAACTAATTCACCTTCGGTATTCTCGAAAGTCAGATCAACACCAGGATGTTCTGCATCAGTTTTACGTGCCGTTTGCGCTAAAATATGTCGAATTTGACGCGCATTTAATGCATGGTTTGCAGACATAAGGTTTGCAATCGCACCTGAAGTATTTGGTGCAGCAGATGATGTACCATTCATCGTGCCGGTATAGTCACAGTTTGGATCAAGGTTAGTTCCGCCGTGCAATGCATTAACATGCTCACCGGCAACATTACTGCCCGCATCACACCCCTGTAAATCTAGAGTTACCATTGCAGGCGCCGCTTCACCAAATTCGCCGCCAGGTGCAGCTACAAATACGTTTGAACCGACAGATGAATAAGACGTTAATTGACCATTTGCATCAAGCGCAGAAACCACCAGATTCCAATGATTAGTGTTATCTGATGCGATGTTTGCATTGTGGAATGGTAACCCTTGGTTATTGAAAAACTGATTGTTTTCATAAGGCAACACTAAAATGCGATAACCTTTATAAAAGGCATTATAAACCTCAAATGAGTTACCTGCTGACTTTACATAAACTGAACCTCGACCCCAATGACTCTTTTCAGTAATGTCTTGATATACTGCATCTTGAAGTTCTTGCCACGGATCAAGCGAATAATCATGAATATGTGGACTTGCTGGCGTACTACCATAACTTTGGTTAAACACACGTGGGTCTGTAAAACGATCTAATTGTCGAAAATCTTCAGACAAACCATGTGCTACCAACCAATTCCCTAACGTCTGATTTGGCAAGTAATTAAAACCAATAATGTTCGCATGTGGAGCAACACCACGGCCACCTAAGCCATTTGCTTCTGTCGCTGCAATTAAACCAGCAACAGATGTACCATGGCCATTATCATCTTGTGGGTAGTTTGATCCATCGCCAAGATTGATCGAACCTTCAACCACATTAGCTGATAAATCAGGATGATCAATCTGCACACCTGAGTCAATTACTGAAACGGTAATGCCGCGCCCTTTAATACCCATTAGGTGAGTAAAGTCTAAATCTAAATCGTTACCTGCAACACCTGCAGATTGTGAAAAACCTGTCTGGCCTGTATTTTGTAAATGCCACTGTTGTGAAACAAGTGGATCTCCTGTCACCAATGGAAAAATAGAATCTGTTATTTTTGCTATTACTGGCGCGCATGCAAGCATAATACTTGCGCCCAACATGGATGTTTTTATTTTCATTTTGTTCCCTACAATAAGCTTCCCCTTTAATGGGACGCTTATTAAAAACTGGCACTCAATAAAAATAAACAGCTGACATTTGCCTCAAATCGCAAAACAGAAAAAAACATAAATGATTGATTTTTATAGCCAAAGATATGACAGCGCTGTCTTTTTCGGTTTAGGATATATTCGTAATCTATTGAAAAATAAGTATTTACATTTATTTACCTTAATTTAACAAAAAAGAAATAACTTAGAGCGTTACGCTATATCAGAAGCGTTAAAGTATATTTTTAATACAAAAAATATATAGCAAACATGCGTTATATAACATCAAATCCGTTAATTGATATTCTTTAGAAATACACATTTAAGCACTAATTTACCTGACTTTTTTAAAATCTAAGAGTCTGTTTTAAACAATTTCTTCCGTACCAATAAGCGATAGTCAGATGGCGTTTGCTTCAGTTCGCGTTTAAAAACTTTGGTTAAATACCCCTGATCAACATAGCCAACCGCGACAGCAACATCTTGCACAGTTAGATTAGTTGATGCGAGTAACTCCTGAGCCATTTCTAGTCGCATTTTTTGTAAATAATGATTTGCAGTGGTACCTGTCGCAGCTTTAAAACGTCTTGATAATGTCCTTTGGCTAATGCCAAATTGTTCCGCCACATTTAATAACGATACATCATTGGCTAAGTTGTTCTTCAACCAAAATTGAATTTGTGCAATTAGCTCATCTGGATGCCTATCTACTGCCCCTTCTAAATAGCGCTGCTCTTCGTATGGTCTGCGAATTTCATGTGAAAAATTACGCTCTACATTTTGCGCGGCATCTCGACCAAATAGTTGCGCAATTAAGTAAACCATAATATCAGCTAGCGAATTTAAACTTGCAGCACAAAAGATTCGCTCAGATTGGGTAATAAAGAACTCTGGTTTTAAATTGACGCGTGGATAATCTTTACGAAATTGTTTCGCATAATGCCAATGAGTAGTTGCAGCACGATTATCCAATAACTTTGCTTCCGCTAATAAACAATTACCAGTACCTACACCGACAATGGTTGCCCCTTGCTGCCATTGCTTTGCTAAGTAAGAAATGGCAGCTTGATTTTGTTTTATAACCGGCCTTGGATTTCGCCAAATACCAGGCACGATAATAAAGTCGGCCACATCATCATTGTTAACCGTAAGGTCGGGAACAAATGCGCATCCAGCACGACAATTGATGATTGCTTGCTGAGTTGCAACAAATTTAATATCTAGGCTTTTGAAGCGCCTATCGTGACAAGACGCTTCACCCGCTTTTAGCATTTCAACGGGTAAAGTGACACTGGTTGCCAGCACTTGAGGGTAAAGTAACAGCCTTACTTTTGTTTCTTTTGTCATATCAACTGCTCAAACCAGTTTAGAATGGCCATATAAACCAAAATTATGACCAATTAAACACAAACAAATAACTAAAATCAAAATAAACTGTACCCAAATAACAGAAATTTTATGAATTTAGGGTTTTTATGACTGCATTACCTATTGTTGTTGGAATGGGTGGTATTAATGCCTCTGGACGCACATCTGGTCACCAAGGATTTCGTCGTATCGTTTTAGACAAGCTTACTCAAGAAGCACGACAAGAAACATTTCTTGGCCTTGCTTCCTTAATGAATTTAGTTCGCCAAGAAAACGGAACATTAGTTGATCATGAGAACCAGCCAATCCTCGCTTCCGCTATTGAAAGCAAATATGGTGAACAAATTTTGGCTGGAACACTGATTCGTAAGATTGAAGAAAATCACTTTGACGTTGATGCAACATATGGTCATCAAAAAATGACGGTTGTACCAAGTGATGGTAAACACATCGTTTTCGAAACAAGTGCCCGTCATTTACCTTCGCCAGTACCTAGAGATTGGCAAGTAGAGACCCTTGAAAGTGGAAAAGTTAAAGTATCAATTTCAGGCGAGTTATCGTTAAAACACGATACTTTCCGCGATAATCCAATTAAAGCGGCAGGTCAATTTCCAACAGGATTTGATCCAAGCACACTTTACAATAGCCGCTATCAACCTCGTGGCTTACAAGCGACCATTTTTGCAGCGACAGATGCGATTAAATCAACAGGTCTTGATTGGGATGCTGTTTTAGCTGTGGTTGACCCAGACCAAATTGGCACCTATTCAGCATCAGTTGCAGGGCAAATGCAAGATGAAGCATTTGGCGGCATGATGAAAAACCGCCTTAAGGGTGACCGTGTTAGTACAAAAAATCTAGCACTCGGTTTAAATACCATGTCGACCGATTTTATCAACGCTTATGTAACTGGTAATGTGGGTACAACCTTTACAACATCAGGTGCCTGTGCCACTTTCTTATACAACTTACGCGCAGCAGTGCACGATATCAAAGCAGGTCGTACTCGAGTTGCGATTGTGGGCAGTGTAGACTGTGCCATTACTCCTGAAATCGTTGAAGGATTTGGCAATATGAGTGCGCTTGCCAATGTAGATGGTTTGAAAAAACTCGATAACAGCGAGACTCTTGACTTACGCCGTACGAGTCGCCCATTTGGTGAAAATTGCGGTTTTACAATTGGCGAAGGTGCACAATTTGCTGTGTTAATGGACGACGCGCTTGCACTTGAGCTAGGTGCAGATGTAATGGGCTCGGTACCAGATGTATTCGTCAATGCGGATGGCATTAAAAAATCAATTACAGCTCCAGGTCCTGGTAACTATATTACCATGGCAAAATCAGTAGCGCTTTCAATTAGTATTTTAGGTGAAGAAGCGGTACAAAAACGCAGTTATATTCTTGCTCATGGTTCAAGTACACCGCAAAACCGTGTCACTGAATCACTGATTTATGATCGTGTAGCAAAAGCATTCAATATTGATAATTGGAAATTAGCAGCTCCGAAAGCATTTGTTGGTCATACGATTGGCCCTGCAAGTGGAGACCAAATGGCGATGGCGCTGGGTATTTTCAGCCACAACATCATGCCTGGTATTACCACGATTGATAAAGTTGCAGATGATGTGTACGCCGAGCGACTAGATATTCGCACAGAGCATTATGCCTGTGAAAGCCAAGATATTGCGTTTATTAACTCAAAAGGTTTTGGCGGCAACAATGCCACTGCTCCAATGTTTTCAGCAAATGTCACGCTTGAGATGCTAACAAAACGCCATGGTGAAAGTGCTATAGCACTTTATCGCGATAAGCTTGTATCAACAAAACAAAAACAAGCTGCATATCAAATTTCAGCTAACAATGGTGAATATGAACTAATTTACCGTTTTGGTGATGGTTTGATCGATGAAAATGACATTGAACTTACACAAGACACAATTTCGCTGCCAGGATTCGCACACACTGTGAAGTTAACTGCAGCAAACCCTTTCGATGATATGGTGTAAGCAAATTCATTCTCCTTTGTAAAAAGGACACTCTGTCATCTCCTAAAGGCGCATTATGCGCCTTTTTACTTTCAACAATCTGAAGCAGCCATATTTCTACCCTCTAGACTATAAAGCGAGAGCAAAAGTAGGTAGCCATCATAGAAAGAGTTGAAAATATATCTTTTCTAGCCATAATTAGAATAATGAGTTACACAACATCAAACATGAATTTTAAACTGTTATATATATTGCTGTTTTTTGCGTTTTCAGCGGCTGCTAAACCTATTTATCAGTATGTAAAAAGTGATGGTTCCATTGCTTTTACCGACCGAAAACCAGTAAAACACAGCTACAGCATTTATCGCACAGGCTGCTATGCCTGTCAGTTACGCTCGTCTTTAAATTGGCATAAAATCCCCATCTATCCAGATAAATATCACCTCGAAATTGCAAAAGCCAGTAAGCAACATAATGTTGATCCCGCATTAGTAAGAGCGATGATCCATGCGGAATCTGCTTTTAAAGCAAATGCACGTTCAAAAAAAGGCGCAGTGGGGCTAATGCAATTAATGCCAGCGACGGCAAAATATATGGGTGTGAAGCGTCCAGCCCAACCAGAGCAGAATATTTTTGGTGGTGTAAAGTACTTGTCTTATTTGCTTGAAAAGTTTGATGGTAATATTCGCTTAGCAACTGCAGCTTATAATGCAGGGCCGAATACGGTAAAAAAGTATAAAGGCATACCACCTTTTGCAGAAACAAAAGCGTATGTTGAAAGGGTGGGGATTTTACATAACCGCTATCGTGTAGCGCTTAATAAAAAGAAACGAAAAGTCTCACCAAGCTAGATGAAAAAACTGTGGTAGTTAACTAACCCACCACAGTAGTACTAATGCAAAAATCACCACACTTAATCGGATAAGAGGTCCTTTAAGTGTTTCAAGGGTATTGCCCTTTAGCTTGTTTATTGCAGCTTGCTCTGTACATGCAGCCACTTTATCAATATAGCTATAACCTGATTTTTCATAGCTTTTGCAAATTGCTTTGTCTGCAGGGATCGCTTTTAGCTCATCACCTTTTTTTAGGATATAAAAATCCATAACGCACCGTTATTTTTATTTCTCTAACCAATACCAACTTCGGTATTTTTGCACTAGGCAAAAAAGTGGCGGCTATTAAATACTAAGTAACGACAAAGTGCAATACACAATTAGCAATAGTGAATAAAAATCGATAAGTTAAATCGTGATTTAGATAGGTAACTTTAAATTTCGCAATAAGGAAAACGTTAAAAAAGATAGACTAAATAACGAGATAGGTAGGGCCATAACAAGTGCCCTACCTATTACAAAAGTGATCTGCGATGTGCATTTGTATTAAGTTAATAAGGTATAAAAATAAAGCCAATAGGCCACAAAAACAAATAGCATTGCAGCCACAATTTTATATTTGCGACTTTGACCATATTTTCGCTTAGCCTCACCTAATGCTGCCTTTTCATTACAACAACTGGTTTTTTCTAAAAAGCGGTAACCTAAATTTTGGTAAGTTTCGAACAGTTTTCTATCCGCTGGAATAGCTGCTAATTCTCTGTTTTTAGCAAGAATAAAATACTCCATAAAACACCTCATTCTTTCACTGTTTTCCATACCTTAACTAATTTCAACTTAATGCCAGCTTAATTGAATTACAAAGTTTCACATTTTATTAGCATTTTCTGCTAAGTCAGTGCGCAATTTGTTGTTATTATCAGCATCGCAGTATCAAAAAGAGTTCGCTATGCGCCATTTAAACTTCTTAGCACATTGTTGTTTTTTACCAAGCATGTTGTTTGGTATTTGTGCCAGTGCGCATGCATTAGAAGTAAAAATTGGCCAAAGCCACTCAGATTTACCACTTGACCAGTCAGGCACGCTGACCAGTGTTGCACCTAGTGGCTCTTATATTTCATTAGCACACGACATTAATGAGAGTTTTCGCATCAGTCTTGATTACATTGATTGGGATAAAACGAAAATTTCAGGCAAATTAAACGAACTGACTATCGATTCAACTTCCTATGCTGCAACACTCACTTATTTTGTTGATAGTTTTGCCGTGTCTGCCAATTACACCTATTGGCAAAGTGATTACAATGAGTCTTTTTTAAATCTGCCTATCAATGAACAAACGACGTATGCACCAAGTTATGGCCTTGCCATTGGTTACGGGATTTTTCTAGATGAGTGGGTTGTAGAGCCTTCTATATCTCTTCAATACAATGAGTGGCGCTATCGCAATAAATTGGTTAAAGAAAATAATTTGGGCTTTGCTTTTACCGATTCACTAGAAGATGAAACCATTGTGTTAAGTGCATTGCTTTCAGCGTCAAGGGTAATTCAAATAACGCCTGATCAATATTTGCTCGCTGGTGGCGTAATTCGCTGGAATGAACTCTTTCAGGGTGATGGTCCAAAAAGACCAGAGGGTGTTATAAGCTTTGCCGGCAGACAATCGCACTCTTACAATAGCGATGATGATTATGCCGAGCTAAGTTTATTCATCACCTATGATATTACACATGAATGGATGATCGAGCTTGATACTAGCCTTGCTTTTTTACCTAAGGATGATTATTCAAGTTTCAGCTGGCGCATTGGATATCGTTTCTAAACTCCTCTTCCACATTAAAATATATCCCATAACAAAACCGTCACTTTAAAAAGTTTCATTGATTTAAATCACAACTCTCGTTTATTACCATTCATATGGTGAATGTTTAAAATATAATTCATATATCACTTTTATTTTTAAGTGTTATGTTAAATAGCCTGCGATTTAAGTTTCGTAAATAATAGTTATTAAAAACCCAGTATGTTAACACTAGCCGTTTTTGCAATGACTTGTTAGAATCAGGCAACTAAATTTCCTGCGAAAATAGAGAGTGAATTAAGATGGGAAGAGCGTTTGAAGTTCGCAAGAACGCGATGGCTAAAACCGCCGCTGTAAAAACAAAAGTAAACTCTAAATACGGTAAAGAGATCTACGTAATCGCTAAAAATGGCGGTGCTGATCCTGATACTAACTTATCGTTAAAACGCCTTATCGACAAAGCAAAGAAAGACCAAGTACCTGCTCACGTTATCGACAAAGCGATTGAAAAAGCAAAAGGTGGCTCTGGTGAAGATTATCAACCAGCACGTTACGAAGGTTTCGGCCCTGGCAACTGTATGGTAATTATCGACTGCTTAACCGATAACCCTAACCGTACAATCAAAGATGTTCGCTTAGCATTTACTAAAACTAATTCTAAAATTGGTAGCCCAGGTACAGCTGCGCATAGTTTTGATCATCAAGCTGTATTTGCTTTTGAAGGTGAAAACGACGAAGAAGTGCTAGAAGCACTAATGATGGCAGATGTAGATGTGACTGACGTTGAACTAGAAGACGGCATCGTATCGGTTTTTGCACCACATACAGAGTTCTTTAACGTTAAAACAGCGTTAAGTGAAGCATTTCCTGATGTGAAATTAGATGTGGAAGAAATTACCTTCGTTCCACAAACAAACGTAGACATTGAAGGCGATGATATCCCACTTTTCCAAAAGTTTATGGATATGCTTAACGACAGTGATGATGTACAAAACATCTACCATAACGCTATCGTAAAAGACTAATTAATAGTTAACTTAAAAAGGCCTGAATTGTCAGGCCTTTTTTGTAAATGGGGTTTACACCTCAGGTTATTAGTTCGCTGCTTTAAACTCTAAACGGCGACGATGTAATACTGGCTCAGTATAACCATTTGGCTGTTTTGTACCGCTAAGTACTAGCTCAAGAGCAGCTTGGAAAGCAACACTTTCGCCATAGTTATCCGCCATATTTCGATAGTTAACATCCCCTTCATTTTGTTTATCAACCACTTTAGCCATCGCTTCTAAGGTATCAATCACTTGTTTTTCAGAGCAAATACCATGACATAACCAGTTAGTCATATGCTGTGAAGAAATACGCAGTGTTGCTCGGTCTTCCATTAAGCCAACGTTATTAATATCAGGAACTTTCGAACAGCCAACTCCCTGCTCTACCCAGCGCACCATATAGCCAAGAATACCTTGTGCATTATTATTGAGCTCATTTTGTATTTCTTCTTGGGTCATCGCTTTTGGCTCAGGGTGCAGTGGCGGACATAAAATATCATCCACATTTGCCGCTAATCGTTGTTTAATGTCTTGCTGCAAGCTAAATACATCTTGCTGATGATAATGAAGCGCGTGCAATGTTGCTGCCGTAGGTGATGGTACCCACGCCGTGTTCGCCCCACTTTGCACATGCGCTGTTTTTTGCGCTAACATTTTGCCCATTTCATCTGGCATTGGCCACATGCCTTTACCAATTTGCGCTTTGCCACTTAAGCCACACGCAAGGCCTACATCAACGTTATTGTTCTCATATGCCCCAATCCACTTTTGCGCTTTGATTTGCTCTTTTGGCAACATTGGGCCTGCTAACATGCTGGTATGAATTTCATCACCCGTTCTATCTAAGAATCCAGTATTGATGAAAATAACGCGCTCTTTCGCTTCAGAAATACACGCAGCAAGATTTACCGATGTGCGTCGCTCTTCATCCATAATACCCATTTTTAAGGTGTTTTCAGGAATATTTAAGAGATTTTCTACTTTGCAAAATAAGGTATTAGCGTAAGCAACTTCTTCAGGGCCGTGCATTTTAGGTTTCACGATATTAATGCTGTTAGCTCGGCTATTTTTAAGTTTACCGTTCCCTTTTAGGTCATGAAGCGCAATCAGTGAGGTGATCACTGCATCCATAATCCCTTCGAAAATTTCATCGCCGTTTTTATCTAAAATCGCAGGGTTTGTCATTAAATGACCCACATTACGCACCAACATTAAACTACGACCTTTGAGCTGCTGTTGCTCCCCCACTAAATCAGTAAAGGTAAGGTCGGGGTTAAGCGCACGTGTAAGTGTTTTACCGCCTTTTTCAAACTCAACCGACAAATCACCTTTATTCAGCCCAAGCCAATTGCTGTAAACCCCTACTTTGTCCTCAGCATCCACAGCCGCCACAGAATCTTCACAGTCCATGATGGTTGTAAGTGCAGATTCAAGCACGATATCTTTAATATGGGCATTATCCTGCTTACCAATTTGATGGTTTTCATCAAACTGAATAATGATGTGTAACCCATTATTTTGCAGGATTAATTCTTTCAGTTGTTGTTTTGTTCCGTTATAGCCCACAAGCTGTTCAGGGGTTTGTAAGCCACTTTGGCTAACATTATTCAGGGTTACAATCAGTTTGCCATCAACAATTGCATAATCAGTGGCATCTTTATGCGAGCCATAGCTTAATGGCAATGCTTGATCTAAAAATTCACGGCCAAAATCAATCACGGCATTACCACGAACAGGGTTGTACTCTTTACCTGCCTCTCGACCGTTTTCATACGAAATTGCATCTGTGCCATAAAGCGCATCATAAAGTGAACCCCAGCGTGCATTTGCCGCATTCAGCGCAAAACGTGCATTGCTCACTGGCACTACAAGTTGAGGGCCGGCCATGGTTGCGATTTCTGGCTCAACACTTTCAGTGCTAATAGTAACATCGCTTGGCGCAGCTTTAAGGTAGCCAATTTGCTGTAAAAACTGTTTGTAATGGTCAAAGTCAAAATTGGAATGTGCTTGATGATACTGGTCGATTTGCACTTGAAGGTCATCACGTTTGACCAACAACGCACGATTGATAGGCGTCATTTCTGACACTATTTTTGAAAAGCCTTGCCAAAAGTGCTCTACATCAACGCCAGTTCCTGGAATAACCTGATGGTTAATAAAGGCATATAAACTCGGGTCTACTGCTAACCCTGCGTGGTGAATTCGTGTTGTCATAAGTTTTCTCACCTTGAAGTGGCACACAATTGTATGCGTTTAAATATTTTGGTTACTTGATTCTATCTAACTTACACAAGAAAGCTTGTTTTTGGCATTCATTAGATAAATATTGGTGATAAAAACTATAAATTTCATAAATCATTACGATTCAGCCTAACTTAGATGTAAAGGCGCTACCCGTTCAATGTTGTTGCTCAGTGAGTTAATAACACCAGCGCCATCCAATTAAACAAGATGAAGGAATGATAACGATGGCTACACAACTTACTTACCAACAAGAGATTGACCGCATTACAACTTTAAAAGAAGTTGGTGACAAAAAATGGCAGAACATTAACCCTGAGTCAGCAGCGCGAATGCGTCTACAAAATCGCTTTCAAAATGGTTTAGAGATTGCACGCTACACTGCCGATATCATGCGTAAAGATATGGAAGCGTACGACCAAGATCCATCAAAGTACACTCAGTCTCTAGGTTGTTGGCACGGTTTTATTGGCCAACAAAAAATGATTTCAATTAAAAAGCATTTCCAAAATAACACTGACCGTCGTTACTTATACCTTTCTGGCTGGATGGTAGCAGCACTTCGCTCTGAATTTGGTCCGCTACCAGACCAATCAATGCATGAAAAAACGTCTGTAGCAGCACTAATTGCAGAGCTATACACTTTCCTTCGTCAAGCAGATGCGCGTGAATTAGGTGGTTATTTCCGTGAATTAGACGCAGCCCGTAAAGCTGGTGATAGCGCAACTGAACAAGCTGTGCTGGATAAAATTGAAAACCATAAAACCCACGTTGTACCAATTATTGCCGATATTGATGCAGGTTTTGGTAACGAAGAAGCAACTTACCTACTTGCGAAGAAAATGATTGAAGCAGGTGCATGTTGTATTCAAATTGAAAACCAAGTATCAGATGAAAAACAATGTGGTCACCAAGACGGCAAAGTAACGGTTCCACATGAAGATTTCCTAGCGAAAATTAATGCTGTTCGTTATGCATTCCTTGAATTAGGTGTTGATAACGGCATCATTGTAGCGCGTACCGATTCATTAGGTGCAGGCCTTACCAAACAAATCGCAGTAAGCAATGAACCAGGTGATTTAGGCGACCAATATAACGCTTTCCTAGATGTAGAAGAAATTGAATCTACAGATATTAAAAACGGTGACGTTATTCTTAACCGTAACGGCAAACTTGTTCGTCCTAAGCGTTTACCAAGTAACCTATTCCAATTCCGCCCAGGTACTGGTGAAGAGCGCTGTGTACTTGATTGTATTACATCATTACAAAATGGTGCAGATTTACTGTGGATTGAAACTGAGAAGCCACACGTAGGCCAAATTGGTGCTATGGTAAATGAAATTCGTAAAGTTATTCCTAATGCAAAACTAGTTTATAACAACTCACCATCGTTCAACTGGACTCTAAACTTCCGTCAGCAAGTATTTGATGCAATGGTCGAAGAAGGTAAGGATGTTTCGCAGTACAACCGCGACCAGCTAATGAGTGTTGAGTACGACAGCACTGAACTTGCAGCATTAGCTGATGAGAAGATCCGTACTTTCCAAGCTGATGCAGCACGTGAAGCAGGTATATTCCACCACTTAATTACACTGCCTACTTACCACACTGCAGCGTTATCAACCGATAACCTTGCAAAAGAGTACTTCGGTGAGCAAGGTATGCTTGGTTATGTTAAGAACGTTCAGCGTCAAGAAATTCGTCAAGGTATTGCCTGTGTTAAACACCAAAATATGGCGGGTTCTGACATGGGTGATGACCACAAAGAGTACTTCTCTGGTGACGCTGCGCTTAAAGCAGCTGGTGAAGACAACACTATGAACCAGTTCTCTTAATACCCATAGGGCAAAGATTATTCGCCATAAAGATTAAGCTAGGCAAAGCGCCTAGCTTTTTTAAAAAAATTTTATGTATCCCTAACTGTGATCCAAAGGCCATATGGCCTTTTTTTCATTTGTGACACAGACCGATTACTTAGATCATATTTTTACTAAGTGCTGAATTACCAACTTAAAAATCAGATCGCTATTTTACTAGCTAAATCAAAAACCCATAATTTGTAAAACTAACGTTAACAGTTGTTCAATTTTGATGCATTACTGTGCTTTTTATGTCAGCTTTGCAGCTAAAAGTGGCAAAATTAGTTTATTTAAGATCAGAATTTTACTAACAAGCTTCATTTGAGATCACATTTTTACTAACATTTCCGATTCTGAGATCATAATTTTACTAGGTGAATTAAAAAATCAGCATCGAAATCATAGCTGGATCACATTTTTACTAAGTTAAGTCCCATTTAAACCAAGTTTCTAGCATCACAGATCATAATTTTACTAACGAGTTGGTATTTTTCTGCCTAAACACCGTTCACAGATCAAATTTTTACTAACTTGGCCTATCTTTTTAATCCGTTTTTTAAGCACACTTAGTAAAATGATGATCTCTGCTGTAAATTTTCGTCATTTTTTATGAGGTTTTTTACTGTGCAGGGTTTATAAATGAGGGGTGAGGCCTGTAAGTTAGTAAAAATTTGCTTTGTAAGCATCTGGTACAGGCCACAGAAGGTGGTTAAAAGTGATTTTAGTAAGCGTTGCTCATTGAGTTAATAAAATGGTGCTCTGTTATTAAGGATTAACCTAGCTGAACAATCTTATTTTTTATATCTATCAACACTTCAGGCTGTGTCTCAGTCACCGCTTTGTTCAAATTTGCCTTTACACGCGCTATTTTTAGCTCATCAGGACATTGTTTTTGGCTTTCAGAAAGTTTTGCAAGACGCGCTTTCACAGCATCGAGTTTATGATTCTCTTTAGCAGCATTTATTGAGGCTATTTTATTTTTAACCGCTTGTGCTTTATTTTCTTCGCCCATTAATGCATCCAGCACACCTTCACGCTGCATCTTTTCGACTAAGGATGCTGGAGGAAGATGTAGCATTGGCATCAGGTTATTTAAAAACGCTCTTAATGCTACTTGTTCGCTGAGTGAAAACTCAGAAAAGGTTTTTAGCAATTTATGCTTATCTAAGAAGAGCTCTGTTAAATGAGTGGTAAGCACTGTGCTATTAATTGTTGCTAAATCAACTTTTTTAGATGCACTTGGCGAGCTTGGTAAATCAATACCCAAGGTTTGCATTTCAGCAAGCAGTTCAGGTGAAGGAAGTGACAACGCATTAATTGCAAATTCAATATTATGCTTTACTTTCAAAGCTTCCATTGGTGCAAAAGCTAGAAACACTTGCGATAAACTCGCTTTATCCATTAATAAATTGTGCACTTTATAACCCTCCTAAATATTGAAGCACAGAGTTTAAGCGAGAAAAATGACAGAGTTATGACTAAACAAGCGGAATTTAAGAATAAAGGATGTGAAACGACTTTAGCAATTACAAGCTGAGTCTGCTAAAACGTGATACTTCAGCCTATAAAGGTAAAGTATCACGCTAATAAATTAGTAAGCGATAATAAACAGGTTATCTAAAGTACCCATACCTCAACACGACGATTACGTTCGCGCCCTACTTCATTATCATTATTGGCCAGTGGCATATCTTCACCAAAACCTTCAACTGCATATACGTTAATGCCACGAGCATTTAGCTCTTGTTCAACACTTTTAGCACGGCTTAACGATAACATGGTGTTTTTGTCGCGTGCACCAATACTGTCAGAAAAGCCCATAAGTACCAGTTTCTTACTTGGGTTTTCTTCAACAAAAGATACTAAACGTTGCAAATCTCGCTTACCTTTGTTATCCAAGTCGCGTGTAGCATAGTTAAAACGGAAGTTTAACGACAAGCGCTTCGCTAATTTGGCATATTGGTTGTATTTATCTGGTGCTAATTCACTTGATGCCACATCTTCAACACGAATAGATTGCGATATTAGCCCCAACTCTTGCACAATTTCTTGACCACGGTCTGAAATTGCAAAATTGGCAAAATCTTTAATTTGGGTTGCGCTGTTAGTTGGTGTGTAAAGGTAAAGTCTGCGAGCAAGTGGGTAGTCTTCAGTTGCAATCGTAAAGCGAGTTGGGTAAATGGCTTTTGTATCACTGCTGTCGGCAATTGCAAGTGCCTTGCTGTAGCGAATGTAATTTAAGCCAATAAAGCCAATGGCAAAATCATCACGTGAAACATGCTCAGATAGTTCAGAGCTCGACTCGAAACGCTTTGCTATTTTCGTTAACTTACGGCCGTATTTCTTTAACACCAATGATTTAAAGGTATCAAAAGTACCTGAATTATCATCGCGAGCAAGCACATTAATAGGAGCTTGTTCTCCGCCGATTTCAGCCCAGTTACTAATCTCACCAGAAAAAATACGTGATAGTGTTTCTGTCGTGATCGTTTTTAACGGGTTATTTTGATTAACGATAATCGCTAAACCATCTAACGCAATAATATGTTCATTGCCTAGTTTGGAAAGGTCACCCGATTGCCCTTTTAACGCTTCAATTTCACTGGTTTTTATTTTACGAGATGACATGCCGATCTGTGCCATATTCGCATTCAGCGCTTTAAATGCCGTGGACGATCCATGCGCAGCTAAAGCAATTGCTAATTTCTCGCCATCCATGTCAAATTTCATGGTGCGTTCTGTTGCTATTTTTCCTTGCTGCCAATCTATCTCTTTAGCACCCTGCTCTTCAAAATAAGCTTTTAGTAACGCAGGTGCTAACTTTTCACCAATGGTGTTAGAACCGTGAATTGCAAACAATGATTGATAAGCGACTTCAGGTATTTGCTCTGCTGGTTTAGGTTTTGCCATTTCAGGTGATTTTTGTGAAACAACTTTGGCTGGTAAAGCAACAATTTCATTTTGCTGCGTCTTTGTTCCAGAAAAGCCAAACCATGCGCCAATGGCACAAAGTGCGATAAATGCAATTGATGAAGCAATAAGCACACCTTTATTTCGATGAGATGTTGATTGCTCATTGTGCACTGATGCTTGTTGTGGATTATTGCTCGCTTGGTCAAATAAGCTAATTAAGCGATTAAGCTCAGCATTTTCTAAACTTGCTAGTTCAGTAAACACTAAGGTGCGATATTCTTCTTCAGAAAGTAGTTTTTCTTTTGCTAAATCAATATCAAACTCTCGTTTGGCAGTTGAGACGATTTGATCGATAAGTTGTAATTTTTCGTGTTCCATTGCCATACCTCATTTTTTTTCGGGTATGTTATGAACTTTAGATGGCATTTATATTACAGTAGCTTGGAAATGTGATGACAATATTTTCTGTAAAGGGGGTTGACAAAACAGCCTGCGAATATATGCAGACTGTTTAGTAACTATCTAAATTTAAAGGGCTATTCATCTAGCCAAACCCAAATTTTATCTGCATTATTAAGTGCAACATCATGAATTGATACTGATCCAATTCTTAATACTTTTGCCGTTTTATCCGCATTATGTGTCATCGCGAAATCGTAAACACTTTCGCCATTACACATTAGCTTTTCGCTAATAACATGGGTGCTAAGATGATTGGTTTTTAAATTGGAGCGTAACTTATAAACGTTATTACTTTTTACATCCTTACACGCCTGAACTAGCACTGATTCAATGGTAGATTTATTAAATGCGATACCCGCTGTTGGTAACGCTAATAGTGATGCACTCACTAATGGTAATGCTAATGCTTTCATAGTCCATTCCTCATTCTCTTTGAACGCCTATTAAAAGTAGCAAACATCAGTAATTTCGTCTGTTGCAGAGGTAAGCACAGTGTTAATCTCACGATCTATCTGTAATAAAGTGTGTAACTGTTCACTTATCAGTTATTTAAAGTTACCTTCAGAATAAAAAAAAGCCAGTAAAAATACTGGCTTTGACTTCACAACTGTTTAGGAGGAATTTAATAAAACCGTTAAATTGACTCTAGTGCAATTTTAACCATTTCATTAAAACTAGTTTGTCTTTCTTCACTTGGCGTTGCTTCGCCTGTGATCACATGGTCACTTACAGTAAATAATGCCATTGCATTTGCGCCATACTCAGCCGCAACACCGTAAAGGCCTGCAGTTTCCATATCTACAGCCAACACACCTAACTTATCAAGCTTTTGATATAGCTCTGTTGAAGCTTGATAGAAGGTGTCTGTAGTGAAAACATTGCCTACTTTTGCAGAAATACCTAAGCGTTTTGCCGCTTCAACACCATTTACAAGCAGGTCGAAATTTGCAATTGCAGCAAAGTCATAACCTTGAACACGAGCACGGTTTACATTTGAGTCAGTAGATGCACCTTGTGCAAAAATAATATCGCGAATTTTAATGTCGCTACCAATACCGCCACAGGTACCAATACGAATTAAGTTTTTAACGCCATAACTAACAATTAACTCTCGAGCATAAATGCTCATTGAAGGAATACCCATGCCAGATGCCATGATGCTCACAGGTTTTCCATTGTATGTTCCTGTGTAACCTAAAATATTTCTAACTGATGTTACTTCACGTGCATCATCTAAAAACGTTTCAGCAATATGTTTCGCACGAAGCGGATCGCCTGGCATTAATACCGTTTCGGCAAAATCATTTAATTGTGCATTAATGTGTGGAGTGCTCATAATCTTTCCTATTAAGTTAGCTGCCAAGCTGAGATTTAAAACTGTTTCCATATTCCAATGGTGCAAGTGAGAACCATTGGGCTAAGGTTTGGCCAATATCGGCAAAGGTGTCGCGTTCACCTAAATTTACAGCATTCATACCTGGGGTATACGCGATAACAGGTACGTATTCACGCGTGTGATCTGTGCCCTGCCAAGTTGGGTCACAGCCGTGATCAGCTGTGATCATCAATACATCATCTTTACCAAGTAACGCTAAAAACTCAGGTAAATAGTCGTCCAATTGTTTTAGTGCTTTTGCGTAGCCAATAGCATCACGGCGATGACCAAACTTTTCATCAAAGTCCACTAAGTTAACAAACGTTAAACTGTGATCTTTTGCACTGCCAAATACTTCAACTGTCTTTGCCATTAAGTTTTCAAGACCAGGCGCTTTGTGTTTTTCAGTGATACCTTGGTGGGCATAAATGTCTGAGATTTTACCAATGCTAATCACCGCACCATTATTCTCAGCAAGTTTATCTAATAAAGTTGGTGCAGGAGGTAATACAGAATAATCACGGCGGTTGCCCGTTCTAGCAAAGTTATCTGCTGCATCACCTAAAAATGGACGTGCAATCACACGGCCAATGTTGTATTCGTCTAATAACTCTCGCGCAATTTGGCAAATCTCATATAAACGTTCAAGACCAAAAATGTCTTCATGACAGGCAATTTGGAATACACTATCGGTTGAGGTGTAACAAATTGGCTTGCCTGTCTTGATATGCTCTTCACCAAGCGCTTCTAGAATCACTGTTCCTGATGAGTGACAGTTGCCTAAAATACCAGGCAAATTTGCGCGTTTAATAAATTCTTCAATAAACGCTTTTGGAAAACTATTTTGTTTATCGTGAAAATAGCCCCAATCAAAAAGCACAGGCACCCCAGCCATTTCCCAATGACCTGATGGCGTGTCTTTACCTGATGAAATTTCTTTAGCGTAACCATAAGCTGCAATTGGCTGGTTACGCTCAGCAACTTGGCAATTAGTATTACTCGCCTCTTCACAGGCATCGATAAGACCCAGTTTCGATAAATTAGGTAACGCTAGCTTGTGACCTGTTTCGCCATGATAGGCTGCTAATAAATGGGCTAAGGTATTTGCGCCTTTGTCACCAAAACGCTCAGCATCGGGCGCTGCACCGATACCTAAACTGTCTGCCATTAGAATTAGCGCTCTTGCCATAGTTACCTCAGTTTAATTGACCAAAAAGGTGTTTGCTTTTAGTTTAGCTACTGGCAAATATTTCGCCTTGCCAAATTACGTTAGCGATATAAATACTCTAGGCTTTGCATCATGCATAACACAGGACTTTTGTCCTGTTTTTAACCAGTTAAAGGAGCTAAATTTGTCGCGGTATTCAGGAAAGAACCGGTAGGCGACACTAACTAAAGATAATTGTGCGCTTTTTTGATAAGGTAAGTCACTTTTGTAATGATTTTTAAGGTAACGTTTTTGTGACACGCACAATTATCGCGATTGCAGGTGCATCTGCTTCTGGAAAGTCGTTGTTTAGTCAAACGATTTACAATGAACTTGTAAATGAATTAGCACCCGGTGCTATCGCCATTATTGAAGAAGACGCGTATTACCGTGATCAGTCTCATTTGCCGTTCGAACACAGAACGCAAACGAACTACGATCACCCAGATGCATTTGAGCATGAGCTATTATTATCACATTTAAATCATCTGAAAGCGGGCGAATCGGTAGATATTCCTGTTTACGACTATGCGAAACACACGCGCAGCGATCAAACACGTCGAATCCAGCCGGCTAAAATATTGATTGTAGAAGGTATTTTACTCCTTTCAGATCCTAAGCTGTGTGATGAGTTTAATATTAAGGTATTTATTGATACCCCATTAGATATTTGTTTGATGCGTCGTATGCAGCGTGATTTAGAAGAGCGTGGCAGAAGCTTGCAATCTGTGATTGAGCAATACCAAGCAACGGTAAGACCAATGTTTTACCAATTTATTGACCCATCAAAACACAATGCGGATGTTGTTGTGACCCGAGGGGGGCGCAATCGAGTTGCCATTGATATATTAAAAAGCAAGATAAAACAATTACTTCAATAAAAGGTAACTTGGGAAAGACTTATGACCTCTTTAATGAGTTTAGTTGGTATTGCGAGCTTACTCGCCATTGCATTTATATGCTCAACTAATCGTAAAAAAATTAATTTACGCACTGTAAGTGGTGCGTTTGCACTGCAAGTGCTGATCGGTGCGTTTGTTTTATACGTACCTGCTGGACGTGAAGTACTTAACGGTATTTCAGTTGGTGTTGCCAATGTAATTAGCTATGCGAACGATGGCATTCGCTTTTTGTTTGGCGGCTTAGCTGGTAACGAAATAGAAGGCATTGGCTTTGTTTTTGCAATTAAAGTACTGCCTGTAATTGTTTTTTTCTCTGCGTTGGTCGCGGTTTTATACCACCTACGCATTATGGACTGGATAATTAAGATTTTAGGTGGTGGCTTACAAAAATTATTAGGCACATCTAAGCCTGAGTCGCTTTCAGCTACCGCCAATATTTTCGTTGGTCAAACAGAAGCACCACTGGTAGTAAAACCGTTTATTGCAACCATGACTCGCTCTGAACTATTTGCCGTGATGGTAGGTGGTTTAGCAACTGTAGCTGGCTCTATCTTAGCGGGTTATGTAAGTTTAGGTGTTGAATTAAAATACCTTATTGCAGCAAGCTTTATGGCTGCACCAGGTGGGTTCTTAATGGCAAAAATGATGGTGCCAGAAACAGAATCACCAAAACAAGATTTAGATGAATTAGATCACACGGATGAAAAACCTGTAAACGTAATTGATGCAGCCGCTGGTGGTGCATTAAACGGCATGCAATTAGCGATGAATGTAGGTGCTATGTTACTTGCGTTTGTAGCTCTTATTGCATTAACTAATGGTTTTGTAGGTTGGTTAGGCGGCTGGTTTGATAACCCTGATTTAACCATTCAACAAATCTTAGGTTATGCCTTTGCACCGATTGCATGGCTATTAGGTATTCCGTGGAGTGAAGCGCAACTTGCTGGTAGCTTCATCGGGCAAAAATTAGTAGTAAACGAGTTTGTTGCTTACTTAGATTTTATGAATTACCAAGCGCAACTGAGCGAGCACACTAAAGCTGTGGTTACCTTTGCGTTGTGTGGATTTGCTAATTTAAGCTCTATCGCTATTTTGCTTGGTGGCATCGGCGGTATGGCACCAAGTCGCCGTAAAGACATAGCGCAACTTGGTTTACGCGCGGTATTAGCTGGATCTATGGCTAATTTAATGAGCGCAGCAATTGCAGGCTTTTTCCTGTCGATTGCATAACGGTTACTCGGCTAGAAGTAACGCAAACTGAACAAAGTAGTTATTCGTTTTTATTGCAGGCACGATACAAACGAATTCGTTGATAAATGTGCTAAATCAACAGCTACTTGCATGTGGGATGTAGGTTGAGTTAATACCCAAGGGTATAGTTACTTGTATAGCCGCTTTATTTAGTGAAAGTGCTGCGGCATTTTCACTTACCAAATCCAAGTACTTGATTAACACTCCGGTACTGGAGCCCTGCGAAGGGTTGCCTAATTGTCTTAAGGGGTTAAGACTGGCAAAAAATTTGAACGATACTAGAGAAAACCAAAGGGCCCTTTATGGGCCCTTTTTATTTGTCTAAGCTATAGTAAAACCGTATTAATCTGGCTTGATGTATTTTGCAAGAATATGCTCGAACTCTCCTTTCTCTTTTAACTGCTCAGTTGCCTTCAATAACCGATTTCGTTTCTCTTCACTTAGCTTTGGCGAAAACGTACAATGGATTTGATTGTCGTTTATTGCAAGCACATTAAAGCGCTTAAGTTGCACCAAATAATTCGCCTCACTTAGAGACGAAATAAAGCCGTCTAACTCGCCCTTTATAAATCGCGCAGCGCTTCCTTTAGACGAGGTGCTATTAAAACGTTTTACGATGCCGGTGGCAAAGTATGGAGCTATTTCTGGGTATTTATAGCCAAGTACAGTGCCAAGTTTAAAATCTTTGTTCTCATAAAAGGCATCAAGTGAGAGTAATTTGCGATTGCTCACCACTACATCACCATCCCTATACAGTGGTTTGCTCCACAATAAACTTGGATTTGGGTACCATGCCGGATTTGTATGACATAGCGCATCAATTTTCCCTTCAACTAAAAACCCTTCAATACGTTTGCGCGGTAAAGGCAATAATTTGGCAATAAAACCAGCTTCTTCAGCAACAATTTTGCTTACATCCAACACAATACCCGATTGTGCCGTAAAGTTATCATCATGAATAACATGAGGGGAATAATGATGTTGATTAAAGCCAAATTTAATCGCACCGGCATAGGAAAAAAAGGATGTTGCCAGCAAACTGGCAGCAAAAATACGTTTAAGCACAAACAGATCCTTGAGCGAATAATGTATAAGTGTAGTTCAGCACCTTACTACTTAATATGACTATTTAGCTTTGCGCGAACAATATTTTTATGGTGCTGCGCATGTTTTCATCATCAAGTCTGCCATAGCTCATCACCAGATCATCTCGTCCATCTTGGTTTAAGTCGGTACTGACCACTCGCCTGCCCTGCATCGGTAAAGTGGTTTTGTATTTTGTCGCCCTACGCTCAAAGTCATGCTTACTTTTAGCTAAATAAACGTTGACCGCTTTTTGCTCATCTGACAACACCCAGTCTTTTTTGCCATCACCGTTTACATCGGCAAACAGCACCACTGGGGAGCCGCTGCGCCCTTTTGAAATACTAAAACTTAGCTCTACTTCGCGAGTTATTTTATTTTTTGGCGTGAAATTGCCCTGCCCGTTTTGATAAAACAAATGCACGTCCTGCGAGATTGACCCAGATAAAAGCGCACCAATAATTTGCGACACGCCAATATCAAAACCAGAAACTAACGCTTCTAATTGCTTATCGCCATTAATATCAACAAAAGTAAGGTCGGTGAGTGTGCCTTCGTCTTGAATAAGCGAACTGGTTTTTTGTTGAAAAACAATTTTGCCCGCATCAATAGCACCGGCATAAATTTCATAATCATTTTGCCTATCAAGCGCCCCGGAACTTTTGGTATAGCGCACCACTAAATCAAAAATACCATCATGATTTACATCCTCAATACGCTCTAACTTCCTGTAAACAAGATTACTTTGGTCAAGTGATTCGCCATCGGCATCTTTTGTGTGCCACCAATCATCCACCATAATATCCTCTTTTAACTTAATCACTTGGGCATTTTTGGCGTTAATGCTGGGTAAGAGCGTTAACTCAGCATTTTTAAAACCAATTAACTCAGCTATTTTGTCTTCATTGGTATCAAAAAAAGCAAATCGTGGCGGCTCTATTTCGGCACTATGCCCTTCAATATCTAACCGAGCAGGTAAATCAATATTCACTTTGTAGTAGCCGTGATCACCTGATAAATAGAGAAAACTCGCGTTTAAATCTGTCGTTAAAAAGTCTGCTTTTAAGTCGTTATTAACGTTATGTACAAAGTCCATTTTTGATAAATGCGGAGCAATGTCTTTTTTAAGGTAAGTTTGAATATCGACAATAGGCTCAATTATCAATTCGTTTTCCAGTTGTAATTGATAAATAGCCTCTGCAGAAAATAAATACACTTGCTGCTGCGCGTTTTGCCATTGTGTAACGTCAAAACCCAACATGCTTTTAGGTACTTCTACTCTTTTAATGCGGTTATACAAAGCAGATTCGGATGCACCATAAATATCGATGTACTGCTTTCCATTAAAGGTACCTATTAGCATCAGCTCTTTACCTGGGTTTGGCAGTAAATCAAGTGGATAAACTGGCTGGGATAAGGTCAACTCCGTATTAATAAGTACTTCGTTAAATAGGGTGTTTTTATTATTTGCTAAACTTGCTGTGCTAACAAAGCCAAGAGTAACGATTAAGGCTGTTATTATTTTCATGTTACTTCCTTGAATGTGAATAAACATAAACTAACAAATCCTCAGAGGATCAGTAAAAGCTTATTGGTTAGAAAATGTTAATACGTGCAAAATGATTGATTAGCCGACTTTTGCAGAGCAAAATATTGCAATCGTGTTGTTAAGACCCCAATCCAATGAAAGAGTTGCCAGAAAAGTACTATTTGTCCCATTTTGTTGAGTTTGTAGCGTTTATTAAATCAACTTCAGCGCATTTATTGGCAGCCTCGGAATTAGACTTTCTAAATACCTTTGAGACATTAAATGAAGAGGCAAAGTGTATTTTAGTGCGCATTCTTAATCGTAAATCCGCCTTTATCCGCAAAGACACTCTGTATTATAGCGAAATCAACGATGCAGCAACTGCAATAAACCAACTTCGAAAGTCGGGGTTTGTAGCGCGCATAAGCAAACATACTTTTTCTGATTTTGTTGCACAGCTAAATAAACAGGACCTGATCGAATTAAGCGCTAGTTTAGAGTTCGATAAACCCATAAAAAGTGCCAATAAAAGCAAATGGTTAAACTTTGTTTTAAACAACCAAAATGGTGCTCTGAGCTACGATGTTGTAAAAAAACACCCTATTGTCACCAACCATATTTACTTTGCAAAACAAATCACATTTAACTATTTGCTGTTTTTATACTTTGGCCATTTATCAGGAAGACTTAATCAATTTTCGCTGCGCGATTTAGGCGTCCTGCAAACACAAGGTGTACAGCAACAACATGCCAATTTTGCTGACATGGATGAAGCTAAAAGCGCATTTTTACATGCCAACGTATTTAATGACATAAAGCAAACAGATAAATCTGATATTACGGCCTTAACATCTCTAGCCAAAACACTTTTAAACGCTGAGCCCCCAGTAGGTTTTACTGCAGCGCAAAAATACCATCATGGTTTATATAAATTAGCAATAGCATTACTTGCAGATAACAGCGCGCTTGCTGAACAGTTATTAAGCCTATCGCATCACCCAGCAGCAAAAGAAAAATACATTCGTTTGCTTTATAAATCAGAGCGAAAAGCACTTTGTGAAAAACTCTTAGTTGAAATTTTGGATGATCCTGACAGTGAAACTTTATTACTTTTTGCAGAAGACTTTTATGCGCAAAAGTTTAATCAAAAACGCACCAGTGTTTTAACCGACATTTTACGCGATTCAGGCGAGCCAATCGCACTTGATGAGGCCTATTTAGGACAAGTCGAAAGCGGTGTAAAAGAACGTTATATCAAACAACAAAAGCTATGTTACTTTACCGAAAACAAGTTATGGCGCTCTTTATTTGCTCTCACCTTTTGGCATGAACTTTACCAACATCCAAGTTCAAAACGTGCTAATGAGTTTTCCAATTTCCCCAAAATACTCAAAGAAGATTCTTTCTTTTGCACATTAGAATTGGAAATTAATGAAAAGCTCGCACATTTAAACAATAAAGATGCATTTATTGATTATCTATCAGCCACCATCAACACCTACACAGGTGAGCCAAATGGCTTATTTTATTGGCACCCAGAACTTTTAGAGGTACTCATAGAGTTTATAAAGTATGCCCCGATTCAAGCGGTACATGGCCATTTACTGAATATGTGCAAAAATTTCAAAGAATT
Organism: Pseudoalteromonas sp.; assembly: GCF_041629635.1. Lineage (GTDB taxonomy): Bacteria > Pseudomonadota > Gammaproteobacteria > Enterobacterales > Alteromonadaceae > Pseudoalteromonas. Next base: position 18,640 of record NZ_JBFKMX010000009.1, on the reverse strand, counting down.
GTGTGATGGCTATCCCGATTTAATGGTAATACATAATGGTGTGCTCTACTTTGAAGAAATTAAAGCACCAGGAGACAGTCTAAGACGCAATCAGCTAATCAGCATTAAGCACCTTATCAATGCAGGTTTTAAGGTCAAAGTACAACGTACTGAGTGGCGTTTTAATATCGAACAAAGCTATGTGGTTGTGGATATTGAAACAACGGGTGGCAATAAAGAACAGCACCGCATCACAGAAATCGGTATAGTAAAAGTAGAGCAGGGCGTTATTACAGATACCTGGCAAACACTGGTAAACCCTGAGCGACATATTCCAAAAATGATTACTGAACTAACCGGTATTAGTAATGAAATGGTAAAAAATGCTCCTCTTTTTGAACATATTGCCGAAAAATTAGACACATTTAGTCAAAATGCAATTTTTGTTGCCCATAATGTTAATTTTGATTATGGCTTTATTCGCCAAGAATATGCCCGTTTAAATAAAAAGTATACGCGTGCGAAAATCTGTACCGTACAACAAGCACGCAAATATTTACCCGGTTATAAATCGTATTCTCTAGGTAAACTGTGTGTCGACTTAGATATTGAACTCAAAAATCATCACCGCGCCCTCGATGACGCTAAAGCTGCAGCCGAAGTGTTATTACGTATTAATCAAGTAAGAGCAAAGCAAGCCGATTGACTGTAAATGGGGTTTACAGCTGAAAGGCTTTATATTTTAAACATCTAATTCAAAATAATTTTATATTGATTAGTATCTTGCATTGTCATAATTCACTGTTAAAATGCGCTTTTTCCACACTTTTGTATTAGGAATAAAGAATGATTTTCAAAGGGAAGATAGCAAAATTAATCCCCGTAATTGCTTTAGCAACTTCAGCAACAACTGTAAACGCACAACAATCAGAAAAAGATTTAAGTTTTTATATTTCTGGTTTTGCTGATTATTATTTTGCTCATTGGCATCCTGAAGAAACCACCCAGCAACGAATGGGTGAATCACTCGGTCTAGGTGTTGATTTTGGTTACCGTTTTAACGAAAGCTTTGCAGCACGCCTTGAGCTAGCTAAGCTAAACCTTGCAATTGAATCAACAGACAACGATAAATCAGGTCACCGGGTTGGTGTTGACGCGCTTTATCACTTAGGCACATCAGGTTTTTACCTCGTTGGTGGTGTTAAGCAAATCGATGTGTATGACTCATTTAGCGCAGTGAATGTTGGTTTTGGTGGTTACCTTGAAGTGGCTGACAACTGGACTGTCAACACAGAAGCATTATTACTTAAGTCACTTGAAAGTAATGATTACACAGACTCTGCACTCAAACTTGGTGTTTCTTATACCTTTGCTGAAACTAAGCCAACACAACAATTAGCTGCGGCTCCTGCACCATTAGATGCTGATCAAGATGGCGTGGCTGACGGTCAAGATGACTGTTTAAACACACCAAGCAATGAAGTTGTTGATAACAAAGGTTGTACGATAATTGAAGAGCGTCAAGTTGTAGAACGTTTAGAGGTGCTTTTCGAGCATGATCAATTTGATGTCGCGCCACACTATTTTTCTGATATTGAGGTATTTGCCGAGTACCTTAAAAATGACGATGTAACAGCAAAAATCAGCGGTCACGCATCAAGCCTTGGAAATGAAACTTATAACCAAGAGCTTTCTGTTAAACGTGCAGAAGCTGTTAAGGCAATTTTAGTTGATACTCATGGTGTGAATGCTGCAAATATTCTGGTTGCTGGTAAAGGCGAGTCTGAACTAGTAAGTCAAGACAACACTGAAGAAGCGCATAAAGTAAACCGTCGCGCAGTAGTTGTGGTAAAGTTAGTTGAGCAAGTTAAAAAAACAAAATAACTAGCCGTTATTTTTCAAAAAGCCTGTAATCCAGTTACAGGCTTTTTTGTACCTTACAAATGCTATTGCCACCCCATTTTCCACACCGCGGGGTTTTTCAAGCTACGCCAGTTTATGCTTTGCTCGCGCTTGGTCATAACAGCTTCAATAATACATTCAATCACACTGCCCTCTTCGTCAAACTCCACACTTGTAACCATAAAGTGCTTTTCTTTATTTTGTGGTGACACTGCCGTCCATTTGCTGTTCAGTAACTTATTAGGTGAAAGGGTATGTTGCATAAAAATCGTAAAACCTTGCTAATAGTATCCGACTAATTGCACAGTTATTTAAAATCGGGCTGCTTGCTCAACAACAAGAGCATGGCGCTCTGCTAATCGCTGATGATCTTTATCGTACCCCCCACCAATCACAGTGGCTACTGGCACGCCTTTACGCTGGCAAATATCAAGCACAACATAATCTCGGGCCGCGATACCTTGCCAACTAATGTCTAACTTGCCTAGCGTATCTTGTTGCCAAATATCGACACCAGCATCGTAAAGAACTAGTGATGGATTAAGTTGTTCAATTAAGTCATTTAAAGTAGTTGATACGATATTTAAATAATCAGGATCAGTTAACCCTATCTCTAAGCCAATATCTAAATCGCTGTGCTGCTTTCGAAAAGGAAAGTTCTTTTCACAATGAATTGAACAGGTAAACACATAAGGGTTATGGACAAGCATCGCCGCAGTGCCATCGCCTTGGTGCACATCACAATCAAAGATGAGTACGTTTCGCGCTTTACCTTCATTAATTAGCCGTGTTGCTGTGTAGGCCAAATCATTTACCATGCAATAGCCTGAACCAAAATCATAATGAGCATGATGCGTGCCCCCAGCTAAATGACAGGCGATACCGTGTTCAAGCGCGAGTTCAGCCGCCAAATGCGTACCTAACGGTGCGGTAAAGGTACGTGCCATTAATTGTTCTGACCATGGCAAACCTATGCGTCGCATTGCCTTGCTATCAAGTTGATTGTGAAATAGATCATGTACATAACTTTCACAATGCACTAATTCCATCGGCTTAAAATCTCCCACCGAAGGCTGATGTAAATTGCGCTGATTTATATACCCTTTGCTATCTAAATGTTGATAAAGACGTGCAAATTTACTCATCACAAAACGATGTTTTTCATCAAAACTAAATGAATAATTGGGGTGATAAACGAGAGGAAGATTTGGATTAATCATTGTGTACTTAAAAGAGGCCATCACTCTATGGTTAAGAATGTGAAGTAAAAATTATGTCTAATTTCTAATTAATCATACCTGTTCACCAGAATATAAGATCAACATCTTGATGAATTTACATGCATCAGGAGCAACTTTATCCGATTTTCAGGGGATTTATTGCAAACTGCCACGTTATTTCAGTTAAATATAAAACACAAAAAGCGAGGCATATGCCTCGCTTTTGATTTCCATTTTATTTATACAATATTCGCTAAAACGCTAGTTTATTTAAAATATCGTCTTCGACATTCTGTGAAAGCGTTACTTTAAGTTTAGGAGTTCGCTCCATTTCGCGTTTGATTGCAAAATTGGCTTCTTCGTTACGTGCCCAGCTGCGGCGTGCAATTCCATTGTTTACATCAAACAGAAGCATTGATTTTAATCGGCGCTCAGCATCGTCACTTCCGTCTAGTAGCATACCAAAACCACCGTTGATCACTTCACCCCAGCCAACGCCACCACCATTATGGATAGACACCCAAGTAGCACCACGGAAACCATCACCAATCACATTGTGAATAGCCATGTCAGCCGTGAAGCGACTGCCGTCATAGATGTTAGATGTTTCGCGAAATGGTGAATCTGTACCAGATACATCGTGATGGTCACGACCAAGAACCACAGGGCCAATTTCACCGCGCGCAATGGCATCGTTAAATGCTTTAGCGATTTTAATACGACCTTCAGAATCGGCATAAAGAATACGCGCTTGTGAACCAACCACTAGCTTGTTTTCTTTCGCGTCTTTGATCCAAGTGATGTTGTCTTGCATCTGCTGCTGAATTTCCTCAGGCGAGTTTGCCATAATTTCTTCAAGCACTTTTGCCGCAATTGCATCGGTTTTATCAAGATCTTCAGGATTACCAGAAGTACACACCCAGCGGAACGGGCCAAAACCGTAGTCAAAACACATTGGGCCAAGAATATCTTGCACGTATGATGGGTATTTGAAATCAATGCCGTTTTCAGCCATTACATCGCCACCTGCGCGTGATGCTTCAAGTAAGAATGCATTACCGTAGTCAAAGAAGTAGGTGCCTTTTGCTGTGTGCTTGTTAACTGCATCTGCATGACGTTTAAGTGTCGCTTGTACTTTTTCTTTAAATACTTCTGGTTCTTCACGAATTAAGCGATTTGATTCTTCATAGCTGATATCAACTGGGTAGTAACCGCCTGACCAAGGGTTATGAAGCGACGTTTGGTCAGAACCTAAGTGAATGAAAATATCTTCTGCCAAGAAGCTTTCCCATACATCCACAATGTTACCAATAAACGCAATCGACACGACTTCTTCGTTTTCTTGTGCTTTACGCACACGGGCAACTAAATCTGGCATATTATCAACCAGCTCATCAACCCAACCTTGTTGGTGACGCTTAATCGCCGCTTTCGGGTTAACCTCAGCACACACAGTAATACAGTTAGCAATGTTACCCGCTTTTGGCTGTGCACCACTCATACCGCCAAGACCGGCTGTTAAGAAGATCTTACCTTTTGGTGATTCGCCTTTGTTCAGTACTTTACGGAATGCGTTCATCACCGTAATGGTTGTACCGTGAACGATACCTTGTGGGCCAATGTACATAAATGAGCCTGCTGTCATTTGGCCATATTGCGTTACACCTAGCGCATTGAATTTTTCCCAGTCATCCGGCTTTGAGTAATTCGGGATCATCATACCGTTGGTTACCACTACACGCGGTGCATCTTTAGAAGATGGGAATAAACCCATAGGATGACCTGAGTACATATGTAGCGTTTGGTCTTCTTCCATTTCGCTTAAGTACTTCATCGCAAGTAAGTACTGCGCCCAGTTTTGGAATACCGCACCGTTACCACCGTAAGTGATAAGTTCCTCTGGATGCTGTGCCACTGCTGGATCAAGGTTGTTGTCAATCATTAACATGATCGCAGCGGCTTGCTCACATTTCGCAGGGTAGTCAGAAATTGAACGTGCTTTTAGCTCATAGTTTGGCTTAAAGCGGTACATATAAATGCGGCCAAAATCTTTTAGTTCTTGCGCAAATTCTTCTGCTAGTTCCGCATGCCACTCTTTCGGAAAGTAACGTAGCGCATTACGCACAGCAAGCTGTTTTTCTTCGACCGATAAAATATCTTTACGCTTTGGCGCGCGGTTAGCGCCAGCAGGATATGCTTTAGGTGCTGGTAATTCGCTAGGAATACCTTGCTTGATGATATTCTGAAATTCTTGTACGTTCATGTCAGTTATCCTTAATTAAGCGTAACAGTAAATGCCTGAGATTTTACAAACTCAACCATGGCATCAATATCAGGCTTTAATAGTCTGTCTTCTTCTAATTTCGCAACCTTAGTACGGATCAGCGCATGATTTTGTTCAATAATATCAGAACATGTATTAGGGCGTCTAAAATCAACGGCTTGCGCTGCATACATTAGCTCAATTGCGAAGATTTTCTCAAGATTACCAAGAATTTGGTTAAGTTTACGGCCTGAGATACTGCCCATAGACACGTGATCTTCCTGGCCCATTGACGTTGGTACACTGTCCGCTGACGGTGGGAAACACAGTGACTTGTTTTCTGTTACAAGTGCCGCGGTGGTGTATTGTGGGATCATCATGCCTGAGTTTAGGCCACCTGATGTAGTTAGTAGGCGCGGTAAGCCGTGTAAACCTTCAAGTAATAAATAACAGCGGCGGTCTGAAATATTCCCCAGTTCAGCAGCTGCAATTGATGCATAATCAAGTGCCATTGCCAGCGGTTGACCGTGGAAACTACCGCCCGAAATTGCTTCTTCTTCACTAATAACAATTGGGTTATCAGTGACCGAGTTCATTTCAATTTCAACAAGTTCTTTTAAATGATTGTAAGCGTTGCGCGATGCACCGTGCACCTGTGGAATACAGCGCAGCGAATAAGGGTCTTGAACGCGGTCACAGTCAGTGTGATCTGCCATATTTTGCGAATCTTTAAATAGACGACGCATGCGCGTTGCTACTTCAACATTGCCAGCAAAGGCACGAATAGCATGTAGCTCTTCTCTAAATGGCGATTGGCTACCTTGCATACCTTCAATACTCATTGCACCTGCAACATCGGCAAGGTCAAGCAAGTAACGCATCTTAGTTAGGCCTGTAATGCCATGCGATAAAATAAACTGGGTACCGTTAATCAGCGCTAAACCTTCTTTAGCATGAAGATCCATTGGTTCTAAACCATTGTCAGCTAGGGCTTTAGCTGCGGGTATAATTTCATCACCAACCCAAAACTCACCTTCACCTAAAAGTGGTAAGAATAAGTGTGATAATGGCGCTAAATCGCCCGATGCCCCCACCGAGCCTTGCTCTGGTACAACAGGAATTAAATCAAGTTCAATGAACTTAAGCATACGCTCAACCACTTCTAAGCGAATACCTGAAAAGCCTTGGCTAAGGGCATGTACTTTTGTGATAAGCATCAATTTTGAAATTGATTTGGCAATCGGATTACCCACACCAACTGCGTGGGTAATAAGCAGGTTTTTTTGTAATAGGTTTGTTTCTGCTGGGGTGATTTGCGTATCACACAGTGGGCCAAAGCCGGTGTTAATACCGTAAACCGCTTTGTCTGATGCCGCCATTTTGTCAACGCGTTGACGGCTAGTATTTATTTTATCAATCGCTTCTTGGCTAAGCACTGCTTTAACACTGCCATCGGCAATGCCATTTACAATATCAATATTCAGGCGATCTACGCCGTATTTAAACGTCATTGTTGTCTCCTAACGTTTTAGTCATCTAACTGTGATGATTAATCAATGCAGTAATGTTAGCTTGCGACCCAAGTTTTATAAATGCATAATTATCGATGCTTATTCCGATATTATCAAACTAATAAACAAGGCTAAAAAAATGCAAATTCATGACGTCGATCTGCGCCTATTGCGCATATTTGTTGCTATTGTGGAATGTGGCGGGCTCTCTGCTGCAGAATCTCGACTGAATATTGGCCGCTCTACAATCAGTTCGCATTTATCTGATTTAGAAGTGCGACTTGGCATTAAATTATGTAAACGCGGACGCAGCGGTTTTGAGCTCACCGAGCCAGGCCGTATTACCTATCAAGCAAGCCTTGAGTTATTACAGCAGTGCGAAGCGTTTGCCACCACAGTTGCAGGCTCTAAAAATGAGCTATCAGGCCGAGTGACTATTTCGGTAATTGATACCATGGTGAGCGACCCGCGCTGTGGCATCAGTGAGGTCATTCGCAAGCTAAAACAAAAAAGCGATAACATTCAATTTGATATCAATGTGTGTGAGGCGAGGGAAGTAGAAACTTCTGTGGTAAATGGTCGCTCGCTGGTGGGGCTTGGCGTAAGTCGTCATCACTTGCGTGGTTTAGATTACTTCCCACTGCATAACGAAACCAACTATTTATACTGCGCCAAAGGGCATGCCCTTTTTGATTGTAAACCAAATGAGCGCAATAAGTTACTGAAGCAAGCCGAGGTGATTACCTCAAACTATATGCGAGATAAAGAAGTACGTAATGATGGCCTTAATTATCAAAATAGTGCAACCGCCTATCATGATGAAGGTATCGCACATTTGATTTTATCAGGCGCCTTTATAGGCTATTTACCAGAGCACTACGCTAATTACTGGGTTGATAAAGGACTGTTTAAAGCAATTCACCCCGAGAAATACCACTATCAAATCCCCGTAATGTTAATTACTAAAAAAATGAGTTCAATCTCACCGCTTGCCAAAGCGCTTGTCGAAGAGATTAAACGCTGCCATACATAAGTGTTTGGTCACTATTTCTAGGATTGGTTTTTCTATTGGCTACTAACGAGACAGATCAATCTCTTTTTTGGAGCTTGCGGCACCCATAAGGATACCTTTTGCTGCTCGAAATATACATTATAGATACCTCTTTAACGCACAATTGATTAGCAATCTCATTTTAAGTGGTCTGTCTGTTAAGCTACAGTTTGCTTTTTTAATTCAATTAGTTTTGCAGCAGTTCAACTTTAGATGCGTTTGCATAATAAAATAAATCAGTGCTGACAAAATACAGTTCCTTGTAGAAATATTTCTTGCCCCGATAAAAGAATGAAAAATATAGAATAGCAACTTTGCTATATGCACCCTTTCGATAAAAAAAACTAACAAACTGATTTAAAATGTTTTTTCATTTGCATTCACTACAATCAGAAAATCATTTATTTGAAGACTCCAAACTCTCTTCTGAAGCAAACAGCAACTTAAAACATCCCGACCTCACATTAACCCACTATATATATGTGTAAAATATGTAAATTCTGCCTCAATTTCCGGCTTCAATTTCTTGAAAAGCGCGTTATTGCAGACTACTTTTTTCAATAACGTTATGCAATCAGCATAATATAGCGCAGCAATAATAAGGATTAACTATGTTATTACCTTCTCCAAAAAAAACGTGGAAAGTTGTTTGTGTAGTATCCACAATGACATTATTAAATATGTCTAACGCTTTGGCTGATGTGGCGATTGTCGTTCACCCAAGTAATGATTCAACATTTGACCAAGGTACGATAAAAAAAATATTTTTAGGTAAATCAAAAAACTACTCTAATGGCCGCTCAGCTATCCTGATCAGTGCCAGTTATAGCGATCCCGCTACCGAAGAATTTAATTCCAAGGTAATTGGTAAATCAAGCAGTCAAGTAAAAGCTTATTGGTCAAAAATTCTCTTCACCGGTAAGGGGACTCCTCCCCAAGAAATGGATTCTAACGCCGCAGTGATATCCGCAGTTGCATCAAACCCAGATGCCATTGGATATTTAGACGCTAGCGCCGTAACAGCCGATGTCAAAGTCGTAGCAACATTTTGAGGAGAGATAAAATGAAAAAGCTTTCACTAGTCGCATCAGCCTTGCTTATAATCTTCTCTCAATCAGCTAATGCAGAGCTAAAAATAAGTGGTTACGGGTCAATAATCGCAGGTAAAACACTCGGCACAGTGAATGATCCTCTTAACCCCGGGCAAACTCGCGATGAAATTCTGACAGCTGACTTTTATGATGTAGGGCAGTATGACAACGGACTAACGTTTAAAGCTGAATCAATCCTCGCGGTTCAGGGCACTTATAAGTTTAACAATCAGCTTTCTGTTACTGCGCAATTGGTTGCTAAAGGGGTAGATGACTTCCAACCTGAGTTTGATTGGTATTATGTAACTTACCAAGCAAATGAAGATTGGACCTTCATGGCAGGACGAAGAAATATTCCGATGTACTACTTCTCAGAGTTTGCAGAAGTAGGTTACGCCTACCCTTGGATGCGCCCACCTGCAAACCTTTATTGGTGGCAAGTAACCCAATTTGACGGGGTACATGCCATGTATAATTTCGAAATAGGTGATTTTTCAAACACTATTACTGCATTTTATGGTAATGAATATTCTGACGATAATGTTGAGATGCTGTATTACGATAAACTGTATGGCGGTACGGCGCGCACAGTGAATGAATATTGGACAGACATAGCAGGCTTTAATTGGAACTTATCGGGTGATTTCTTTGATTTGCGCTTTGTGTACTTTCAAAACGACAGAGACAGAGAAACCATTCAACAAGACGGTAGCATAAGCCCCTATATACCTTTCTCACAGCAGTTTATTGGCTTTGGTGGCCAAGTTAATGTAAGTGACTTTACCATTCTTTTTGATATGAACTACGTTGAATATGATGATGCAGTGGGAACTGAGTTTCCAACATACCTTATCTCAGTGGTTTATAACATTGGTGAATTCCAACCTTACATTTCTTATTCAAAAGCAGATCATGAACGCTCAAAAGTGCCTACGGAAGATTTAGAAGAACACTATATGTTGAGCTACGGTTTACGTTATGATTTTTATTCTAACGTTGCCTTTAAAGTGCAATACGACACTTTTGTAGATCAAGGGCATGAGCCATCAGGCTGGGCCTATCATGGTGATTCAAGAACAATTAGTATGGGTATCGATTTTGTATTCTAATTGAAATAAAAAAGGGCATGGAATTGCCCTTTTATCTTATTTTATTAAAGCTCGAATAATCTTTACACTCGTCAATAATTTAGGCGTTCCTTAAGTACATAATATCACCATCGAGATGGTTGATTTGTGATGAAAACTCATCACTACCTAGCAACCAATTTTCAATTGCTTGTATATGATGTGTATCCGCTCGGCGCCATGCTTGTACAAGAGCGTAAACCCCGTTTACATAATCTAAAAAACGCTCAATAAGATGCGTATTCGGCTGCCACTCCATCACAGCACTAAGCTGCTCAACGAGTTGGTCAGCTGAATTTGCTGCTAACACTATGCCAGGTAGAGCGTAGTAGGCATTGCCTAGGGTGATAAGCTTTCCACCAAGTTGTAAGGTTTCAAGCCCGAGAGTGGAGTTTATGGTAATGGTAGCTTTGGCATTTTGAATTAGTTCGGCTGCTTTTCCATTATTTGCAAATAGTGTCTTGGCATGTGCGTTATGAAAATAGGTAAATTTTTAAGCCAATTAGAATGCTTTTTAAATGCTTCATTTAAATTATAGTAAGGCAATTCATCAATCGCTTTCATCACTTCATCAAAAAGTTGCTTCAAGGTTTAAATCAAAAGAGAGCACAACGACGGGGTGTCATTTAGTCTGAAATTACACTCCCACACTTTCAAAGCCAGATAATCCACTATTTTCGAATTTTTATATAAAAACCGTGTATTTAACTACAAATTCTGTGTTACAACAGGTTAAGTAAGATAAATGATCTTTCAGATCGGCATTAAAATATTAAAAAGATAAAAGGCTCAGTATGATCTATGCAATGTTTGCCATGGTAGTGTTAACCTTTATGGTTGGTATTGTCGCAGTAGTTACCCGTGTAAAAAGCGTTAAAAACGGCAGTGTAAAAATAAAATACTACCGCACGATGGACGGGCAAGAAGTACCTGAACAATTAACTAAATCAACACGTTGCTTTAACAATATGTTTGAAGTACCTGTGTTATTTTATGTTGTTTCTACGCTCTTTGTGATACTCAAAACAAATAATGAGTTAGCGTTACTACTTGCTTGGCTATTTGTTGCTTTTAGGATTGCCCAAGCAATTGTTCACCTCACATATAATAATGTACTACACCGCATGTTGATGTTTTGGGGCGCTGTGATTTCAGTGCTGTCAATGTGGATTACTTTACTTATTCAAATAGCATAATCAGTGCGAAAGTAACTAGGATTAGTCATGGAAGCTAAACTGCCATTTCCAAATTTAGACACATCACGATTGACACTAAACATGCTGACAAACGATGATAACGATACCTTATTTTTGATTTTTTCAGATTAAGAAGTTGTGAAGTTTTATAACATTGAAGCTTTTACATCAAAGCAGCAATCTCTTGATTTAATAAACTTTTTCAATCAACGATTTGATAAGCTAGAGGGAATTCGTTGGGCTATTCGACTTAAAGAAACTGGCGAGCTAATTGGCACATGTGGTTTTAATTCGTTTAATCCAAAAATGCGAAATACTGTCATTGGTTATGAATTTGCTTTTGCTCATTGGAGAAAGGGCTATGCCACTGAAGCTTTAAACGCAATTATTGCATTTGCTTATTCAGCGCACTCACCATTTGGTGAATTATATCGAATTCAAGCAGATACCATGCTAGGTAATGTCGCATCAGAAACAGTACTTAACAAGCTTGGCTTTAGAGAAGAGGGGATTCGCCGAGCAAGTGGTTTTTGGAAAAACAATTATCATGATCTAAAGTGCTTTGGTTTACTAAAACCAGAGTTTAAGCACCCAATAATCAGTTGAACATTATCGACATTTTTGGGCAGCACAAAGTAATTTTTTGCTGCCCAAAAAGAACCAATTAACACGTTAGTTAATCACGTTCATCCCAATCATAATCATCAAATTTCTTACGCTTATTTTTACCTTCAAACTTACTTTTAGGCTTTTCGCGCTTTGCTTTTTTACTGGTTTTGCTTTTTTCTAAATAACTATCTTCTTGCAAACTACGCTTCATCATAACCCTCAAATGAATACTTTTGCTCTGATCGCGAACTATTTGCACTAGCGCGATGCGTTACACTATAAACGGCTTTTAAATACTTACGCCACAGTTTTACTTCGTAACTATTAGATGCAATATTTGACTGCATACACGCTACAAATTCCGACTCAGCAAGGCTTTCAGGGAATAAATTGCCACCGTTTAATCCATTTAACGTGTCGCCATACTCAACTAAAAAATTAGCCTCGGAAATAGTAAAAAACCCAGATCGCTCTATGCCACCTGCAAAATGCTCATCGTCATAAAACTTTCGGCGTCCAGCGCGGATCGTGTTTGTCATAACAATTTTCTCTTAAAAAGGGGCTGTTAATCGACGATTAAAATTAGCCAAAAAATATGAAAGATAAATGACAGTTTTAAAAAACATTCAATACAACGAATGGGGAATAGCTGAACAAAGTTAGTCAATTTAACAAAAGCAGCTTAGTAAAAATTACTAACTATTCGCTTAATAATTTTTGAATTTTAATCACATAAAAATAAAACTATATTTTTCAGCAATTTAAAAATTGGCCTGCTGATTGCATTTCCACAGTCATAAAATCAAATATGACGATGAATAAAGCATATATTTCATTTAGTCCAATTAAGAATCATGCGCTTTACGCAGAAAAGGGAATAACATGTATAAAACACTTTCAGCAATCGCTATGGCAACATTACTTTCTGGTTGCGTAGTACATATTGGCGGCAGCACAAATGCAGCAGATACCCATATAGAGCGAGAACTTGTGTTAGACGCAAGCCAATTATCAAAACTAGTAGCAGAAACAGGCGCTGGTTCGCTTAAAATTATAGGCTCAGATAGCAGTGATAAAATCACCGTAAATGCTGATATTTATACCAGTGAAGCTTTAAATTATGAGCTATCATTAACCCAACATGGAGATACTGCAAGATTAATTGCTGAGCACGATCTTCAAGACGGTTTTCATATTCACATCAACCAAGGCCACAGTATTGATCTTGTCATTACCATGCCAAGCAAATTGGCATTAGAACTAGATGACAGTTCAGGCGACATTACTATCAAAGGGCTGAATAACATTATTAAGGTAGATGATAGTTCAGGTGACTTAACGATTGATGGTGGTAAATCTGTGTATGTTGACGACAGTTCGGGTTCAATCTACGTAACTAATATTCAAGGTGATGTTGAAATTGAAGATAGCTCAGGTGATACCACAGTAGAAAATACCCAAGGAGCAGTCACAATTGACGATGGTTCAGGTGATGTTGTGGTAAAAAATGTGACTGGTACAGTGAGATTAGATGACGGCTCCGGTGATATTAAAGTAAATGGCGCTGGTGGACTAATTGTTGAAGATGATGGCTCAGGTGACGTAAATATTGATAATGTAAAAGGTGAGGTAAAGATTAACTAATCTCGCTTCAATTAGTTTTAATTAATAAAGCGCCTAACAAGATTGCTAGGTTTAATCTAAATTAGACCTAGCAATTCCCATAAAATCCAAACCTCTATTGATACTAACCCATTTAAAAAATAAGCCCCTCTGTTGAAAAGGGGATGCTGATTATCAAAGATCCGCGGCATTCTTTTACTTTATCTTCACACTTATCTAGCAGTGTATAAGCTCATCATTAAAACAGTATTTCAGGTATAACAATACCATACAGTTTTGTATGGTTAAGCAGCATAAACTGTAAGCTTCCCTCTCTTTGTCATCGCATATACTTATTTTGAAATCAGTTAACCAGTCGTTTTTGTCACCATAACAATAATCAAATACTCAAGAAAGGAGCGTATTTATGCATAGTCCAAAGATCCCTAGGTTAAGCCCATTTTTAAGTTTATTTATAATGCTAAGTATTACTGCATGTGGCGGCTCAGACGCACCAGATGCAGTTGAAATAAAAACTACCAGCACAGCTACAGAGCAAAATCAGGTTAATATAGATCATTCTACAGGGCATTGCGCTGCTGCGCCTGAGTTTGCAAGTCACTCTCTTGCAACCCATACAGCTACAGATTCCGGTGATTGGTCTGATACTGCAACCTGGGGTGGCAACGTACCTGAACAGGATGCCATTGTTGTTATCCCTGAAGGACTGACAGTTTCACTTACACAACAATTAGATACACGACTATCACTGGTTCGTATAGATGGCACACTTACTTTTTCACCCAATCAAGATACGCGCCTGCTAGTAGATACTCTTTACAGCTCGTGTAGCGGTACACTGCAAATTGGCACAGCAGATACTCCCATTGAAGCATCAACGAAAGCAGAAGTTATTTTTATCGATGAAGGTCCCGTTAATGATTCATCATTGCTTAGTCGAGGTGCTATTTTAGCTGGAACAACAACAATTTATGGGGAAGAAAAAACTCACAGGGCAATCATATCACCACAAGCAGAACAAGGTGATCAAATCTTAAACCTTCACACAGCCCCATCAGGTTGGGCAGTTGGCGATCAATTAGTTGTTACAGGCACTCGTATGTTTGATCCCACGAGCGATGAAATAAGAGTAATTAGTGAGGTTAATGGTGATCAGGTGTATCTCGACCAACCATTAACCTTCGATCATACCGCACCAACACCTGAACTAAACGTGTATGTTGCCAATGTTACAAGAAACGTTGAATTTCGTTCAGAAAATACCGAAATAGCGCATCGTGGCCATATTATGTTTATGAGCTCACAAGTTGATATAAATTTTGCTCAATTTACCGAACTTGGCCGTACAGATAAAACTCGACCACTCGATGACGTTGAATTTGTATTCGATGATCCAGAAAGCAACGGAGATGATGCGCCAGCATCAGCAACAGTCATAGCGCTAGGCGGTGCAAATGTGCGAGGTCGCTATGCCATTCATTTTCATCAAATTGGCACGCACGCAGAGAGCATGGCAGCGCTAGTTAAAGGGTCCGTAGTATTTAAAGGACCTGGTTGGGGATTTGTAAATCACTCTTCACACGTTAACTTTATTGATAATGTCGCTTATGGCTTACAAGGCGCTGGTTTTTATACTGAAGCTGGCGACGAAATTGGTAGCTTGGAAGGAAATATTGCTATCCGCAGTATTAATTCATCATTTACCTTAGACGATCAAAATGCAATTGACCCTGATCTGCGAGCTTCCAGAATGGACTATGGCCATGATGGTGATGGTTTTTGGTTAACCGGTCCGCGAGTCAGAC
Source organism: Pseudoalteromonas sp. (assembly GCF_041629635.1). Lineage (GTDB taxonomy): Bacteria > Pseudomonadota > Gammaproteobacteria > Enterobacterales > Alteromonadaceae > Pseudoalteromonas. Next base: position 3,263 of record NZ_JBFKMX010000009.1, on the reverse strand, counting down.
TAATTAATAATGTCTCCGCGGGTGCATCCGCTCATGGCTTCATTTATTGGAGTGATGGCATTATTAATCCTGCTGCCGATATTGCAACTCGCGTTTCAATTCCAGTATCTCAACTAGCGAATGGCCACTTAATTCCAGGTAGAGAATCAGTTCCTGTTTGGTGGGCACCGATGGCTGAAAGTCGAGGAAATGAGTCTTATGGTGCAACAATCGGATTTAGAATTCGCTATATTCATGCAAAAAATTATCTTGGTCGCGATGAACAAAGTGACTTTCATCGTTCCCCGCCGCAAGCGTATATAGATACATTAACACCTAGTGTGAATGACCTTACTGTATGGGGCAGTCGTGACGGTGTGTTACTTAATTACAATGAACGATTGAGCCTTTTTGATGCAAATATTTATGGTGTTGGGAAAGAAGCAAGCGAATTTAGTTTCAATGAGGGGACTGCGAAATCTGGTGTGGGCTTAGATATTTCAAATGATTCAACCCATGGTCCAGGGCGTATTGAGAACGTTGTAATAACAGGTTTCGGTATGGGAACTGCACTACCGGTAAACAGCCGCTGGGAGATCAACAATATGCGACTTCACAATAATAGCACTGATATGTTGTTTATAGAGCCTGAAAATGACTCCACGGCACTCTTTTTTAACAACCTGAGTTATCAAAGTTTTATGATATATGAACAGCCGGATGCAACCGAATTACCGGAATATGTGGTGGTAAGTAACTCACAATAATGTGCAGCTATTAAATAACTTTAGATGACTTAATTAAGCTAGTGCGAGCGATAACGTTCACTAGCTTACTTTTTCAACGTTTCAAAACTTAGCAAAAACTTAATTTATAATAAAACTGTAAAGGGGATTTACATTCTCCCTAAAACCTTTTTTAAACTTCTTCACTTTGCTCAAAGTTAAGTTCAAGCTCGGCTTTTTCAATCAGTTCTTTTGGTAATTCTTTTTGTACAGCAACACCAAGTTCTTTAAACTCAGCAGCTTGCTTAATTAAGTTGCCTTTACCTGAGTAAAGCTGAGCAAATGCGCGGTCGTAGCCCTCTTTTGCTTTATCAAGGGTTTTACCAACGCCCTGCATGCTGGTTAAAAAGCCATTTAACTTAGTATAAAAACGTTCTGCACGCTGTGCGAGTTCAGCGCTGTGCTTACTTTGTTCTTCAAAGCGCCATAATTGACGCACAATATTCATGCTGGTTAATAACGTCGTAGGCGTTGCTACCAAAATGTTTTTCTCGATGGCACGCTGATATAGATCAGGTTGGTATTTTAATGCTTCAACATAGGCCGATTCGATAGGCATAAATAAAATCACCACCTCAGGAGAATTCAAGCCAGGAAGTTTATCGTAACCTTTACTTGCAAGTTCCTCAATACGCGCATTTACCGCCATTACATGCTGCTTTAATGCCTGCTCTGCAATTAATTCATTATCAGCATTAACGTATTGGGTATAAGCATTTAAAGACGTTTTAGCATCGATAACCAAATGGCGATTTTGCGGTAAAAATACCACCACATCAGGTCGGTAATTACCTTCAAGGGTTTTTACATGAAATTCCCGTTGGTAATCGTCACCTACGCGCAATCCAGCGCTTTCTAACACATTCTCTAACATCAATTCGCCCCAATTTCCTTGGGTTTTCTTTTGTCCTTGAAGGGCTGTTGTCAGTTGTTCAGCTTGAGAGGTAATCGCTTGATTTAGCTTTTGTAAATGCATTAACTCAGCTTTTAACTCTGAGCGTTGTTTTAACTCTTCAGTGTGAATGGTTTCTACTTTTTGCTTAAAGCCTCTGAGCTCCTCTTGCATTGGCTTAAGCAAATTAGTCACACTTTCTTGATTTAACGACTTAAAGGCTTGCCCTTTTTCTTCAAATATTTGATTAGCAAGCAAGGAGAATTCTTTTTTCAGTTCTGTTTTCGTTTCTTGCAGGCTGGCTAATTGCTGTTGATAGCTGTGCTCGCGCTCTGTAAGGCGTGTTTGCAGAGCACTGTATTTAATGCGCAATTGATTGGCGCGCTCTTGCTCTTGTTGCCAGTTAGTAAAATTTTGATCTGAGCTTGCTGTAAGACCCGCTAATTTTTCTTCTAACCCAGCTTTTTCCAGCAAATGCTGGGCCTCGAGCAAGGCGATTTTATTTTTATGGCGACCAGCGATGATAAAAACTGTCACTAAAAACACGATGAAGAGCGATAAAAATGCGGTAATGACTAGTTCAGGTTGGTTTAGTAAGGCTTCCATGGGCTTTTCCTATTGGTGACAACACAATGAGTATACCTTTTTTGCGCTTTTACCCGCACATAAATCAATTATTTGCGGCGCTACATGTAAAACTTTTTAACACCTATAAGCCATTAGAGTAGGTAAAATTATGTTTTATTGGCTAGTAAAAAAGTGATCTGTAAACATCTTTTACAGGTCAAAAATCATGCTATTTCTTTTTCAAATAAAGTTGGCTTTAATAACCTTAAAACACGGGTTAGCAATAATAAAAAGGCTTTATTATGAATACATTAGATAATTTTTTAAAAGCACAAAACGGCTATAAAAGACTGCTAAAAGTCGAGCAACAACTTATTAAAAATGCAGTGAAAGAGTATCAAATTTTAGAGTTAGTAAAACAGTGTTCCGAAGCAAGAACAGCACGCAATCAGCAGCTTTTAGCGTTATTACAAAATAACACGTTAGGTGCGCTCACCTTTGTTGGTATATTAATGATCCCATATTTAACATTAATGGCATTTTAAAAAGCCAACCAATTAATTAATGTAGGGTGTAAGCTGCATACGGCACTCAGGCTCTATTACAATTTGTTGCTGCTCTGCTGCGGCTTGGTAAATATCAAGCCGTAAATGCTGAAGCAAATATTTTAATAACGCAGCGCGTGTTTTAAGCACTAATTTTTGATTTTTCATTTGGTAGTCATGCGCAATGACCTTTTTTTGAAGGTCGTTTAAGCGATGATCAGGGCACACCACTAATTCAACTTCCGTTTGCCAAAGTGTATCTTGAGTGTGGTTATGTGACGCATCCCCTTCAAATGCATACTCTCCTGAAAAGCGCGATAGCACAAAATCGCGATAATCTTGGTTTTTCTCACAAAACGCACGTACATGATAACGCGTACCATCATAAACTAAGCTATGAGGTTGAATTATGCGGTCTTCAAACTCAGGGCTAGACAGCGAAATATAACCAATATCTAAACGTAATTGGTAACGGATCGCTTGTAAAATTGGCCT
>NZ_JBFKMX010000008.1:0-59374 GCF_041629635.1 Pseudoalteromonas sp. | reverse complement strand
AGTGGATGGGTAGGTTTTGCGATTTTTTGTGTGTTATTAACCGCTCTACTTACGACTTGGGGTGCTGAGTCAGTTAAAACATTACTAAGCTAACTGTTAACATTAACAGATATAGAGTTGCATTAAAAAGGTCAGCACTTGCTGACCTTTTATATATTTGAGCATTAAAATACGCAGCAATTAGTCTTTAAATGACTTATGACAATCTTTACAACCTTTTGCCCATGCACCAAATGCAGGCTTAATTACAGCAGGATCACCCGATTGTGCTGCAACGGCTAGCTTATCTGCATAATCAGCAAACGCATTAGCTTTTTGCATAAAGGTTTCATTATCAGACCATACCGCTGGTAATGCTGATGTATCACCTTTCTCAGTGCCCGCATAAAACGCTTCCCATGGCATTTTCGATAATGCAGCAGCATTATTTGCACGCATTTGGAATGTTTCAGCGTTGAATTCAACTTTACCCTTCAACATATCGCCCATATTTGCAATTTGTGCGCGGATCAGTTGAAACGCATGTTGACGGTATTCGATAGCATCCTCTGCTTCTTTGAATGCAGGGTTTGCGTTTGCAAGCGCTGGTGCAGCAATCGCAGCAGCAAGAACTAATGTTCTTAATTTCATAGTTTGCCCCTAATATTATAAACTTATCAATTATTACAGCATCATACTTAATGCTGCAACTGGAAGCGACCAATCCGCGAATTTACGCGTTATAAGTTTAGATTTACTGTTTTCGTTTTACCAAAGCACTTTTTCAATTGTGTTTGGTGCTTCGCCTATCAAGGTCGATACCACACGATTTTGCTTATCTAACAAGATGATGCGTGGCACTCCCGCATTTGCAAATTGACTGTAAATTTGACGATTTGGATCGGCCACCATGGTGAAGTTAGTGGCAAATTTTTCAGAAAAGTTCACTAAGCTTTGATCATCTTCCTCACGCCCTACCGCAATAATTTGTAAATCTGGATCAGCAATTAAAGGTGATGCCATTAATTGTTTTACAAATCGCTGCGAATCACTGCACCAAGTGGCAAACAGTAACACTAACTTACGTTTGTCTTCAGCTAATGCCACAACTTCACCTTGTGTATTAGTAAACTGAGTAATTGGAAATGCCTGTCCTTGCGAAATATAAGTTTCATAAGTTGGTTTTTGGTATGTCGCTTGGTTATTTTGCGTTTGTGCACAACCAAAAAGTGTTGCCACAAGGGCAAGAGGTAAGAGCTTTTTCATTTATATTCCATATAATTTTTGCGCTGGACTCAGTGTTAAAAATTTAGCATCATGCGTCAAGTTATCGCCTAACAATTATTGAAATATCTTCTTGAGTTACCTTTCTTTATTTTTCACCGCGTTTATTGCCGCTACCTTGCTACCCACAGCATCCGAAGGCATGCTTGCATACCTTACCCAGCAACAACACAACATTGCTCTATTGTGGTTTAGTGCCACCTTAGGTAACACACTTGGAAGCTGTGTTAATTGGTGGCTAGGAAAGGAATTAAACCGCTTTAAAGATAGAAAATGGTTTGCCGTATCTGAGCAACAATTAAAAAAAGCGCAAAAGAGTTTTAATCGTTACGGCAGAGCAAGTTTATTACTCGCTTGGTTACCAATTATTGGTGATCCTTTAACATTTGTAGCGGGCATTATGCGGGTGCCTTTCAGCATTTTTGTATTGTTAGTGGCGATTGGGAAAGCGCTGCGTTACGCCATAGTCATCGCTATGGCGCTACAGTTTTTTTAGTGTTGTTTTTGCCAAGCAAGCGTGAGAGAAACAGAGTCTGCAAATCGTAATGCATGGGGTTTATCAACGGAAACCTTTGCAAAGGTCACACTCGGGTGACGATGACACTCTTCAAGTACATCTGCCACCAGCTTTTCAAGTAGTAAAAAGTGACCGTTTTCAACTAATTCAATCACCGCTTTGGTAATCACTTTATAGTTGACCGCTTGGTCAACTTGATCGGTAACACAAGCCATATCTGCAGGGTAATGCACCTCAATATTGATGATCACATCTTGCTTTTTCTCACGCTCTTCAGGATTAAACCCGATATATGTGCGCAGGCGTAAATTAGTAATGTTTATAATCGCATTTAGCATAGTTACCCCTTAACTAACTGCAAAAATTCATTGCGGGTTTTTGGATCTTCACGGAAATTACCTAACATTACAGACGTACGCATTTTGGAATTTTGTTTTTCCACTCCGCGCATCATCATACACATGTGTTTCGCTTCAACAATCACGCCAACACCTTTTGCACCTGTAACTTCTTGCACAGCTTCAGCTATTTGATGAGTAAGTTGCTCTTGAATTTGAAAACGGCGTGCAAACATATCAACGATACGCGCAAATTTAGATAAACCCAACACTTTACCGTTAGGAATATAGGCAATATGGCAGCGCCCTACAAACGGTAGTAGATGGTGTTCACACATTGAATACAGTTCAATATCCTGCACCAGTACCATGTCATCTGCATCTGAACTAAATACCGCATTATTGGTAATTTCTTCCAGTGTTTGTCGATACCCCTTAGTCAAATATTCCATGGCTTTTGCCGCTCTTTTTGGCGTATCAAGCAAACCTTCACGATTAGGGTTTTCACCAACCGCTTCAATAATATTCAAATAATTTTCAGCTAGTTTCTTTTCCATAATTCTGTCCTATTTGAGGTGGCGACCACCATCGAGTTGTAGTGTGCGTCCCGTCATATAATTGCTGTTAAGTATCATCTCGATACCATTAATTACTTCTGCAGTACCTGGCTCTAACGCCATAATTGACTTTTTCAGGGTTTTTGCACGATAAGCATCATCATCATGATCGTTAAATATAATCAATGACGGCGCGATTGAATTTACTTTTACTTTAGGTGCAAGCTTTGCAGCAAAAGAACGGGTGAGATTATCAAGCGCAGCTTTACTTGCCGCATAAGCAATATGTTTAGGGCTGCCCTTTTCGACTACGTAATCCGTGATATGAATAATATCGCTATGCTCTTCGCTGGTATTTTGTAACAGCGGGGTTAGCGCCAAATTAAGCAAATATGGCACCTTTGCGTGAATATTCATCATGCTATCAAATAAGCCATTAAAGTCAGGGTTTTTGCTTTCACAATCCCAACTTGATGCATTGTGAATAATGGCACTAAGCTCTGTGGTATATGATTTAACTTGCTCTACCAGCACAGTTACCGCATTAGGTTGTTCAAAGTCGCACAATAAACATATCGCACCTAGTTGCTCAAGTTCAGCCACTGAAGCATGTTTGGTACGGTAGGTAACTATCAACTGGTAACCTTTACCAAGAAAATGTTTTGCTACATCTAAACCAATGCGCTGAGCCGCACCTGTAATTAATATTGTTGCCATATAATTTTGATAATGTATTTTGGGGTTTATTCGGTTATATCTTTAACTATAAACCTAACATCTTGATTTATTAAGTAGTTAAGTAAATTAAACGGGTTAACCTAAGTTTTATACTGGGATTAAAGTGTTTTAGATCGCAAAACTTTACGTTTCAGGCACTTTTCGGCAAATATTGTTTGTTGATATGTATTTGCAGCGAAGATAGCACTACTAGCCTTGCTTATAAAAGTTTGTATTATCTTAAGTGCAAATTTATTCAATTGTCATTCTTTCACACTTTTTGCTATTTTTGTCACCTCGTCAGAATGACAACGCTGTTCATGAATTATAAAAAGCAAAACTATCGTCAATACATTCCTCTTTTGTGCATCGCATGCGTGTATATTTGCTGGCTTTCACTTCAAGGAGTTCACTCTGCATTTGCTAACTTTATGTCGCAAATCAGTATTGCAATCACTATGGTGTTTGGCTCATTTGTCGCAGGTGGCACAGCGCTTGGTGGGGGTGCAGTTGCTTTTCCGGTGATGACTAAAGTGCTTAGTATTGAGCCCGCTACCGCGAAAGTGTTTTCACTCGCAATTCAAAGCTTTGGTATGACAGCAGCTAGCATAACCATCATTTTTGGCGGCATAAAATACTATCGCTCGGTAGTGCTGCTAGCACTGATGGGGGCGCTACCTGGAGTTGCAATCAGCCTATTATTTATTGCCGATTTAGTACCACGGCTTGTTACCAAATCCTTGTTTAGTGTATTTTTGCTGATTTTTGCGGTTACGTTGCTGCGTGCTCATTGGCACGGCAAAGAGCGTTTAACAATTGATCTTACCTACAAGCGACAAAATTTTTTCGTAGTTTTGGTCGCTTTCCTAGGTGGCATAGTGAGTGGATTAATAGGCTCCGGTGCCGATATCGCCATATTTGCATTACTCATGCTCTATTTTAAAGCAGATCTGAAAATTGCGACGGCAAGCTCAGTTCTAATCATGGCTACCACCTCTGTGTTTGCGAGCTTAATTAATTATTTTTATTTAGAGACTATTACACCTGAAATATCAGAGTTTGTACTCGCGGCGATTCCTGTGGTTGTAGTTGGCGCACCGCTTGGGGCGTATTGCTGCGCGAAAGTACCTAAGTCAGTTTTGTTGAGTTTTTTACTTACGCTGATCGGGCTTGAAATTGGTTTTACGCTGTTTGAAGTCGCCAGCGTCTAAGCCACAACAGCTATAAATAAAAAATGCCGTATTCAACGGCATTTTTTAGTCTTCATAGCTATTTAATTGATCATCAAACAGTACATCATTATCTGCCACATCAAGCCCCATATAGCCACGCAAAGCTTCAAAGCAATCAATGTTAGCTTGTGCCCACATAATGTCATCCGCAGACACCTTAAAGCGACCTTCACTTTGCGCTTTTTGCATTGCGAGCATTTCAATTAATGTGGTCATCACCTTACCTTAAACAACAATAATACAGTTCCTACCGGCTTCTTTCGCCCTATACAATGCTTGATCCGCTCTCTCTATAAACATTTCACAAGATTCACCATCATATTCAGCCAAGCCAAAACTAGCAGAAATACCACGTAGCGATTTGCCTGATTTGTTATCTTTTAACACCAGCTTTTCAATATCAACGCGAATTTTCTCTAGGTAATTTAAAGCCGTTTTCTTGTCTTGAAATTGGCTCAAAATACAAAACTCCTCACCACCAAAACGATATGCAGCATTGAGCTGGTCAGCATGTTTCCTCAATCTATCAGCAACGACTTTTAGTACCATATCACCTTTTTGATGACCAAAGTCATCATTAAATTTTTTAAAATTATCAATATCAACAAATGTTAAATACAATTTTAAAATGCTGTGGTGACCACTACAAAGTAACTCAATATCCTCATCGAATGATTTTCGGTTATTGAGTCCTGTTAACGCATCCTTTGAAGCAGCCTTTTTAGACTCTTTCAATTCGCTGCGCAAGTTAGAAATTTCTTGATAAGCCGCGCGTAGTTGCTGCTGGAATCGTTCTGCAGTTTGCTGCATGCTTTTAGATTCTTCAGAAAGCTTGGTAACGACTGCAAGAATATCTTTTCCTGCGGCATCTTCTTTCGAAAAGCCGTCAAGCTCTTGATTACAAGAACTGAGTACTTCACTGAAATCAATCGCTGAGTCCAGCGTTTGTCCTACATTACTTTCAACAGATTCAACGACTGAGCTAATTTCTTCAACGACCGAATCAAATAACTCAAGATCTTTATCTGAAAGAAACTCTTCAAATAAGTCTCGAGATAATGCAGGAGGACATGTGCCATAGGTTTTTAATGCCGAATCTAACTTTTGGTTTAATTTAGGGTGCTTTCCTGAAACATAACTGTACCATAGAGCATAATTAGCAGGTGTTACCGCAATGCCATATTTAACCATTAAAGGTACAGCCTTTCGCAAACACTCTGCTGAGTGAGACATGGTATTTTTCAAACTAAACTCCACTTTGCATTCCTTATGCGGTTCTTAGCCTTTGCGCACTGATGAGTCACAATCAAGGTGTTCTAGAAAAAAGTGTAGTCGAGGAAAATTGATTTGCTAGCAACTGTGGTGATTATTAAATATTTTCATGAGGAACGAAACATCAATAAATAGAGTCTGTTGATCTTTAAATTCGAAAATAGAACTTAAAAGAGCAACAAACCCTAAGAATTGTTAGCATACTTTATGAACTTAGCGAACTAATATTAACCTTTCGCTTGCCTCGAAACTTATTATTTATGACAACTAGTACATTGCCTATATCTTGTAAAATTAAGTACATACAAGGAACAAGGACCAAAGTGACCAAGGTTGCAAAAAGCACCGAGAAGCCTAACGCAACAGCCATAGGAATAACAAAGCGCGCCTGCAAACTAGTTTCAAACATAATCGGTAATACACCTACAAAGGTGGTGATTGAAGTCAATGTGATTGCACGAAAACGAGCGCAACCGGCTTTAATAACAGCCTCTTTGATTGAAGCACCTTGCGTACGCATCTGATTAACAAAGTCGGTCATTACCAAGGAGTCATTGATCACAACTCCCGCCGCAGCAATTAAACCAAAGGTGGACATTAATGAAATATCTAAACCAAATGAGAAATGGCCCCATATCGCACCGACCATACTAAATGGGATAACCGACATAATAATCAGTGGTTGAAAATAGCTCTTCAATGGTACCGCAAGCAATATGTACACAATAAACATACCAGCGATAAAGAACAGCTTTTGTTCGTTTGCTTGTGCTTGCTGCTCTTCAATTGAGCCACCGAGTTCAGATTTAACGGTTGGAAACTGTTCTTTCAACTTGGGTAATAGCTCTTCTTTCACTGACTTAACCACAGCATCTGGCTCGACAACTTCCTCGTCGATTGCCCCCCAAATATAGACACTGCGATAACCACCTTCACGACGAATATAACTGATCCCCGGCTTTTCAACGAGATCAACCACATCACCAAGCATAACCTCTTTGCCACTTGGTGTAGTAATTACTGTGTACTTAAGTGATGAATAAGCTTGACGTGTTAATTTCGGATAACGCACCATCACACGTACTTCTTCACCATTACGAATAACGCGTTGCGCTTCTCCGCCATAAAAGCTTGCACCTACTTGATTTGCAATATTAGTAAGATTAAGTCCTAAGTCATAAGCAACGGGTTTTAAGCTTAATTGCACTTCTTTGCTAGCAGGATCGATAGTCGAACTAATATCAAACAAGCCTTTTTCTTGTTGCAGCATAGCGATAAACTGGCGCCCCGCAGCATTTAAGGTATCGATATCCGGGCCAAACAGTAAGTAACCAAATTCACCATCATTACCACCACCATTCACATCATCTTGAATGTTAATTGATTTAAGTCCCGGAATTACTGGTAGCGCTTCACGCCAGCGACGTGAAAGCTCAAACGTGTTGTAAGGTCTTAACTCTTCATCGACCAAAGGCACCACTAACTGCCCTTCGGTACGTCCTTGGTTGAACACTAACATATCGCGGATCATCGTTTGCCCGCTCTCAGCTTGTGTTTGTTTATCTATTTGCATGATCACAGACTCTATCGATTGTAATGCTGAGATAGTCTGTGTATCAGAAACATTATCATTCATTTCAATACGGATAGTCGGGAAGTCATGGGGTACTTTTGGCGTTGGCACCACACGCACATAATTACCTGCGAGCAAGCCAACACTAATCATTAATAACGCAAAGAATACGGCAAACACCGCGTAACGCCATTCAACACATTGTAGAATAAAGCGCTGATAAGGCCCGTTGACAAAGCCAAAAAAGCGGTCATTAAATTTCGCTCTAAAACCATCTGGTTTTACGTCACTAAAATGAGTGTGTGCTAAATGCGCAGGTAAAATCAGTTTTGATTCAATTAAACTAAAGATTAAACATAAAATCGAAACAGCTGCGATACTGACAAAAAACGCGCTTTCAGGCCCACTGGATAAGGTAAACGGCGCAAAAACCGCAATCGTAGTTAATACGCCAAAAGTTGCTGGCGTTGCGACTCGCTGTGCACCACGCACTACACTGTTGACTCCCGGGCCAGAGCGTTCTATCTCACTGGCCGCACTTTCACCAATTACAATGGCATCATCCACCACGATACCTAACACCATAATAAAAGCGAATAACGACACAATGTTAATACTAACGCCAACCATAGGCATCACCATCATCGCGCCTAAGAAGCACACAGGTAAACCTACCATCACCCACAACGCTAACTTAAATCGTAAAAATAAACTCAGCATTAAGGCAACGAGTACCGCACCTTGAAACAAGTTTTTCAGCATCATATCGAGGCGGGCATTTAAGTAGTAAGTCATATCAACGATGGTTTCGAGTTTTACCCCTGGCGGTAGCGTTTTATTACGTTCAGCAATAAAGGCTTTTACTGATTCCGCCACTGGAATCATATTTTGGTCTTTGGTTGCTTTTACCGAGAGCGAAATTGCATTAGCGCCTGACATTTTAAAATAGCGTTCGCCTTCAACAAATTGATCTTTTATTTCTGCTATATCGCCGAGTAATACCTTAGCGCCGTTATTACCAACTTTGACAGGAATTTGGCGGAATTCATCGCCTTTGTAAAATTGGTTTTCTACACGAACTGAAATAACACCAGAATCCGTTTTCAACTGACCTGCTGAAATATTGGCAGAAAAACGGCGAATGGCATCACTTACTTGATTTAATGTGAGGTTATATTTGCGTAATTGATCTGGCTGGATCTCAACCGCAATTTCATCATCCGGTGTGCTCAGATTAACTAATGACACATTATTTAGTTGCAGTAATTCGGTTTCTATTTGACGGGCAATTGGCTTTAGTTGCGTAAGAGGTAAATCGCCTACCAATGCCATATTAATTACATCTTGTTGAAATTCAATTTGCGATACTGTGACAGGCTCCATACCAGCTGGGAAGGTTGCGATACCGTCTACGCGCAGTTTTACCTTATCGAGCACTTCGGCCAAATTTTTATCTGGGTCGATTTCGAGAGTCAGTCTACCACCGTTTCGAAAGGCACGTGAAATAGCCTTTTCTATTTCAGTTATATCTTTAATCGCTTCTTCAATTTTGATCAAAATTCCTTCTTCAATTTCTTGTGGCGAGGCACCTGGATAATTCGCATTTACCGTGATGTAGTTGATCTCGATGCTTGGAAACATTTGGCGTTGGATAGTAAAATAACTTACAACACCCATTAATATAATGAAAAACATCATTAAGTTGGCAGCAACTGAGTTATTGGCAAAGTAGGCTATTAACCCTGATTGTTGTTTATCCTTCATAACCAGTCCTTACTTTAGTGCATCGCGCGAATTGCTAGCGGCTAATTTCACTGCCATTCCTACTTGCGGGTATTCAGGTAGCGTCAGAACCAATTGCTCATCGTTTGCTAACCCTTTATCAATTAAGAAATAAGCACCTTCACTGCGCAGTACATTCACTTCTTTTGCCTGTAATTTTTGCTCATTATCAACGACCCACACCGTTCGATTATTAACGAGTTCTTGTGGCAATTTGAACACTTCAGATAGTTGTTTGCCAGCAAACGATACTTCCACATATTTGCCAAACTTTAAGTCACTTCCGCTGCTTTTAAGGTTGTAAGGGTCATTAACTTGCACCACGATATGGCTCATCCGTGTGGCGCTATCAATCACGCCTAAATCACGGGAAATTTTACCTTGGCGAACAAAACGATTAATCCCTTTGTAAGAAATACTAACCGGTGTTTCAGCCAATGGTGTTGGTAAAAATAAGCTATCAAAACCCGCTATCGGTACAATAATTTCAGCCGTTTCTATATTGTTAAGTTGTGCCACTTGCGTGCCTTTATTTACGAATTGGCCTACTCCAATATCACGCGAGATAATCAGCGCATCATAAGGTGCTTTAACATCGCAATCTTCCAGATCACGCTGTGCGCGAAGTAATGCTGCTTGCGCTGATTTAACTTGTGCTTGAGCGCTCAGCACCTGTGGCTTTCTTAAAAATAAATCGGTGTGAGACTTGCTTGGAAAACGCTTTGCTTCATCTTCGGCAACTTGTGCTTTTGCTTGCTCTTCAATGAGCGCAGCTTGAGCACTGGTTAATGTTGCTTCAGCTTGCAACAGTGCTGCTTGATAGTTATCTTTTTCAATAGAAAACAAGACTTCGCCACGCTTAACTAAACCACCGGCAACAAAATTTTTATGCCAGCTGATTACTTCACCTGATACTTGCGCAGCCAAACGCGTGGTTTCGAGCGGCTTTACTTCACCAAAGCTTGTGATAACCACTTGGTGCTCAACTGCTTTGAGCGCTTTAACACTCACTGTTGGGCGGGTATCAACTGGTTTCTTGTCACCTTCATCCGCTGCACTCGCCTTTATCAGACTAAACCCAACTATTCCTAAAATAATAATACCTATGGGTATGAAAATTTTGACTAGTAACGCTTTCATTAATGACTTCCTGTTGATTTTATGCACGCTAAATATAACGCAAAATTATTCATAATTTTAGCGCTACATTCTTGATGTTACGTTTATATTTCGCAAAAAGATTTTTTAATGTGTTAATTACCGCGTTTTTCTTCACTATTTCTAATTGCTATGGGATAACACTTAAAAATCAACAGGAGTTTTAAGAAATGTTTAAACGCTCACTTATTGCACTTGCGACATTTTGTATCTTTTCAGCAAGCGCAGCCCAACTTGTGCTTAATGCCGATGCCGCACTTGATGTCACTACGGGTAAATTAATCACACCAGCAACCGTAGTCATTGAAGATAATAAAATTGTCAGTGTTGGGAAAACCAAGCGCAAAGGCTATGCCAATGATGCCAGAGTAATGAATTTAAAGGGCTACACCTTGCTACCAGGCCTTTTTGATATGCATGTGCACCTAACAAGTGATGCGCATGTGCATGGTTATAAGCGCCTTCAGCGTACAACTCAACGCTCGGCAATTACCGGTGTGAGAAACGCAAAACGTACCCTAGAGGCTGGCTTTACTTCAGTACGCAATTTAGGTGCGCCAGGTTATGCCGATATTGCACTTAAAGATGCGATTCGTGATGGCGATGTGCCAGGCCCACGTATTTTTGCTGCGGGTCCAAGCTTAGGTGTAACAGGCGGTCATTGTGATAATAACTTACTTACTCATGAACATGCTGTCACCAGCCAAGGTGTGGCTGACGGCCCTTGGGCGGTACGTGCAAAAGTGCGTGAAAATATTAAGTACGGTGCTGATGTAATTAAGTTCTGTGCAACTGGTGGAGTGCTTTCAAAAGGCACTAAAGTGGGTGCTCAACAGTATTCACAAGAAGAAATGAACGCCATTGTTTCAGAAGCACATTTACGTGGTTTAACAGTTGCAGCGCATGCACATGGCACCGAGGGTATAAAGTCGGCGATTAAAGCTGGTGTAAATTCTGTTGAACACGTGAGCTTTGTTGACGATGAAGCGATTGATTTAGCGCTTGAAAAAGGCACTTACTTTTCGATGGATATTTACAACACCGAATACATTCTTAGTGAAGGTAAAAAAGCCGGTATTTTAGAAGAAAGCTTAAATAAAGAACGTAAAGTAGGCTCGCGTCAACGCGCTAGTTTTACTAAAGCCGTTAAAGCAGGTGTAAATATGGTATTTGCATCAGATGCGGGAGTGTATCCTCACGGCGATAACGGTCACCAATTTAGTCGCATGGTAAAGTTTGGCATGACCGAACTGCAAGCATTACAAGCTGCCACCATCAATGCAGCAACCATGCTTAAAAAACAAGATTCATTAGGCTCGCTCGATGTAGGTAAATTTGCAGATGTGATTGCTGTTAAAGGCAATCCTCTCGAAAATATAAGCACGTTAGAGCAAGTCGACTTAGTGATTAAAGATGGCAAGGTCGAAATCGATTTAATTAAATAACGGTTAGGGTCTGTTGATCTTTGCTGTTCTATTTTTGTTCTTTTTGAGCGTGATTTTATCGCGGCGCTCGATGCGTGGCCTAGCAGTCTAAGCGAATATCGAGTAAAGCTTCCGCTTCCTGCTAACGCCCCTTACCTGCATCCATGCAGGCAACAATGAGAAAAGTGCGCTCAAAAGAACCATTCGGCAGCGCTTGATGGGTTTTCTACTGTGTTATCGGCTGACTCACATAGAATAACTATGCCACGCAGCCTCTGCCTTGTATAAAACCCATCAAACTGCTGCAAAAACGAACTTGAAAGGTCAACAGACCCTAATAAAAAAGGGGCAGATGCCCCTTTTTTATGATTCAAAAAACTCGCGATTGCGGCGGTATTCACCCATGCCGATGCCTTTATGCTTGATAAATAGCTTACGAAAAGCTGCATCATCTTGATAACCCAAACTAAGTGCTATTTGCTGCGCCGTTTTATTTGTTGTTTTTAATAAACCACAGGCGCGCTCTATACGGGCTATTTGCACATATTGCATTGGCGCAACGCCCAATAATTTTTTAAATCTACGCGTTAATGTACGCTCACTAATGTTCAACTTATAGGCCATGGTTGAAACATCAATGCTGGTTTCTAAATGATCACTTATCCATATCTCAAGTTGTCGCATCTCGCTATCGTGATGTTCAGGTAAATCATTCAAAGCAAAAAACGCACTTTGTTTTACTTGCTCAGTATCGATCAGTAAATAACGCGCAACAGTATCGGCTATATCTTTGCCTAAATAATGGCGCACTAAATACCAAGTTAGTAGCAAAAAGCTCGATGTTGCACCACAAGTAAGAAACTTGCCGTCTAGTCTCAGCATTTCACTGGTATCGAGTTTACAGCCTTTAATATGACGTTGAAAAAAGCTATCTAGCCACCAGCTAGCTGTGATTTTTTTCTCTTTTAGCAAGCCAGTATGCGCTAACATCGGTACCGCTGTACAACCTGACATCACCAGCTCGGCGCTCTCGGCAAGCTTTTTAATATGCGGATGAAACGGGGTTAAACTTTTACACAATTGCCATAACTCTTGGTCACTGCGGTACTGACTACCAGGCCAAATAACAACATCAAATTCGCTGCTTTCTTCAAGCCATATATCAGCTTTAAATACTAGACCTTGGCTCGACTCGACGTATTTTTTGTCTACCCCAATTAGCTGCCAATTAAACGCATCTGCATTTGCGCCAGTACGTTTTTTGTATATGCTATTTGCGACATTGAGCACATCAATCACGCCCGTTACTGCTGTTGCCATCACGCCTTGATTAATCAATATACCTATTTTGTGCATTGTCTTTATTTAACCTTTTTTAGTCAGTTAAGACACTTTATAGCAAGCTTTTACCTATTAAACTAGGCTGCAAACGTTAAATAGGAGAGTTTTTATGCACACCATTTGGATTTATGGACCGATCTTAGCCATTGTGCTTCACACCTTCACACTACTGATTTATGCCGCTACTAAGCGCATAAAAGCGGTTCGCGATAATCAGCTAGATTACAAAGTAGTTCAAAATTTGGATTACCGTGCGATGCCAGAGGATATTTTATTAGCGGGACGCAGTTATGATAATCAATTTCAGCAACCCATTTTATTTATTGTTTTACTGGGATTTATAGCATCTAACGCCATTCAGGATACAGCATGGATTTTTGCTGCATGGCTTTATGTAGCATTGCGTCTTTGGCACTCGATCGAGCACCTTAGCGCTCGTAACATAAAAAGACGCACCATTGCTTTTGGCTTAAGCGCTTTATTACTGCTTTTTATGTGGCTTACTTTTTTGATAAGTCGTTTATTCTAACTGTTATCAAAAGCACTTAATGTCTATTAATACCAATCCGCATAAGCAATTAGCCTATTCAGAGCTATCCAAAGACGTGAGGGTAAGCTAAATTTGTGAAGGTCTAGTGGGTCTAAATCAATAAAATTTTGCGCAATCATCGCGCCTTTGGAGCGCTCCTAGAAGGCGAGTTTAAAAGCGTTTCATACTGCGTTATTGACTTTAACAAGGGAGCCATTATTTGCAGTCAATGCCTTGCCTGAGACGCTTTTAATTCTCGCTGAATGACCAATTATTTATGCGGATTGGTATAGCTTTCGGGGTTTTCTATGGCGCTATTTAAACAACCGCCTTTCAATTACAAAGCCCATAATGCCTGACGTAAATAACAAAACTCCCAAAATTTGTAGTCAGCCATTGATCGATCTTGCTTGGACGAAATCAACCGTGTCAGTGTATTTATAAACTCTGCGCCCACCATCAACTTGCTGCCTGTATTGCTCACCTAAGTAATTGGAAGTAAGTTGATATTCTTTATTATACCGTCTTGCAATTTCTAGCTTTAACTTTTGATACTCTTGTTTTATTTGCTCACTCGCGTTGTCGTTATAGCTGTGAGGGAAATAATCTATAGACCATCTTGTAAACATTGAGTCTGGTTCATTGTCATAAATCACACCCAAAGACTCATATTGATATACGGGCTCATTAAACAGTAATTTACTTTTTCCGGCATAGAAAAGCGTAACAGCAATTACCATGCAAATACTGGCTGCTAATAATAGATTACGGCGTTTTATAAATTGATTTTGTGACTGCTGCGCCAAATATTGCTCAACATCAGGGATTTGTTTTAAGCGCTGTATGCCTTTTTGGACTAATTCGTCAGATATTAAATCAGCTAGCGACACCTGAAACGCCGCGAGAATTTTGCGTAAGATATCATTGGATGGCAGCGATTTATCATTTTCCAATTTTGATAAATATGATTGTTCAATACCTGCTTCTGCGGCTAATTCAGGCTGACTAAGCCCCTTCTATTGCCTTAACTGTTTTAACTTTCCACCTAGTGTCATTTTATATTCCTTAATACGTTAAGCACGTAAATAACGGTTGTTGCTGGCCTGCGAACGTGCTTATTCTTGTCTAGTCCTTGAAAAATAAACAGTTGAATAATTTAGAATATTGAAGAATTTCATATTTTTATTTGGATTTATACCACTTATAAACAAGTTTTCTATACTAAATAAAAAAGCAAAAGACGAAGACTAAAAATGGCTCGGATTAACACTATTTTAATAAGCTTATTGTGCTTGCTTTTAACTGCTTGCTCAAAACCGCAAAATCCTACAATCAAACTCGCAATAAACCCTTGGCCTGGTTATGAGTTTCTATACCTAGCAAAAGAGAAAGAACTGTTTAAAAAAGCAGGATTGAATGTAGATCTTATTGAAGCGCCTTCCCTTGCTGAAGTAAAACGCTTATTCCGACAGGGTAAGGTTAACGCCATGACCAGCACTATGATTGAAGCTGTCTCTCTCGCAGCCAAATATCAAAAGCAAATAACCATTGTACTGGTAGCTGATTATTCAAATGGTGGGGATATAATTTTAGCTAAACCAAATATTTCCGACTTTAGTCAGATTGTAAATAAACGCGTTGGTGTCGAACTGGGCTCATTAGGTACTTTCTTTTTATATCAAGCACTAGCAAAACATAATTTGACCTTACAAGACATAGATATGTTTAATATAGAGCAAATTGATGCATCAGATGCTTTCAAAAAAGATCTTATCGATGCCTATGTTACTTATCCACCTTATGCCTTTTTTTTGCAAAAAGAGCATAATTTAGACATGGTATTTAACTCCAGCAGTATTCCAAAAACGATTTTAGACGTGGTTACGGTCTCTACTGAGTTGTTGGAGCAAGATCCTTCATGGATTCACCGTTTTCATTCTGCTTGGCAAGCAGCACTAGACTATGCTCAAAAACACCCGATTGAATCACATAATATAATGGCAAAACGCGAAGGTATAAGCCCGGATGAATTTGCAGCTGCACTCAATGATTTAACAATTTTACCTGCTGTTGAGCAAAAAGCATTACTTACCAAACAGGGTCTTGAACAAAATATGCAACAAGTTTGTTCGGTACTTAATTTAACAAATAGCATCGAGTTTAATTGCGATACGCTCTCGCGCTATTTAAAAATAGGTACTATTAAGTGACTGAAGGGTTAAAGCTGGGCAATCGAATTACTTTGTTTCTCGGCATAGTTTATATTGTTGTTTTAACTGGGTTAGTTATTTTTAATCGGCAAAATGCAATCCAACTCTCTAAAGTGATGATGAAGCATGAAGCCGAGCTGATAGCGGAAAGTCTGGTAGTTGCTACTGGCAACCGCATAAGTTTAGCAAACTTTAAGCGTATAACCAGTGCCATAGGTGCTAATGATGTAGTTGATCACGTGTTAATTGCCCGCGCCAGCTCAGGTGTTATTATAGCGAGCAACCACGGAGAACTCGTTGGCGAATCGCTCATTTCGTCACATTTTAAATTCAGTCACTTATTTAAGAACCTCAACTTCAAAAAATCAATAGACCTCTACTATTTTGATCAACAACTTATCTATTTATCGAGTTTCGAAGCTGTCTCTGAAGATCGTCGTGCGGTTGAAGATATGGCCGCTATTTTAGTAATCAATAAAAAACAGCTTGGTGATTATATTTCTTTATCGAATCAATATATTTTCTTCGCGGCATTATTTGGCTTTTCAATTACCATGGCGCTAAGCATTTACGTTATTCGTTCTCAAGCGATTGTGCCGCTTTATCAACTACTCAATACGATCCGCGCAGGTATCAAATCTCATAAACCCAAAAAAGTGGATTTAAAGCGCAGTGACGAAATTGGCGAACTCGTTAATGCTTATAATGCCTTGATAGAAAATTTGTTAAAAAAGCAATCTGCCTTAAAAAAACAAACGGTAAAAAGCCAACAAGCGGTGCAAGCCAAAGCTGATTTTCTTGCCGTTATGAGTCACGAAATTCGCACACCACTAAATGGCGTTTTAGGCACTGCAACCTTGTTAAGCAAAACACCTATGACAGAAGAGCAACAGCAACACCTCGATGTGATCACCAGCTCAGGACAACAATTATTAGCTACCATCAATGACATTTTAGATATTTCAAAAATTGAAGCTGGTAAATTATTGCTTCACCCTGTGCCGTGTGAAATTAATCAGATGCTTAAAAGCGTTGTAGATATGTTTAACGCCACCGTGATTGAAAAAGACTTAAATATCATTGCTAATTACACTGAGGATACAATTTACATTGCGCTTGATGATATCCGAATTAAACAAGTACTAATTAATCTTATAAGCAATGCGGTTAAATTTACCGAACAAGGCACCATATCGATATCGGTCAATTTAAAAAATACAGCGCCAGCTAAGCATATTCTTACTATCACCATTGTCGATACAGGCATTGGTTTAAGCGAATCACAAATAGACTCTTTGTTCACTAAATTTGTGCAAGCAGATGCCAGTACAACACGAAAATACGGTGGTACGGGTTTAGGATTAGCTATTTGTCACGCTCTAATAACTCAAATGGGAGGCACCATAAGTGTCGTCAGTAAATTAGGCGAAGGTTCACGCTTTGTGGTGAAGTTACCTTGCGAGGAAACAGAAAAACCAACGCTAAACACTGAAGCTGTGAACGATATAGCTAAGGTAAAAAGTGCGAAGATTCTACTTGTTGATGATGTACCATTAAATCAACAAATTGCTAAAGCAATGCTCGCAGGCCACACCGTAACAACAGCCAACAATGGTGTGGAAGCCGTTACCAAAGCACAAGAAAGTACATTTGATATTATTTTGATGGATTGCTTAATGCCTGAGCTTGACGGTTTTGACGCTACCAAACAAATCCGTCAATTGGGTATCAAAACGCCAATCGTCGCGCTAACAGCCAGTAATCAAAACGAAACTAAGGAAAAGTGCTTAGCTGCTGGTATGGATGACTTTTTATCTAAACCTTTGGTGGAAAAAGAGTTACTAAATAAAATAAATATGTGGTCTCAACTCAACAATTAATTCCAGTTATCACCGAATATCGCCTTTAAGCACTTTTAATCTTTTTTACAGCTATTAATCTCTTAATCTAAGCTTATTGAATTAAGGGGGCATTATGCTAAAAACATACAAGCTAGTGTTAGCTGGACAGCAAATACGCTTAACAAAGAATGATCAGCAGGATGCAAAGCTTTATATCAACGGACAAAAGCAAATCTTAATTAAGCAGTCATTTAAAAATCGTACTAACTATTTGGCTAAACTTGAAAAACTAGGGGATTTTATTATTTGTCAGGTAACAACACGATTAGGCCAAGAAATTCGCTTTTATTTAAAGTCGGCTGGCCAAAATCAATTGCTATTTAAAGCCAACGCTTAAGGAATCGATATGTTTTCAACTGTTACTCACTACCTAATTTTAGCGGCACTACTTATCACTGCCATTTTCTTTTATACAGTTTCATTTCAAAGCGGTACTTTTTTGGTAATTATATTAGGTGTGTTGTTTGAACTGGCGTTTTGGATAAAGCTTGTCAAAGGCAAGAAAAAAGCAAAAACCTAGGGCAGTTAGATTTTTGCTTTGGTGTTAACTAAAGGTACAAGTTAAAACAGATAGCGTACTTTAAAGGTTACAAATTCCTGGTCAGGCTGTTGCCAACTGTTTTCTAAGGTTGCAAAGCGGTTTTGCGTTAAATCGCGTTCAATAAATTCGTTACCGCCTCGGCCATAAACCAAAAACATATCAGAATACGCCCCCATTTTGTAGCGCAGTTTTAGTTGCAAATTAAAGCGCGAATCATCAAAACTAGTATCACTATTTTGCGAAATTAAATCCCCTTCAAAAACGCGGTAAACATCCTTACTTTTCGCTTTTAAGCTCGCCCACTGGAAAGTCGAGCTAAACTCTAAGTTATTCATTATCAAACCAGAGATTTTGATGTAATTGGCGTAATAGTCTCTGTCATATTCAGTGATCATATTTTGCTGATTAGCAACCAACCAACCATCACCGGTACGAAAATAATTATTAAATACAACACGCCAATTTGAATGCGGCATTAAGGTTAAATCAATCGCGTACTGATCAGCACGACCATGTAACCCTTCTTGATCGTTTTGATAACTTGCCGCCCAACTAAACATGCCTGTATACGGGCTAATATACATAAAACGCGTTGTCCAATTATCATCAAGATAGACCGCATCCGTGCCATAACCTAAGTTGTCGTGCCATGCACCAGCGTAATAATTAATAACGGTTTCAAATTGGCCGCCATTTTCTAAGTTTAAATTCACTAAATAATGCGGGTTATTAGTTAGTTTTAGGCCGTTATCATCAGTGTGATAGTTAAAACTCGCTTGCTGTAAAACGCGATTAAACCAATCATTTTTAGTATTAATTGCATGACTTATTTTAATCTCACTGGCGCGCCAATTATTGCGTTCACTGTAACCTAAATCGTTATTATCAAAGCGCTCATCTAGCCTAAAATAGTTTGCTGAAAGCGAAGTATTAATTGAAAACTCATACTTGGCATTGAACGATACGCCACTGCCCTGCTCGCTGTTGTTTTCTTCAGTTACATCGGTGTACATCAATGCTATTTGCCCTGACCAAGTATCACTTTGATACTGACTATCCCAAGCATAACTGAAGGCATCCCTATCTAACCATGGGCGCTTGGTTTTAGTTGCCAACACACCAGTTTGCCAGTTTTGCTGCGCTGTTTGTTCGGTGTAATTAATACGCCCTGCATAAAAATCTTTGCCCGCGTTTGAGGCTAAATTATCTTCCGCTACTGCAAAACCTGCCAGCTGCAAGTTTTCACCTTGATGCACAAACCGTGCAGCCACATCAATTGGTGTAATAAGTTTACTTTGATCATCACTGCCCGCACCAATACGACGCGTATGAATTAATTTGGTATTACGCTCAGACGGAATACTGAATACACTAATATCTTGGGTAAAGAATGGACGCTTATCAGTGCGCAGGGTTTCAACAGCCGAATAGTTAAGCACCACTTCATCACTGTCGACCTGACCAAAATCAGGGTTCACTGCCACACTTAATTTTTGGTGGTGATTCGGCTTGTACACGAAATCAAAGCCTAAATTTGCTTCACCATCATTCGCCGCAAAATTATTTGAGTAGCTTGCATAAGGTACAAACGCCCTCTGTTGGCTTTGCGGAATTTTTACCTGCACCTTAGGCATTTCAATATAGAAGTCGCTGTTACCTGTGGTTTGCTTCTGCGAACCATAAATATAGTTTTTAGCTAAATCATACAGCTGTAGCGACACGCCTACTTGTGAATAACCATTTTCATCTTGCTTATGACGAAACGATACAGCGTGCCATGGAATAAAGGTTTCAATTGACCAAAAATCTTCGCTTTCATAAAACGCAGATTGCCATGCCCCATCCCAATCATAGTCGGTTGCTAATTGTGGCGTGAGTACCGCATCTTGAATACCACCGCCCAAGGTTACAGCAAATAAATACGCACCACTGCCATCGCCAGAGTAATCAACCACAAAGCGGTTAAAGTCAGCTTGCATAAAGCCATCTTGTAGGTTGTATTGCTTTTGCCTTTGATTTGCCGGTTGATAGTTGATCATGCCGATGTACATGCCTTTTTCATCGCTATAAACACGCCCTTCCACTTTATTT
This sequence comes from Pseudoalteromonas sp., assembly GCF_041629635.1. GTDB lineage: Bacteria > Pseudomonadota > Gammaproteobacteria > Enterobacterales > Alteromonadaceae > Pseudoalteromonas. The sequence goes on along the minus strand of NZ_JBFKMX010000008.1, from coordinate 38,928 downwards.
TTGTGTACAGATAAGGTGGCAGGCACAACTTGATAAAAGGTGCTGTATTGCATGGCTTTTTGCCAAGCTGGCTCTGAAAGTTTGCCATCTAATATAATCGCTGATTGCTCAGCCATTGTTGCAAAACTTACAAGCGTAAAAGAGTAAATTAACGGTGTTTTCATATCAGCTCATTTGCGGTTGATTTGCATTACATATGAGCAGAAAAAGGTGATAAAAAAGCTGAATTTTTTCTTAATAAAGCTGCTAGAAGTCTTATATTTATTGACTTTAATCTGCAAAACCGTATTTTTGTTGTTAAATCAACAAAAGGCATGTTCAACCGCTATGGAAAACGCTCAAAAGCCACAACAAGGTACATTTAGATTTGCAGAGTTTGAATTCAATGTAGCTAAAGATGAGCTATGTCTATGGCAAACAGATCAGATAGAAAAACTTGAACCACAAGTATCACAATTGCTTGCTATGTTGATTAATAATGCACAGCAAGTAATTTCAAAAGAGCAGATTCAAAGTGCTTTATGGCCGAATACCATTGTTGAACAAAACAGCCTTTATCAGCTGTTAACAAAACTACGTAAATTACTCAACGACAGTTCGCGCAATCCTAAGTTTATTAAAACCGTGCCCAAAAAAGGCTACTGTTTTATTGCAGAGGTTGAGTTAATTTCTAACGCTACCCCTGCTGTTAAAACCCTGCCGCGAAGTCGTAAAATTCATCCTCTTGTCGCGACTTTACCTATATTAATTGTTTGCTTTAGCGTATGGGCTTTTTTAAACAGCAAAGAAACCGAGTTCGAAATCCCCCACTATCAATTACATGATGTGAGTTATGAGCTTGGCTTGGAGTTTGATGTAAATGTGCATCGTGAACACGATTTAATGGCTTACATTAAAGACATCAAAACCCTCACCATCACAGATAAACAAGGCGCTATGCTATTTAATCGCAGTTTTGCCCACCGCGTCGGTTTTCCAGCTTGGCAGCATCAAGGCAAATTATTGGCCTATTGGCATTTTATTGAAGATAGATGCGAGCTTTCAATTATTTCACCACAAGGTGCAACTAGCCATACAGCCCAAGGTATCGCTTGTGAATCCGCAAAGCCTCCCGTATGGAAATCTAATGACGAGTTGATTTTAAGCGTGTTACAGCAAGGTACGTTAGTGCCCTATTTATACCGCATTGGCACCGAAGAGCTGATCCCTATGCCGCTTGAGCGACCTGCGCAAGCTGAATATAAAGGCGCAATTTCAGCTTGGGATAACCGTGTTTACTTCTTATTTAATTACATTGATCACACCAGCAAGCTAGTATCGCTTAATGGCAAAGAAGCCCTAAGCTGGTCATTTCCAGTTTGGCTTGTTGCGTACAACCCAAAAAATGGCGCAATTATTAGTAACGATGAAAGCCAACGTCATAATTTAATTGCGACCCATCGCGATGGCCAAAGTTACCCTATTTACAACACCGCTCAAGGCCTATTTACTAGTGCATCTATCGATAAATATGGCGATATTTACACTGCGATTGAGAGTTGGCAGGTTAATATTCGCGATAAAGACAATTTACCGATTTTCTCAACCTCAAGCATTGATTACTTACCTGTGAGTAACAGCCTGGGCGAAACCGCGTTTATGTCACGCCGCAGTGGCGTGTGTGAAGTGTATTTACATGCCGACAACAAAGTAACTCGCTTATCAAATCACAAAGGCTATGAATACGTTAAGTTTTTGGAGTGGCGTCCTGATTTAAGCATGCTGTTATCAAATCGTGATATGGATTTGGCGTTATATGATCGTAAGAGCCAAATTTTGCAGTTTACCACTGAGCTTAATAGCACGATAAAAAATACCGGCTGGTATGATATGCAAACCGTGTATGCCTTTGACGGCTCACAAGTGCAACTGTATGACTTACAAGGCCGTATGCTAGAAAACATCGAGTTAAATGCCCAATTTGCCTATTACGATAGCCACAACAACCGTTGGCTAATATTGCAAGAGCATCAACTTTTCAGCAAAACAGATTTATCACTTGAGGGTGAAAAACTTGCTGAACTAAGTAATGAGCAAACCAATTTGCTGCATAATATTCGCATCAAAAACAATGCACTGTATTGGCAGTCTTCTTGGTCAAAACAAGATAAAATTTGGCGCCTTGATTTGGCAAACCCAAGCGATATTAAATTAGTGAAGCAGGGTAATTTAATTTGGCATTTTGATATTGACCCATATGAGCAATTAACAATTGCCCGCATGGAAGCAATAGAGGGTGATATTAAGCGTTTATCGCCAGAGCCAAAACAAGCGCTTTAACCGAGGCTTGCTTTTACAAATGCGATTCCTTCAACAAAGCTGGTAAAACGCATTTTAGTAATACAACAATTAGCTAATGCAAAGGCGTGTTTTTGCAGCACCAATTCAAACTCAGCTAATTCAAATGCATCCGGTTTACTAAACTCGCCATTATGCAAGCAGAGGTAGCGAAAACCTTGGCTATCAATCAGTGCATCATCACAAACAAAACTTCCCAATAGGCTCTGGAGTTGTTGCATGCTTTCAACATATTCCAATTCATCATCGCCGCAATAATGAATCACAACGGGATAGCTAAGAGTTTCTATCAATTTCATATTAAATATTGACTTATTTTTAAACTGTATTAGTGTATTAATACACCTTTAAATTACTAATACACTATGAGCATAGAATTAATTCATGCAATTTACACTATAAACACGCAGGCAGCGAGTGCGCTTTATCGCCAAGTGATGGAGCAAACCAAGCAGGGCATTCGTGCGGGTTTATTATTGCCGGGGCAACAATTGCCATCGGTGCGAGTGATGGCCTCATGCTTACAAGTAAACCCTATGACCATTTCAAAAGCATTTTCGCAGCTGGAGCAACAAGGTGTTTTAGAAAGGCGAAAAGGCATAGGCATGCTGGTGGCAGAGCAACACAATATTAGTAATTACAGTGAGTCGCTACTTGCTAAACGCGACGAGTTTATTCAATTGGCAAAGCAAAATCAGCTTTCTGACGACGCAATAATAACACTAATTCAAGATGCGCTTTCGGCTCTTAGCAACAGGACGTAACCATGACACAGCCCATAATCACTATAGAAAAAGCCATAAAATCTTATAACAGCCACCGTGTACTCGATAAACTGAATTGGCAAGTAAACGAAGGCGATATTGTAGGTTTATTAGGTAAAAATGCCGCCGGTAAAAGTACTCTGCTAGAGTCTATTATGGGTTTGCGCGAATTAGAGTTAGGCGAAATAAAATTGTGGGGCTACTCATGGCATGAGTTACCACAAAGCCAAAAACAAAAAATAGGTTATGTTGCGCAAACCAGTTCAGCATTTGATTGGATGAAGGTGTCGCAATACCTTGATTATATTTGCCAATTTTTTCCAAGTTGGGATAAAGCCTATTGCGAAACCCTACTAAAACGCTGGCGGATAAGTGATGACCAAGTGATCAGTAAGCTCTCTGGCGGCCAAAAGCAAATGCTCGATGTTGTTCAAGCATTATCAGTACGGCCAGAGCTGCTTATTTTAGACGAACCTGTTGCACACTTAGACCCTAATATGCGCCGCGCCTTTTTAAAAGAAGTGATAGATCTCTGCTGCGAGCATGGCACCACAGTGATTTTCTCAACTCATATAGTGTCGGATTTAGAGCGTGTTGCAAATCGTGTCGCTGTACTGCAATTTGGTGTGATCCGTCATTACTACGAGCTAGACGAGTTAAAAGCAAGTATCGCTAAGCTTAGTTTTGCCAATAGCAGTAAAACCAACCTTTTAGAAAAAGATGCCAGCATCAGCAAGATTCAACAATTTGGCGAAACCACAACTACCAGCATTATTGCACCACTGAAAAAACCCATTGAAGAGTGGTGCGCTTTTTATGGATTAGACGCCACCATTCAACCGATGAACCTTGAAGATTGGTATTTAGAGGTGGCTAATGAATTTGTTTAAATCAAATGCATTGATTTTAATGCGTAGTGGCACAATTACTTTGCCTTTTTTACTGATTCTATCCGTTGTGTTTAGTGTGTTATGGCAACAAAAAAACCTTGATCCTTTGAACTTTCGTTACATCAAAACCTATTTATTGATGACCTGTTTACCGTCATTATTTTTTGGTTTTATGCTGGGTATAGGCTTACAAAAACTGAAAGCACACTATCTTTGGGTGACAAGTGAGCTGTACCGCCATTCGATTATAAAAACGGGTTTAGTATTAACTGTGCTTGGTGCGCTGTTTATGAGTTTGTTTATTACACTTAACAGCGAAATAGCCTTGCACTACCTTTTATTACCTATCAGTTTTGCAATTATTGGATTATTTGTGAATGGCTCATCTTCATTAAAAAACAATATTCTGCGCAATTTATTTTGTTCAGGATTATTGATAGCCATGATGTTTCAAACGATTCATGAAATTGCGACATTAATCATTATCGCAACTTGCTGCTATACCACCTACGCTGAGTTCAATACATCAAAACGTGCTTCTGTGAACAGTAAGTCTTTGATGCTAACAGATCGCCAGTCCGTGATTTGGTGGAATGGTAAGCTAGCAGCCTTTGCCGCTAAATTTAAAAAATCATTCAACAAAGATATCGCTTGGGCAGTGTGTTACCCACAAACAAAAATGGGCTATATGGGCGGCTACTTTGCTGCAATTTTTGCCTTTTTATTAGCAACTAGCGATAACGAAATATTAGTGAGTTTTTTATTGTTATCCTTGGTTGTAGGTTGTCAGTTTCCGGTCTATCAGGAATTTTCGCAGCTCAAGCACCAACTAAAATCAATTGCACACTGTTTTGCTGATAAGCAAAGCATGATTAAAGGCATTATTTATAGTTTCGATAAAGTGGTAATAAGAAACACTTTACTGATTTTCGCGACAATTTTTGCAATAACACTCTTTAAACAAGATTTTGATGGCGCAATCAAAATAGCGTTTTTAACGCTCTTTGCAACAGCAACATTTTTAGCCTTTGCACCATTGTTACTGGTTTTCTTTAATGGCTGTATTAATGCGAAAAACATTTTACTGTTCACAATAATTTGTGGCTTTGAAATAGCTATTTTTGGCTTAGTGCATTACGTTAGCGAACAACTTAGTATTTATTTGATTTGTATTGCGGTATTAATTACAGCTGGGCTGATGCGTTATTTCACTCAGCAGTTTATTACACGACAATCGCTTGAGCGAATAATAAATTAAGAACCCTAGCGCTAGAACAAAATTAGTTAAATTAAATGCATTGTTCTTATTAATTCAATAAGCTAGAGTAGAAAAAAGCCTTCTGAATTATGAAGTTCAATGCCTTTAGCACTTAAGGAAGTGTATAAACGACATTAGGAAGTGTCTTATGAACAACTACATTGCTGCGCTACCAGCGATAAGGCCGCCATTTCTCACCTTAGCACCTTTATCTTGCCTTGTTGGCTTAGCCTATTGTAATTATCTTGGATTTCACATTAATTTTCTGTTTGCGGCACTGTCAATTTTAGGTGCAACATTTGCTGCAATTGCAGTTAACACCATCAATGAGTATCAAGATTTTCAAAGTGGCTTAGACTTAAACACTAATCGCACGCCTTTTAGTGGCGGCAGTGGGTTATTAAAACAGCATCCACATTTAGCCACCTATGTTAAGAAACTAGCGATTGTTGCCATTTCAATAGTATTAGCAATTGGCGCATTTTTTATTGTAACTGTCGGTGTGTCGCTTATTCCGATAGGTGTTTTAGGTTTGCTTATTGTTATCACGTATACCAGTTTCTTAAATAAGCACCCATGGCTCTGCTTTATTGCGCCTGGCCTTGGTTTTGCTGTTTTAATGCCAGTAGGGGTATTTGTGGCGCAAACTGGTGAGTTGCATTTTTCTTTGTTGGCTATCACCTTAGTGCCATTTTTAATTACCAACAATTTATTACTAATGAATCAGTTTCCCGATATTTCAGAAGATAAAAACGTTGGTAGAAACCACCTTGCGATTCATTATGGGGTTACATTTGCCAGACAGGTGTTTGCATTTTCTTTATTCGTTGCTATCGGTTGTTTACTCTATTTCGTTGCTAGTAATTTATTGCCTACACTTGCATTGATTACATTGCTGCCGCTCGGACTTTGCTTGATTTCCTTGGTATACTTGTACCGTTTAGGCGATAATATTGCGCAGCATTTGCCCGCCATGGGCTTAGTTGCCGCAGCGGCAAACTTAACTCCGTTGATGTTATCTCTCGCTTTATTTATGAGTAAAAGTTAAATACCAATGACCATTAGTTACCAATTCACACTCGACAAAAATTATCTTGAAGAATGTTTTGATGAATCGCTACCACACAGCCCACATCAATCACCTAAATACGGGTTTGCTGGTAGTTTTATCGGTATTGGCATGGGATTAATAATCTTTACTGATATGGGTGGCGTAGCACCTTATATTATGGTTGGTTTAGGTGTTTTAGAGTTTATTAGTTTTTACTACCGCCGCCCATGGTGGTTGGCGCGCCAAATGTGGAGCAGGGCGTCTAATTCAACCGTTACCATCACCATGAATGATGATGGCATTGAAAGTAAAAACCCGTATACAGAATCGCTGCTTGAATGGGATCAGATAAAACAAATCATTCACACGCCAAAAGGCATGATATTTGTTAATTACAAAGGCCAACAAACTTATCTTTCTAAAGCCTTTATGCCCGCAGAAACAGAACGCTTTATTGAAGAGCACCTTGCGGTTTATCAAGTAGATATTGTTCATTAAAAAAGCGAGCTATTAGCTCGCTTTTTTATAGTGTCGCAACGCGGTTTCGTCCATTGCGTTTTGCACTGTATAACGCCTCATCGGCTTGTTTTACCGCATTATAAAACGCGACTACTGAATGTACTTCTGCCACACCAAAACTCGCTGTAAGTGAAAGTTCTTCGCCGTTATCCAGATTAACCGGGTGGACTTCAATATTCTTTCTTAGTTTTTCGGCTATTTGTACCGCTTGACGCATTGATGCATGCGGCAAACAAATAATGAATTCCTCGCCGCCATAACGCGCCACCACATCCGAGTAACGCAGCTGATTTTGCATCAACTTAGCAATATGCATCAACGCTTTATCACCTATATCATGGCCATAGTTGTCATTCACCGCTTTGAAGCGATCAATATCACACATAATAACTGCCATGGGTAAAAATTCGGATGTCGCTCTTTCCATTTTTGTTAGAAATATAGCATCAATAAAGCGGCGGTTTGGTAAACCAGTAAGTGCATCGGTGTTGGCTTTTTGTTTCTGGTTGTAGGTAATACTAGTAATCGCTTGGTGGCTTTTGTCACGAAAGTACTCACTAATAAAGGCAAATAATACCACTAACGAAAAGCCAGAGAGAAAGCGGGTTTTTTCAGTTTGACCATAATTTGCTTGGCCGAAATCAGGACCATATAATTGAAAAACAATAGTACTTACAGCAAGCGCCGTTAATAAGAGCCCAGAGCGCACTCCCAGCATAGTAAAGACCACCACAGGGTAAAACATAAGCCAATAAAGTGCGGTGTTTTCTTTGCCTCCGGTATAAACCAATAAAATACTTAACAGCAACACCGTAAGTGCAATGCCAATACTGCAATACTTAAGTTGGCGGGTACTAAAATAAATCACTACGTTAATAAAAACGGCAATTAATGCACCCAGTAAGGTTATGCTTAACAGCCAAGGATAAGTTTGAAAGTTTACAAGTAATAAACCTGAAAACACCACCAAGGCAATGCCTGACATTGCTAAAAATGAGAAGACTCGGCGCTTTAATTCAGCACTGTGCAAACCGTCAACTTCTATAAAGTTGCGCCACCAATCTGTTCTATGTGAGTTGTTTTGCTGCATTTTTATTATTTTTATCTTTAAAAAGTTGCGTAAAGTAAACCAAGCGTTTGCTTTTGACTGTTAGCTTTAAGTCTAATCTATGGCTCGAAAAAGGGTATAAAAAGCGTTAACTTAATACCCAACTTGCTTAGTTATTTAAAAATATAGCAAGTTCTTCGGTTAGCTGCGCGTAATACGGGTTATAGGTTAAACGCTTAAAGCTGTTATATTGCTCTTTCGCTGAGAATGTAATTTCAGATTCATGAATATCCTCCACCACTTTACACTCATTGTATTTTGCTAAATCATCTAGGTAATGCCCACAATTTCGATAGCCTGCCTTTTCACCATAATGCACATTCTCTGCAGTATTTGGAATAGCTGTGTGTGCCATTTGAATTTGCGTGTCACACTCTGTTTGGCATTGTGGTGTCACTAGCTTTACTTTATCAGCCCCCTTGAACATACTTAAATTAGCGCGTTCACCGTAATACACTAAAGTAAGAGGTGAAGGCGTTCTTTGCTGCCACTGTGCTAACAAATCAAGAGTTGCGCTAGTTTCAATCGTCATATCATGCTCAGGCACAGCAACAAACATCGGCACACTGTGCGTTTTGTGCTGTGTCTTAAATGGATACACTTCATTCATGAGTAAATGCACCTGGGCACCTGCATTAATAGGAAACGACTCATACTTGGCAAAATCAACATCGGCGTCTTTATCGAGCCAATTTAAAAAAGGAATATAGTCAATGTACTGCGCAAGCCATGACATTGAATTTTTCGCTTTTGTTGCAGGCGCAAACAGCATCACACCAGCAAGTTTTTTATCGAGTGACTTGCGCGTCAACATATAATCTAAAATAAGGCCCGCACCAGTTGAAAAACCGCCTAAATAAACCTGCTCAAAATCATTAAGTGATTGCTCAATAGCAAACGCTGCAATCGCTTGCCAGTCTTTGTAATCAACATAACGTAAGTGTTCAGCAGCTGTGCCGTGACCAGGTAATAACACTGTGCGCACATTAAAACCTTGTTGATGATAAAACGCAGATAAATCATGAAAGCTATAAGGTGAATCGGTTAAACCATGCAATAGCACCACCACCTTTTGGCTATTTGGTTGTGTTAATTGATACGGTTTTACTAGGTCTAAAATGGTTGGTGATGCAATATTTTGTTGATTGATAACATAGTTATCAATCGGGCAAGGGGTGGCTGCTCGCGGGTTAAAAGACGCGATATGTTGCTCACTTTCACGTAAATAATCAGTAAAGCTTAAGCCTTTTAAATCAATTACCTTGGCTTGCTGAGATTGCGGTAAATAGCGAAATTGGCCTTGCGTTTTTGCGTCTAATATAAAATTGATATCGTTACTTTGGGATAAACAATCTGCCGAAACGCTGAAACTAAAACCAGCTAACACTAAGCCAAGCACTTTCGTAAAATAAGTCATTACCCTTTACCCTTTTTGTATTAATATCAATTCCACACAACCCAACTGAACTATACCAAAATAACCTAAGAGCATGTCTAATTTTCACTACAAAATTTATACAAATATAAATGAAATTAGCGAGATACAGTGGCGCGATTGTTTTAGTACAAGTTGCTTTACCAATTACCACTTTTTATCGAGTTTAGAGTTATCAGGTAGCGTGAGTGCACACACAGGGTGGCAACCTTACCATATTGCTATTTTTCAAAAAGACAAACTGGTTGCACTACTGCCGGGCTATGTTAAAAGTCACAGCTATGGTGAGTATGTGTTTGATTGGGCGTGGGCTGAAGCGTATGAAAGGTATCAATTAGATTACTACCCCAAATGGATATGCGCCGTCCCCTTTACACCAGTACCTGAAACCAGAATCGGGCTTAAAAACACAACAGATAATGCAATTTATCCGTTTATAAAATCACTTTTAAATACGTTAGCCGAAGAAAACGCTTGGTCAGGATGGCATATAAACTTTTGCCTAAAAGATGAATTACTCCAGCTAGAGTGCGAACAGGTGAATGCACGAAGAGGGGTGCAATTTAGTTGGCATAACCAACAATATCAAAGCTTTTCGCAATATTTAGATAAGCTCACCGCGAGAAAGCGAAAAAGTATCAAAAAAGAGCGTAACAAAGCCAAGTCGCAAATCGACAGCATAGACGTTTTACAGAATAACCAAATTACAGAACAAAATATTACTCAGTTTTATCAGTTTTATTGCGCTACCTACTTAAAACGTTCTGGCCATCATGGTTACTTAAATCTTAATCTTTTTAAGCGTTTACACGATAAAATGTGCGATAACCTTGTGCTAATCGCTGCGTTTAAAGATCAAGAAATGGTCGCGGCGAGTTTATTTGTAAAAGGGCAAAAGTCACTGTTTGGCCGCTATTGGGGTGCCTTAGAAGAATTTGATAGCCTGCATTTCGAACTTTGCTACTATCAAGGCATAGAGTATTGTATTGAGCATCATCTCGATAACTTTAATGCGGGTGCTCAAGGTGAGCATAAGATTTTGCGTGGCTTTGAACCTGAATATACCTATTCATGCCACCACATTCGCGACAAGATGTTTCGGCCTGCTATTGCAAACTACCTAAAACAAGAGTGGCAACAAATAGCAGACTATAAAGCGCAATGTGACGCCTTACTTCCGTTTAATAAACTCCAATAAACGGTTATTCGCAGGCATTTCATGATCGGTAATCAATTCAAGGTCAGCTTCTGCTGCAAGCTGACAAATCCATTCAAAATCACGAATACCACGCGTGCTGTTTTTTACTTTTAACCATTGGTCAAATTCAGCGTTAGAGTCTGATGTGAACTGGCCATTGTAGTTAAATGGCCCATAAATACAGAGGGTGCCATTTGGCGCTAAAAAGCGCTTCACTTTTTCGAAAAACGCTTCGACCAGTTGAGGGTTAACAATATGCAAGGTATTGGCAGTAAACATGCCTTCGTATTGAGTAATTTGCCAAGACTCTGAAATATCAAGCGACAAGGGCGGTAGCAGGTTTGGTGCAGGAAACGCATCTAACCAGTACTGCATACCCGAATGATTAACCGGTACATCACTAGTTTGCCAAATTAAGTGCGGTAGTGCAGGGGCAAAGTGAACAGCATGCTGTCCACTGCCAGAGCCTATTTCTAAAACGCGAGCTACATCTGCAAAGGCCAATTTTAAAATAGCTAAAATCGGTTCTTTGTTTTTTTCACAAGCTTTAGAGTAGGGCTGCATGTTATTTCTCTGCAAGTAATGACAAGAAGAACGCCAACACTAACGCACGTTCTTTTAAGCTTTTAAAGCGCCCAGATGCGCCACCGTGGCCACTATCCATATCGGTTTTAAATAACAGTAAGTTATTATCAGTTTTGTACTCACGCAACTTAGCTACCCATTTCATTGGTTCCCAATACTGCACTTGGGAATCATGAAATCCGGTTGTGACTAAAATATTTGGGTAGTCTTGTGCGCAAATATTATCGTATGGTGAATATGCTTTAATCCAATCATAAGCATCACGCTCATTTGGGTTACCCCACTCATCATACTCATTGGTAGTAAGTGGAATACTTTCATCTAACATGGTTGTTAGTACATCTAAGAAAGGAACAGTGCAATCAATGCCGAGGTATAATTCTGGCGCTTGGTTTACCACCGCACCCATAAGTAAGCCACCAGCACTGCCGCCCGATGCAAATACTTTGTCTTTTGCGCCATACCCTTTTTCAACTAAGGCCTTAGTTACATCAATAAAGTCATTAAAGCTATTTTGCTTATGCTGCATTTTGCCTTGCTCGTACCATTCACGACCAAGCATTTCAGAGCCGCGTACATGGGCAATGGCATAAACAAACCCTCTGTCGAGCAAGCTTAGGTTATGCGCAGAAAAATTAGGATCGATCGTAATACCGTAAGCACCATAACCATATTGATAAATCGGGTTGCTGCCATCTTGTTTAAATAAGTCTTTGCGATAAACCAAGGATACTGGAATATCCACCCCATCACGGCTAGTGATCATCAAGCGCTCAGCCTGATAATGTGTTGCATCAAATTCGCCTAACACTTTTTGCTGTTTCAGAACGCGCTTTTCACCGGTGTTTAAATCAAACTCAAATAAGCTACTCGGTGTGGTTAAGCTCGAATAAAAAATGCGCGCTTTATCGGTATTTGGCTCAGGGTTATCGCCAATTCCTGCAAAGAAGCATGGGTCATCAAACACAAGCGCAAAACTGTCGCCATTTTTTGGATAAATAATAAAGCGAATTTGCCCTAGTTCACGTTCTGTCACTACTTTAAACTGATTAAATAACTCAATGCCCTCAATCAATACATTGGTACGATGGGCAACAAACTCTTGCCACTGTGATTTTTGGCTAATGGTTTGAGCATTTGCAGTTAAAACTCTGAAGTTTTTTGCCTGCCAATTAGAGTAAATAACATACTCATCGCCAAGTTTATCAATATCATAAATATGATTTTCTTCACGGGGAATTAAGCGTTTAAATTCGCCCATTGGATTATTTGCATCAAGCACTAAGCAATCGGTAGTTTCAGTCGCGGCAAGATCAATCATCAACAAACTATCATCACGGCTTTTACCAAGCCCCATATAGAAGCTGTGATCGTCTTCTTCATAAACCAACACGTCCTCACTTTGAGGGGTTCCAAGAATATGGCGATATACTTGGTAGCCCAATAAAGTTTGTAAGTCCTTCCTTACATAAAATACTGTTTTATTATCATTAGCCCAAATCACTTGGCCTTCGGTATTTTCTAGTACATCATCTAAGAAGGTATTGGACGCAATGTGCTTAAAGCGCACGGTGTAAATGCGGCGACTTTCGGTGTCTTCTGAGTAAGCTAATAACTCATCATTGGGGCTAATGCCAATTTCACCTAGATCGTAAAATTCATGTTCGCTAGCAAGTGCGTTCACATCTAATAACAGCAACTTATTGTCGCCAGCAAAGCTGGTGGTGCGATAGTGACGTGCATATTCATCATCACCTGTTACTTCACTGTGATACCAATAATCACCATCCTTTACCGGTACTGTGCTGTCGTCTTTTTGAATACGACCTTTCAGCTCTGCAAAAAGCTGATGCTGCAACTCTTCTGTTGGTTTAAGAACCGCATCACAATACGCATTTTCAGCTGCGAGATGTTCAAGTACAGCTGGTGCACTTCGATCATCATCGCGCATCCAATAATAATTATCGGTGCGCTCCACATTGTGTGAACTAAGAATTTTTGCTTTTTTAGTCGCAATTGGGGCAATTGCGGTACGGTCTAAACGTAGAGTTGTCATGAAGTTAGCTATAAACCCAAAATGAATAGCATTAGTAATGGCCGCAGTTTAGCAAAATAATGCATCGTTAACATTAAGTTACTTTTTACGTTTTGAATCTGTTTTTGCATTGGGTAGACTCATTTTTTGATAAAACAAAGATTAACTTTGCAAGTTCCAAGGGAAACACAATGAAATTAAAGCTACTTTCACTTGCCGTAGCACTTAGCTTTGCAAGCAGTGCAGCACTAGCAAAAGATGATAAGAAGAAAGACGATAAAAAAGATAAAACTCTGGCTGAAATGCTTGAGAAAAAAACAGTTTCAGAAGGTCTTTTTAACCTTTATCAAGATACAAAAACCGGTGAAACCATGATGGTGATCAGTGAGGCAAACTTAAATAAGCCTTACGTTTACTTTGCGCACACTGTTGATGGTGTAATTGATGCGGGACATGTACGTGGTTCGTACCGTGAAACAAAGTTAATTGAATTCCGTCGCCACTTTGATCGTATTGATATTATTAGTAAAACGCCGCGCTATAAGTTTGATCCAAACAATGCAATTGCGAAAGCAAGCGATGCAAATATAAGTGAAGCGGTGTTAGCAAGCTTAAAAATCGAAAAAGAAGAAGAGGGCAAGTTTGCACTTAAAGTAGATAAACTCTTTAAAAGCGAGGCGCTTCATAAAGTATCTCCTTGGAAGCGCGCCGGTGACAAAAATGCCAGTAAACGTTTTAACCCAGGCAAACTAGATGACCAAAAATCACGCATTCTTAGTAACCGCAATTACACCAATAACTTAGATATCGTTGTAGATTATGTATTTAATAATGCTAATCCTACAGTTCGTGGCACACAATCAGTAACCGATCCGCGTACAGTATCAGTAAAAGTTCAGCATTCATTTATTGAACTGCCACAAAATGACTACCAGCCACGTAAAGATGATTCGCGTATTGGTTACTTTGGTCAGCAGTTTGACGATATGACAACTAGCGACTGGGCACCTTATCAAGATTACATTAATCGTTGGAACCTTGTTAAAAAAGACCCTAATGCCGCAATTTCAGAACCAGTTGAACCAATTACATGGTGGATTGAAAATACCACACCTGTGGAGTGGCGCGAAACAGTAAAAGAGGGTGTACTCGCATGGAACTTAGCGTTTGAAAAAGCAGGTTTCAAAAATGCCATTGAAGTAAAAGTACAGCCAGATGATGCCGAGTGGGATGCAGGTGACATTAACTATAACGTATTACGTTGGACATCTTCACCACGTCCTCCATTTGGTGGTTACGGTCCATCACTTGCAAACCCTCTAACAGGCCAAATTTTAGGCTCTGATATCATGCTTGAATACGTGTTTATGAAAAACCGTTGGATGATGGATAGCCTATACAGTCAAGCGGCTTCTTCAATCGCTCACAGTCATGATATTGCAAGCCAACAAGGCTTACATTGCAGCCAAGGGCATGAATTACAGCAGGGTATGATGCTAGCTAATTCGCTTGCAACTACCGATATCGCGAAGAAAGAGATCCTTGATCAAGGCCTTAAGATGCTTATCCTTCACGAAGTAGGGCACACACTTGGCTTAAACCACAATATGAAAGCGTCTATCTTGTGGGATGAAAAAGAAGTTCACGATAAAGCTAAAACACAAGGTATTTTAACTGGTTCAGTAATGGACTACACACCTGCGAATATTGCCCCAGTGGGCATGGAGCAAGGTGACTACTTCCAAGATAAGCCAGGCCCTTACGATGATTGGGCAATTGAGTATGGTTACTCTCAAGGTTTAACTGATGCAGCAGCGGAAGCGGCGCGTTTAGAATCTATTTTAAAACGCTCTAGTGAACATGGTTTAGCATTCGGTAATGATGCCGACGATATGCGCGCACCAGGTCGTCACATCGACCCACGTGTGATGATTGGCGATATGTCGTCAAATGCGGTTGCCTATGCGAAAGATCGTATGGAACTGGTTAATCAAACATTTGGCAAACTTGAGCAAACTGCGCTTAAAGACGGTGATTCGTATCAAGAGCTACTCGTAAAAGCGAATATGCTATTTGGTCAATACCATGCTCAAGCGGGCGTTGTATCGCGTTACATTGGTGGTGTTTATGTAGAGCGCGACAATGTAGGTAGCAATACACAACCTTACTCACCAGTTCCACTTGCTAAGCAAAAAGAAGCTATGAACGTACTAACAAACTTCGTATTTGCACCAGATGCACTATCAGCAATGGAGCCGCTACTGAATAAAATGCAGCACCAACGCCGTGGCTTTAGTCATTACGGTAAAAACGAAGATCCTAAGTACCATGCTATGGTGTTAGGTATGCAAAAGAACGTATTAGCTCAGTTGTTACATCCAAATGTAATGACACGTATTTCTGATAGTACCAAATACGGCAATGAGTACGATGTAAATAGCTTCTTAAACGATTTAACTGCAGCCATTTTTGTTGATGCTAAATCGGCAACATCGGTAAGCCACAATCTGCAAACAGAATATGTGACAAACCTTATCGCTGTAACTGGTGTTAAAAAGCCATCTAAGCACGACAATATGTCAAAAGCCGCAGCATTTAAACAACTACAAGATATTCAAGGCGCAAGCCTATCGTTGTTTGCATCAGATGCAGCAAAAGCACAAAAAGCTTATATTGATATGCTAATTGAAAAGGCATTAAAAGCTTAAAAGGCATTAAGTTAATATTTATTCCTGTGCTTTAAAACGTACAAACCAAAAGCTGAACATTTATTGTTCGGCTTTTTTATTGTAACCTAGCGCTTCATTTTAAATATCAAAGGATATGATTTTTATGAAGAAAACTATATTTATAACACTCTTTTTTTTACTTAGTGCATGTAATTCAACAGAAGAACCAAGCGAGCCTTACTTTACACAAGCTCCTATAAAAGTAGAGCAAAGTGAAGTGAAAGAATATTGGGTATTTCAACCGCAAAAAACAAAAAAATTTCGCGGCGAACGCCCTTCTTGGTTACCAGAACAACCTGGAATGATGACATATAAGCTAATCATAGATTCAAACGGCAACGAAGTTACAAAAGAGCTGATTTCAACTACACCAAATAATTGGATTACGCAGCAGCAGCTAACAGATATGTCAAAAATATCATATCTACCAAGTGACCAAAATACGAACCGAGTGCCTGTTGAAGTGGTAATGAAATTAGCTGTGGGAATTACTCGCAATAAATAAAAGTCATACAAAATAAAAAACCGAGGATAAATCTCGGTTTTTTATGCCATAACTATGTAAATATTAATCATAAACTGTTGGGATTGGCTGGCGCTTATGCTCTGTGCGCTTATAAATCGCAATCAGCTTTTCTTCAACTTCACTCGATACTTCTTTACCTTCTAAGAAGTCATCAATCTGATCGTAGCTCACACCAAGTGCATCTTCATCAGCAAGGCCAGGGCGGTCACATTCTAAGTCAGCAGTTGGTGTTTTAGTTACTAGTAGTTCTGGCGCACCTAAGGTTTTTGCGAGCAATCGAACTTGGCGTTTTGAAAGACCAAATAGTGGTGCTAAATCACAGGCACCATCACCAAACTTGGTATAGAAGCCTGTAATATTTTCAGCACTGTGATCTGTACCAACAACTAAGCCTTGCGTTAAGCCTGCAATCTCATATTGCGCTATCATGCGCTGACGCGCCTTTACATTGCCTTTGGTAAAATCAATAGCACTTTGTGCTGGTGGCTCAATACCCGCAGCCTCAAGCGCTGCTAGCGCCTCTGAGTGCATACCATCAGTTGCTGGCTTAATATTTACAGTCACGCGCTTTGATGGCTGAATAAAATCAACAGCAACTTGCGCTTCATCTTCATCTGCTTGCACCCCATAAGGTAAACGCATGGCGATAAACTGGTATTTATCAGTAGCGTGTTCTTGATTTAACTCATCAATGGCTAGCTGGCAAAGCTTACCACACGTTGACGAATCAACACCGCCAGAGATACCTAGCACTAAGCTGCGCGTACCTGATTCCACCAGCTTACCTTTAATAAATGCCACTCGACGGGTAATTTCTGCTTGAGGATCGATTGAAGGCAGTACCTTCATTTCAGCCATGATTTCAGCGCGCACTGGTTTTCTCCTGTGTTATAAACCTAGATGTGATTTAATTTCTGCAAGTTCGCTGCGTAATTCAGCAACTTCTAATCGTAATTGTGCCACTTCATCACTTTGATGGCTAGCCACAACCGTTGATTGCGCATTCGAATTCATCGCCTTGAGTTCAGAAATATCCGTATCGCCAAATAAATGCATAAAACGCGATTCACGCTTGCCTGGCTCTCGCTCTAACTTCACAACATATTCTTGCTCTACTAAGGCATTTAGTGCGCTTTCCACTTCAGTCACATTACTAAAGTCTGCTAATCGATTAGAACGCGTTCTTAGTTCACCCGGAGTTTGTGCACCACGCACCAGCATTAAGCAGATAATCGCTTTTTGCTGATCGGTTAACTTTATTGAGCCAAATTCAGTATTACAAAAACGGTGCGCATATTTATTAACGCGCCCAGATAAGCCTTCATCAACTGTCACTAAGCGTTTTGCAGCAAGTGAATCTAAACCATCTTGTACTTCTGATTCAGATAAATCTAAAACCGGCTCACGATTGGATTTTTGATTGCAGGCGTTGGTTAAGCTATTAAGCGAAAGAGGGTATTGGTCTGGGGTTGTTTGTTGTTTTTCAAGTAAGCAGCCTATGATCCGTTGCTCAACAACAGAAAAATTAAGTACCATAGTCATCCTATTCATATTGTTTTAACTGTCTTTTTAAATTCATTTCAACTTATATTAAAAGCAAGAATTAGCATAGTAATTGGTATTCAAACTACTCATGGTCTTGCTATTTATCAATGTTTGAGCCGTGTTAAGGTTAAAAATTGCGCTATTTTAATATCCAAATAACTCAGCATACCCAATTCCTTTAAACCCGCCAATGGCTTCCACTCGGCCTTCCCAATATTGAATTGAGAGCTTATTGACTGAATCTTTGGTGATGGTTTCAATCACAATTGGCTCGATATTCGGCAAAGTAACACGCCACTTACTCGGGAAGCGTTTGTTATCAATGCTAATGTGTTCGAGCTTTTCTAACTGTATATCTTGTTTATAAATTTGCTTTGTTTGGCCTTTTTCATCGATATGCGTGCCGCTGCAGTAATCATAGTTTTGCAAAGCATCACGAATACAAAATAGCATCAAGCCTGTTTTTGGTGTCTCATCCCTGTCACTTACTAGGCTAAACCAATCCCAACCCATTTGATTTTTATCGATTAAGCTGGCCGACCATTCTCTATCGTACCAGGCATTGCCCGTCACTTTATATTCTTTACCTTCAAAAGTGAGAGTGCCCACAGTTTCAAGAAACGGGTAACTAAAATAGTAAGAGGCATGGCCACTTTGTGTTTTTTGGCTATAGCCATTATCGCCGTGTAGTGTCAGCGGGCTATTAGTTAGCAACATATCAATGGCATAGCTGCCTTGCTTGGCTTTCATTTGTAGAGGCAAAAAGCTTTGCTGTGTACTCTTTAGTGACCAATCATCTAAACTAGCAGCAAATGGCATTGCCGTGATTTGCGCTTGGCCAGCGCGGGCGTAGCGTTCAAACGCCACGTGCTTTTGCTGATGTTGCATTGCGAAATGCGCAAAGTAGAGCTGATCATCCCACCATGTTGATTCGAATGGCAGCGGCACTTGAGTTCTAAATAGCGTCCATTGTGCACCAAAAGTTTCGCCGGTGTCTGCTTTCAGAGTAGCTGTGATATACCACCACTCAATGCCTTGCGCTAAATGTGCACCATGATCTTCAGGAAACTTCAAGCCACGTTTTGCATCTACAGGCTCACCGCGCATGGTATGTAAAAGCTGTTTTTCTTGCGGCTGTTGCGCTTTTTCACAACCCGATAGCATAAACAAAGTAAATAACAAGACATAAACGGATTTCACAATTAGTGTTCCTTACGGTGTAAGCTGACAGTGAGTTTTTTCACTGGCAGATAGGCACATATCACAGCAGATAAAAGTAAGAATAAACAAGTGCTGATCAGAGCTGGCATATCTAGATAGAAATGTATGGTCCAGCCAAAGGCTACGGGCATAACATATTTCAGCAGCGCTAAACCCAAAGCTAACCCTAGCGGAATGGCAAACAGGCATGTAAAGCCTACTAAAGCTGAAGTTTGTATGAGTTTTAGCTTATGTAAATGAGTTGGATCGACACCCAAGCTATTGAGAACAGCGAGTTGTTTCGCGTGCTGAGCACTGAGGCTTAATAAGCTAATACATAAACTGATCAGCGCAATGGCGAGAATAAAACCATTTAATACTTTAGTGACCTTAAAGGTGTCGTTAAAAAGTTTGTTCGCAATTTCTTTAAAGCGCTTATTTTCGGAAATAGCGACGCTATCTATGTCATAGTCATTAATAAGCTTCTCAATAATTTGAGATGATAATACTTGATCGTTTAAGGTCAGTGATAAGCCATACACCTGCCAATGTAATGGGCTTTGCGTGATGTTGTCTTCAAGAGTAATTAGGCCCAATGCAGTGTTGCCATAGTCATAAGCAAACGCTGAAATACGACATAAGAAGCTGTGCTGGTTTTGTTTAAATAACACATGATCGCCAAGCTTAGTGCCATGCTTTATAAGTGCTTGTTCATTGGCTATGCAGCCGTTGTCAGCAAAGTGCGCAGCACTGACTGGCTTGCCTGTTGTTAAGTTGATATGTGAGAAAGCATCCGAGCTGTTACCAAAGCTGGCAAGCATTGCTGGCATACTGTCGATGTAACCGTTTGATGCCATGTAAATGCCAATCTGCTGAATATCAGGGTCATTGTTTAGCTGAGCTCTTAATTCTGGTTGGTATTTATCAACATGAATATACATGTCTGCGCTGAGCTGTTTCTCAAGGTGTGCATTTAAGGTGTTACTGAAACTCTTCACCATAATTTGCATACCTATTGCACTGCCAAGGGCGACTAAAATAGCCACAATTGCAATGCGTAATTCAGTTAATTGAGATTTACTGTCGGCATAAAGCCATTGCCAAAGAGGTTGCCTAAATGGGTTTTTGAAACTCAGTAATCCTTGTAAGCTGGTTGGTGTTAGCAGCACAAACAACGCTAAGATAAAGAAGCACAATAATAGTGCTTCAAATTCAGAGTTAGCGTTTAAATATAAATAACTCAATGCGGCAAGGATACCGAGCAGCGATAGGAAGAAAAGCGTGTTGCCTTGGTTTTTCAACGTCTTCTTTTGAGTGATAACCATAAGTGCCAATGTCGATAAATTGACGATAAATCCAAGCGCCAGAGTTTGCCATTGCCAGCTGATAGTAAGTGCTTTATCTAACTGATATAACCCCATTAAAGTGCGGTTTATATCGAGTACCAGCGCATTGGCGATTAAATAACCGACAAGACTGCCAAATAACGCGGTGACAAAGCTCATAAGGGTAAATTCAATGATAACAGCCGTAGTGATGGCCTGTTTTGAACAACCTAAAAGGTTAAATTGGGTGAGCAGCTTTTTTCGTCCTGCTATTGAAAGCTTAATAGCATTAAAACTTAAAAATGCAGCAACAATATAACCAAGCAGAGCCAGTGCAGCAAGGTTAAAAAAGAAAGCTTCAGAAAGCGCATCAAAGTCTTGCTCTTGTGAGGCAATTAATCTTGCTTCATGGCCCAAAATGTCTTCAACCTGCGAAACTTGCTCTGTTGTTAGCCCCGTGAATTCGATAAAACTGAGCTTACCTTGTGCGTTGAGTAGCATATCAGCATAAGCAATATCGGTCAGAGACCAAACGCCTATGTCATCAACTAAAACAAATTTTGGCTTATGCGGGCTTTTTTGAAGTGTAAGTGTCTTATCGTTAGCGTTTAGCTGATATTTTTCTGCCCGATTGCTATCAATCATAATGGCATCAAATGATAAGCCTGTGTTTTGGTTTGTTGGTTGCTGAGACTGTGTAGATAATGCGGGAATCGGCTTAGTCATCCAGAGCAAACTATTTATGCCCTGAACATAGAGGGTTTTACCTGATGCGAGAGTCAGCCTCCCCTGTAATACAGGTTGTGCGTTGATAAAGCCACTTTCGCGTAACTTCAACCATAGCTTGCCATCGAGATAATCTTGCCCTACTGGCGGCTTAACTATGTGACTGACTGCGGAATCTAAGAGTGCAGATGATTTATTGTGGCGATTTTTAGCTTCTTGGTTAAGTCCGGCAATAGCTGTGAGTAGCGCACTACCTAAACTTAGCCCGATAATAAACAGTAATAATAGCCAAGGGTGACGTCTGAAATAGGCAATATGGGTCGTCAATATCAGTTTAATTTCGGCCATGGATTTACTCGTTGAATTGCCCGTTAGCAAGCACTTTCACCGTATCAAAATACTGTGTCAGCTGCTGCGAGTGAGTGACCATAATTAAATTGATTTGTCTTTCTTTACATAAGCTTGTTAGCATTTCAACAACTTGGTTGGAACGGGCCTGATCTAAATTTCCGGTAGGTTCATCAGCGAGAATAAGCTTAGGTTGATTTAATAATGCTCTAGCTATTCCAACCCGTTGTTGTTCGCCGCCAGACAATTGGCTCGGTAATTTATGAAGCTTGCCACTTAGACCAAGTTGTTCACTTAAAAGGTTAAATTCTTTAGCATCTTGATTTGGAAAGTTTAGCTGGTGCTGAAATAAAATATTTTGCTTAACAGTTAGGCAATCAAGCAATTGGTAATGTTGAAATATAAGGCCTATTTTTCGACGGTAATGGGCAAGTTGCTTATCGTTATACGCTGATATAACCTCACCATCAATATTTATTTGGCCACTATCGGGCTTGAGTAACCCAGCGAGAAGATGCAAAAGGGTGGTTTTCCCAGAACCACTGTCGCCCAATAAAGCAACTTGCTCTTGGGCTGCAACTGCAAAACCAAAGTTGTCGAATAGAGTTTGTACTTGGTCGCCATCAGCTCGAGAAAAGCATAACTCTCTTACGCTTATCACTGTAATTCCTTGTTCTCAGTGGTTTTACCAAGTTTACAAAATGCACACTGCTAAAATAAAGCAAAACTTGCAACAAGATGTGTCACCGATTCAATATCAAAACGATAAGATGATTTTTAAACCTGATTAAACTCAGTTACACGCTATCATAAATATCTGTTCGCCTTCAGCTAGAATATGGCCTAGCTATAGACCAATAGCGAATTTTGTGGATGACGCTTTTCTGGGGTTTCCATGCACCAATCAATGGTTTTGAGTGTTCCATTGCTATTCGTTTAGCTTTTTAAAAAACAAAAAACCCGCCGAATGGCGGGTTTTTTAATAAACCATGTAAGGTTTGGTTACTTCTTTCGAAGTGACTGAAGTACTTTGATTTGCGCAATCGCTTTAGAAAGCTCAATTGCCGCTTCAGCATAGTCAAAGTCTGCTGCTGATGCGTTCGCCATGTGCTCTTCAGCTTGGCGTTTAGCTTCTAATGCAGTTGCTTCATCTAAGTCTTCTGCACGTGTTGCAACGTCAGCTAGAACAGTTACAGTGCCAGGTTGTACTTCTAACGTACCGCCTGCAATGTAAATCATCTCTTCTTCGCCATGTTGTTTAACAAAGTTAACCATACCTGGCTTTAGGGGTGTTAGCAGTGGCGCGTGACCATGTAAAATACCTAGTTCACCTTCACTACCAGTAACTTGAAGCGATTCAACGCGACCAGAGAAGATAGTGTCTTCTGCGCTTACTACGTCAAGATGTATTGTCATTGCCATAACAGCCCCCTAATTACATGTCTTTGGCTTTTTCGATCGCTTCGTCGATTGAACCAACCATGTAGAACGCCTGCTCTGGCATATCATCGTAGTCACCGTTTAAGATGCCTTTGAAGCCAGAGATAGTGTCTTTAAGTGATACGTATTTACCAGATGCACCTGTAAATACCTCAGCTACGAAGAACGGCTGAGATAGGAAACGCTGGATTTTACGAGCACGAGATACAACTTGCTTATCTTCATCAGATAGCTCGTCCATACCTAGGATTGCAATGATGTCTTTTAGCTCTTTATAACGCTGAAGAACTGTTTGAACGCCACGTGCAGTGTCGTAGTGCTCTTGACCAATTACTAATGGGTCAAGCTGACGAGATGTTGAATCTAGTGGGTCAACAGCAGGGTAGATACCTAGTGCTGCGATATCACGAGATAGTACAACTGTCGCATCTAAGTGAGCAAACGTCGTTGCTGGTGATGGGTCAGTTAAGTCATCCGCAGGTACATATACTGCTTGGATAGACGTGATTGAACCAGTCTTAGTTGATGCGATACGCTCCTGAAGTACACCCATTTCTTCAGCTAGTGTAGGCTGGTAACCTACCGCTGATGGCATACGACCTAGAAGTGCTGATACTTCTGTACCCGCTAGTGTGTAACGGTAGATGTTATCAACGAAGAAAAGTACGTCACGACCTTCGTCACGGAACTTCTCTGCCATTGTAAGACCTGTAAGAGCAACACGTAAACGGTTACCCGGTGGCTCGTTCATCTGACCGTAAACAAGCGATACTTTATCAAGTACGTTTGATTCGTTCATTTCATGGTAGAAGTCGTTACCCTCACGTGTACGCTCACCAACACCTGCGAATACTGAGTAACCGCTGTGCTCGATTGCGATGTTACGGATAAGTTCCATCATGTTTACAGTTTTACCTACACCCGCACCACCGAACAGACCAACTTTACCACCCTTAGCGAATGGACATACAAGGTCGATAACCTTGATACCAGTCTCTAAAAGTTCAACTGAGCTGCTCTGATCTTCGTAGCTTGGTGCTTCGCGGTGGATAGAGTAACGCTCTTCTTCACCGATTGGACCCGCTTCATCAATTGGGTCACCAAGTACGTTCATGATACGACCAAGTGTCGCTGTACCTACTGGTACCTTAATTGGCTCACCAGTACCTTCTACTTCTGTACCACGACGTAAACCGTCTGTAGTACCTAGTGCGATACCACGTACCACACCACCGCCAAGCTGCTGCTGAACTTCTAAAGTTAAGCCAGCTAGCTCGCCGTTTGTTACTTTTAGCGCGTCATATACGGCTGGCACGTTGTCTTGTGGAAACTCAATGTCCACAACGGCGCCGATAATTTGGACGACCTTACCTAAACTCATGTCTATTCCTCTCGTTAACTTTGCCTAACCGTTAAACGGCTGCTGAACCTGCAACAATCTCACTGATTTCCTGTGTGATTGCAGCTTGTCTTGCTTTGTTGTATACCAGTTGTAACTCATTAATTAAGTCACCTGCGTTGTCTGTTGCGGCTTTCATCGCAACCATACGTGCAGCTTGTTCAGATGCAGCGTTTTCAACAACACTTTGATATACCTGAGACTCAATAAAGCGTTTGATAAGAGTTTCTAAAATAGCCTCTGGGTTTGGCTCATATAAGTAATCCCAAGAGTGGCTAGAAACTTCTTTTTCAGCTTTAGGCAAAGGTAATAACTGATCGATCACTGGCTCTTGTTTCATGGTGTTTACAAAGTTATTGTAAACAACAAACAAACGGTCAATTTTGCCTTCTGAGTATGCATCTAGCATTACTTTTACAGGACCAATAACGTCTTGTACAGAAGGTGCATCACCAAGCCCTGTTTTGCTTGCCAATAACTCACCGCCAAAGCGCTGGAAAAAGCCTGCTGCTTTGCTACCTAATGCAGCAAATTCAACATCTACGCCTTTTTCTTTCCACGCTTTTACGTCTAGTGCAACTTTCTTAAACTCGTTTGAGTTTAAGCCGCCACACAGACCGCGGTCAGTAGAAACAATAATATAACCAACTCGCTTCGCTTCACGTTCTTCAAGGAACGGATGTTTGAAATCTAAGTTAGCCTGAGCAACACGACCGATCACTTTGCGTATATTTTCAGCGTAAGGACGACTCGCTGCCACGCGCTCTTGCGCTCTCTTCATTTTTGAAGCGGCAACCATTTCCATTGCGCTGGTGATCTTCTGAGTATTTTTAATACTCCCGATCTGTGATTTTATCTCTTTTCCGCCGGCCATGACTTATCTCCGAATCAGTGGTGACCGAAGTCACCATTAATAACTTACCAAGTTTGTGTAGATTTACACTTCTCTAAAAGCTCTTTAAGTTGAGCTTCGATCTCGGCGTTGTAGTTACCAGTTTCGTTGATTTCAGTCATAAGCGCTGAATATTCACTGTTAGCGAAAGAGATTAACGCAGCTTCGAAATCAAGGATCTTGTTAATTTCGATGTCTTTTAGATAACCTTTTTCAGCAGCGAATAGTGACAGAGACATTTCAGCAACAGACATTGGCGCGTACTGCTTTTGCTTCATCAGCTCAGTAACACGCTCACCATGCTCTAGTTGAGCACGAGTTGCATCGTCAAGGTCAGACGCAAACTGTGAGAACGCTGCTAGCTCACGATACTGTGCTAGCGCTAGACGGATACCACCACCTAGTTTCTTAACGATCTTAGTTTGTGCTGCACCACCTACACGAGATACCGAGATACCAGCGTTAACTGCTGGACGAATACCTGAGTTGAATAAGTCAGTTTCTAGGAAGATCTGACCATCCGTGATTGAGATTACGTTTGTAGGTACGAACGCAGAAACGTCACCACCTTGAGTCTCAATGATTGGAAGTGCAGTTAGTGAACCAGTTTTACCTTTCACTTCACCGTTAGTGAACTTCTCAACGTAATCAGCGTTAACACGTGATGCACGCTCTAGAAGACGTGAGTGAAGGTAGAAAACGTCACCTGGGTATGCTTCACGGCCTGGCGGACGACGTAAAAGTAGTGAAATCTGACGGTAAGCAACAGCTTGCTTAGAAAGATCATCATATACGATTAGTGCGTCTTCACCGCGGTCACGGAAGAATTCACCCATAGTACAACCAGCGAATGGCGCTAGGAATTGTAGCGCAGCTGATTCTGAAGCAGATGCAACAACAACGATTGTGTTTTCAAGTGCACCGTGCTCTTCTAACTTACGTACTACGTTAGCGATAGTAGATGCTTTTTGACCAACCGCAACGTACACACACTTAACGCCTGTGCCTTTTTGGTTGATGATAGCATCGATTGCTAAAGCAGTTTTACCAGTCTGACGGTCACCGATTACTAGCTCACGCTGACCACGACCTACTGGGATCATCGCATCGATAGACTTATAACCAGTTTGTACTGGCTCGTCTACTGATTGACGCTCGATTACACCTGGTGCAATCTTTTCTACAGGCTCGAAACCATCTGCTTCGATAGCACCTTTACCATCAATTGGCTCACCTAGTGTGTTTACAACACGACCAAGTAGTTTACGGCCAACTGGTACTTCAAGGATACGACCTGTTGCTTTAACTTTTACGCCTTCTTTAAGGTCTGCGTATGGACCCATTACTACTGCACCTACTGAGTCGCGCTCAAGGTTTAATGCGATAGCATAACGGCTGCCAGGAAGCTCGATCATCTCTCCTTGCATACAGTCAGCTAGACCGTGTACGCGGATGATACCGTCAGTAACAGATACGATAGTACCTTCGTTACGTGCTTCACTAACAACTTCGAACTGCTCAATACGTTTCTTGATTAGTTCTGAAATTTCAGTGGAATTAAGTTGCATGCTCTTCTTCCCAATTACGATTGTAGTGTGGTTGCAAGACGATTTAGCTTGCCGCGTACTGATCCATCAATCACAGTATCGCCAGCTTTAATCACCATACCGCCCATAGTGTTAGCATCAACACTACAATTCAGCTTAACTTTGCGTGCGAAGCGTTTTTCCAGTGCTGCGCTAAGAGTAGCTTGCTGCTGTGCAGAAAGCTCAGTTGCAGAAACAACGTCAACGTCAATTTCTTTGTCATAGTCTGATTTAAACTCAGCATATAACGCAGCAACAGCAGGAATAGCGGCTAAACGCTCATTTTCGGCCATTAGCTTGATAAGATTTTGACCTTGTTCGTTGATCTGCTCTGCGCCAAGCTTGATGATTACATCTGCTTGTTCGTTTGCAGAAGGAATGCCTGAAAGTAGGGCTTTAACTTGTGCATCGCTCGCTAATGCGCCAGCGAAGAACAACATTTCATTCCAACTTTCAACAGTACCTTTCTCAACGGCTAAATCAAAAGCCGCTTTCGCGTATGGGCGAGCGATGGTAGTCAATTCAGACATGCTCATACCCTCCTATCTATAGCTCAGCAACAAGTTTTTCAACGATGTCGCTATGTGCTGCTTCATTGATCTCGCGCTCTAAGATTTTCTCTGCACCAACAACTGCTAATTTAGCAACTTGAAGGCGTAGTTCTTCTTTCGCACGGTTGCGCTCAGCTTCTACTTCAGAGTGACCTTGAGCAATGATAGCTTGACGTTCTTCTTGACCACGAGATGTCTCTTCGTCAACGATTTGCGTCGCACGCTTTTTAGCTTGTTCAATAATTTCAGCTGCTTGCGCTTTCGCTTCTTTAAGCTGGTCAGCTGCTTTCTGCTGAGCAAGCTCTAAGTCTTTTTCAGCTCTGTCTGTAGCAGCTAAACCTTCTTCGATTTTTTTCTGGCGAGCTTCAATTGCGCCGTTTAGCGGTGGCCATACAAATTTCATACAGAAAAGTACGAAAACCGTAAACGCAATTAATTCACCAATTAGAGTGGCAGTTAAGTTCACGACCGCTCCTCCTTAAATAGTTTGCTGTTCAACGATTAATAAAATTAAAGTACGAACAACAATACCATTGCGATACCTACACCGATCATTGCTACCGCATCGATAAGACCAGCTAGGATGAACATTTTAACTTGTAGTGAAGGCGCAAGCTCAGGTTGACGTGCACACGCTTCTAGGAATTTACCACCCATGTTACCGAAACCGATAGCAGTACCGATAGCACCGAAACCGATAAGTAAAGCAACAGCGATGTATTTAAGACCTAATACTAGTTCCATTTTTATCTCCAAAATGTAAATTAAAAGTTAAATTAAAAAAGTGTATAAATTAGTGGTTGTCTGAGCTTGCCATACTTAGGTAAACAATCGTCAGCATCATAAATACGAATGCTTGCAGAACGATAACTAAGATATGGAAAACTGCCCAAATAAAGTGTAATGGTAACTGCATTAAGCCAACTGCACCGATTAGGATGAAGATAAGCTCACCTGCATACAGGTTACCGAATAAACGTAGTGCTAGTGAAAACGGCTTAGCAACTAACGCGATTGTTTCTAACAAAAGGTTACACGGGATTAAGAACAACATACCGATTTTGTTCTTCGTGCTGAATGGGTGAAGCGTAAGTTCAGCAAGGAAACCTTTGATGCCTTTAATTTTTACTGAGTAACCAATCATCAGTAAGAATACACCTAGCGCTAATGCAGCAGTTAGGTTGATATCTGTGGTTGGTACTATCTTCATGTAGACATCGTGCGAATCCATACCAAACGCTGATTCGCCAACAAAGCCAGCAAACGCAGGTAAGAAGTCAACAGGAATTAAGTCCATTAGGTTCATTAAGAAAACCCAAACAAAGATGGTCAGTGCAAGTGGTGCAATTAACGCGCTCTTACCATGGTAAGTATCACGTACGTTGTCACCAACAAACTCCACAATCATCTCAATGAAACATTGAAACTTACCCGGTACACCGGTAGTTGCTTTGTTTGCTGCGCTTCGGAAGATCCATAAAAATAAGATCCCTAATCCGATAGACCAAGCAAGGGTATCGATATGCCACGTCCAGAAACCACTGTCAGCACATGCTTTATTGAAGGCAAGACCGGCATCGGTCGAACACATCTTAGCATTTGTTAAGTGGTGCTGAATGTGACTCGATAGAGTTACTTCTTCAGCCATGTTTTATCCCAAAAGTTAATGAAAAAAAATCGGTGCAAACCAACTTACTATCATTACCAGTACATAAGCCGAGAAAAATGGTAATAACATTACCACGGACGACTTAAACACCAGTGCAAACAGCACAATGGTTAATAAATACTTTAATCCTGCCCCTCGTTTTATCGAGGAGTAAACTTGCTGTACTTGTCTGGCCCCTGCAAAACGAAACGCATAAAGGGTAAATACTAAATTGGGAAGCAACGCCACAAATCCACCAATTAATGCAGATTTGCCCGCTAAAACTCCCCAACCAAGCCAAACAACTAACGCACTTGCAAGTGCTACTACGCCCTGTAAATAAATAAACTTCAGTGCTTTGCTTCGTAAAGGTTTTGCTAATGAATTTGCCACAAAAATAATCAACCTTGACGATGCACAATAGAACAGGGTACAAAAAACTGGCAAAATTATACTTATTTTTGCCAGATTTGCAACTTGAAAGCCGTTTATTTATAGGCTTTTGGAAGGTGCATAAACAGGCTTTAAACCGTGATTTTTATGCAAAATTTAAGGTATTTTTAGACTATTAGGTAATATTAATGAAATGTATATCGAAAATTAATATACCGTTAATTAATTTTCTCTAAAATGCCATCAAGCTCGTCTAAAGAAGTATAAGAAATAACCAATTTACCTTTCCCTTTTTGGTTATAACTAATTTCTACTTTTGCACCTAAATTTTGTGCAAGTTGTTGTTCAAGCTGAACAACATCAGGATCTTTCTCTTTTGGCGCAACTTCAGGCTTAGGTTCTAATACTGAACGTACCAGTTTTTCTGTTTCACGCACCGTTAGGGCTTTTGCTACAACAATACGTGCTGTTGCAGATTGGTCTTCACCATCAAGCGCTAATAAACAGCGTGCATGGCCCATTTCAATGTCGCCATGTTCAAGCAAACGCTTAACATCTTCATTGAG
This sequence comes from Pseudoalteromonas sp., assembly GCF_041629635.1. Classification (GTDB taxonomy): domain Bacteria; phylum Pseudomonadota; class Gammaproteobacteria; order Enterobacterales; family Alteromonadaceae; genus Pseudoalteromonas. The sequence goes on along the minus strand of NZ_JBFKMX010000008.1, from coordinate 8,874 downwards.
ATTATTTAAACGCAATAAATTAGTCACAGTGGTACGTGATTTACCTACAGCATCAGCAACTTGTTGATGTGTAAGTTCAAATTCGCTCAATAAACGCTCAAGAGCGACAGCTTCTTCCATTGCATTTAAATCTTCACGTTGAATATTTTCAATTAATGCAATAGCAACAGCCGCTTCATCAGGCACTTCTTTAATTAAACAAGGAACGATATCTAACTTTGCAATTTGTGCAGCACGCCAGCGACGCTCACCAGCAATAATTTCGTAGCTGTTATGAGCAATAGGACGCACAACGATAGGCTGAATAACCCCTTGAGCACGAATTGACGAGGCAAGTTCTTCAAGCGCCTCTTCTGACATGTCTTTACGTGGCTGATATTTTCCTGGGTGTAAAAACTCGATAGGTAATTTTTGTAACTCACTTGACGATGCAACTGTTGTTGAATCTTTTACACCGTCATTTTGTGCATTAGATTGCTCTTCAACATCCTGCACTTTTGGTTTTGCAGATGTTAACAGGGCATCCAAGCCGCGCCCTAAACCACGTTTTTTAGCAGACATTCACTTTCCTCAAAAATTAAGCAACGGCCTGACTTTTTTTCTCTTTACGTCGCAACATTTCACCGGCTAATGCTAAATAGGCTTTTGCACCAGTAGAAGCGCGATCGTAGTACATTGCCGGTGCACCAAAACTAGGCGCTTCTGCTAAACGTACATTGCGAGGAATTACAGTGCGGTATACTTTTTCGCCAAAATGTTGTTTTAATTGGTCAGACACGTCATTTGCCAGACGATTACGCGGATCGTACATGGTTCGTAAGATGCCTTCAATTTCTAATTTTGGATTAACTAATTTTCCAAGCTGCGTAATGGTATCCATTAAAGCTGTTAAGCCTTCAAGTGCAAAGTATTCACATTGCATAGGCACAAGAACAGAGTCTGCAGCTGCCATCGCATTTACCGTTAGCATGTTTAACGATGGTGGACAGTCGATAAAAATAAACTCGTATTGGTCAGAAATTTTTTCAAGTGCGTTACGTAAGCGAACTTCACGGGCATACATTTCCATCAGTTTCACTTCAGCAGCAGTAACATCACCATTTGCAGCGATTAAATGATATTCACCCGAGGTTTCAGTAATTACAACGTCATTAAAAGGTTTTTCTTCAACCAATAAATCGTAAGTAGTGGCAATTTCGTCGTATTTATCGATACCGCTGCCCATAGTGGCATTGCCTTGAGGGTCTAGATCGATTAACAACACTTTACGCTTGGTTGCAGCCATCGATGCTGCCAAGTTTACCGCAGTGGTTGTTTTACCAACACCACCTTTTTGGTTTGCAATTGCAATGATTCTAGCCACGGTGTCCCCTAACAAATTAGTTCTTTTTTAGAATTATTAAATGCCTTTCGGCATCCAGCTCAGGCACTGTTAATACAACTTTATCTTGGTATTCAATCGAGGCCGGTAATTGGTCAATTTCTTGTTCAGGAAATTGGCCTTTTAGCGCAATAAAACGACCAGAGTGATCCACTAAGTGCTGACACCAGTCTACCATATCTTGCAAAGATGCAAAGGCACGACTTAAAACACCATCAAATGGTTGTTCTGGTTGATATTCTTCTACACGAGATTGCACTGGCGTAATGTTTTTGAGTTTTAAATTTAGCTTAACTTGATTTAAAAAACGAATACGTTTGCCGAGGCTATCTAATAGTACAAATTGTTTATCTGGATGAGCAATCGCAAGCACAACACCTGGTAAGCCAGGACCAGTTCCAACATCAATGTAATTATTACCTTCTAAGTGAGGCGATACAACAAGCGAATCAAGAATGTGTTTTACCACCATTTCCTGTGGATCGCGTACTGATGTTAAGTTGTAAGCTTTGTTCCACTTATCAAGCATCTCAACATAGCTAACCAGTTGCTGTTTTTGTGTTTCAGATAGGGTAATCGATGTTTTTGCCAATAAGGCATCTAATTTATTGCGAATCACGTAATGAACCTAGAAAGCAGCAAATCAGCACTAAGCTGATTTGCGTAATAAACCTTGTTTTTTTAAGTACACTAATAATAGCGAAATTGCAGCAGGTGTTATACCTGAAATTCGCGATGCTTGACCAATTGTTGATGGCCTAACATCTGTTAGCTTAGCAACAACTTCGTTTGATAAGCCAGAAACCTTGCTGTAATCAAAGTCTGTAGGGAGTAATGCACTTTCGTGACGCAGTTGCTTATCAATTTCATCTTGCTGGCGTGCAATGTAACCTGCGTACTTGATTTGAATTTCAACTTGCTCATGCGCTTGGTCATTATTTGTTTCAGGCGCTAAGCCATCAATCGCAACCAGATCTTTATAATTTACTTCAGGGCGTTTTACCAAATCAGCAAGGCTTGCCTCACGAGCGAGTGGCATTTTTAGTAATGCATTCACATTTTCTAGGGCAGGGTGATCTTTATGGATCCAGGTATCCTTTAAACGTTGAGATTCAAGTTCCATTACTTCAATCTTTTCGTTAAATGCTTGCCAACGCGCATCATCAACTAAACCTAACTCACGGCCTTTTGCTGTTAAACGAAGATCTGCATTATCTTCACGCAGTAATAAACGGTATTCAGCACGGCTAGTGAACATGCGATACGGTTCTTTTGTACCAAGCGTTGCTAAATCGTCAATTAATACACCTGTGTAGGCTTCGTCACGACGAGGAGTCCACGCCTCTTTGCCTTGTGCTTGTAATGCAGCGTTCATACCTGCAATTAAGCCTTGTGCACCCGCTTCTTCATAACCTGTAGTACCATTAATTTGGCCAGCAAAGAATAAACCATTGATAAATTTAGTTTCTAGTGACTGTTTTAGATCGCGCGGATCAAAAAAATCATATTCAATAGCATAACCAGGGCGGCAAATATGGGCATTTTCAAAGCCCTTGATTGATCTTACGATCTGCATTTGCACATCAAACGGTAAACTTGTTGAAATACCATTTGGGTAAAGTTCATGTGTTGTAAGGCCTTCCGGCTCTACGAAGATCTGATGTTTGTCTTTATCAGCAAAACGCATGATCTTATCTTCAATAGACGGGCAGTAACGCGGACCAATACCTTCAATAACACCAGCATACATAGGTGAACGATCAAGGTTATTGCGAATTACATCGTGGGTTTTTTCGTTAGTATAAGTGATGTAACACGGGATCTGCGTTGGGTGATCTTCTTGCTTACCCATAAACGAGAACACAGGTGTTGGTGTATCGCCAGGTTGTGCCTGCATTACTGAAAAATCAACAGTGCGCGCGTCAATACGCGGCGGAGTACCTGTTTTTAAGCGATCCACACGGAACGGTAGTTCACGCAAACGTTTTGCTAATGCAATTGACGGTGGATCACCTGCGCGACCACCACTAAAGTTTTCCATACCAATATGGATTTGGCCACCTAAGAAAGTACCTACCGTTAATACCACAGTACGCGCTTCAAACTTTAAGCCCATTTGCGTTACAACACCTTTTACAATGTCGCCATCAACAATAAGATCATCACACGACTGTTGGAAAATCGTTAAGTTTTCTTGGTTTTGCAATATTTGCTGAATTGCTTCTTTGTAAAGCTTTCTATCTGCTTGAGCACGAGTAGCTCGTACCGCTGGGCCTTTAGAAGAATTCAGTGTTCTAAATTGAATACCACCTTTATCGATCGCCTGTGCCATAGCACCACCTAAAGCGTCGATTTCTTTTACTAAGTGGCCTTTACCGATCCCACCGATCGCAGGGTTACATGACATTTGACCTAAAGTATCAATATTATGAGTCAACAGTAATGTTTTCATTCCCATGCGCGACGAAGCTAATGCTGCTTCTGTACCAGCATGTCCACCACCAACAACAATAACGTCAAATTGTTCATGAAATAGCATGTAAAGGATCCTGCGTAATATCCGAGTTAGATTTTGAAAGGATGCGTATTCTACCTAGAAATTCTAAGAAGTGAAACGATTAAATATTGAACACGATCTAAAGAGTTGATCTAATATAAATTAAATGATCTTTAGAAAGATCTTGTTATTTATATTATATAGAACGCCCATTTCTGTTGATAAGTCTCAATTCGATAATAAAATCATTAAGTTAAGTTAGATCACTTGATGTTGATATGATCGGATCAACAGCTTTAAAACCTTTGATCAACTAGCCTAGTTATCAACAATGCGATCAAGCTAAAATTCTATCCAATGCATAATCATCTATAAATACAAGGTTAGATCAAGGGTTATCCACATTCCGATCTAAAAAATACAAAAATTGTGAATAACCTTTTCATATGATCGTTATCGCTAATTAATTAGCAAAGTACTTTAATTAACTGTGGTAACCAAGCTAAAGCTATATCTTCAGGCAATTCTTCTGACTGCGCGTCGATTTCAAGGCGATCTAATAACTTATTTGCGCCTTTATCCAACAGAAGATGATCAATCTGCTTAGCTGCTTGATTAAACTGATCATAACTAGAGTCACCTAAACCAATCACCGCGTAGTTAATATCATTTAACGCTTCACCTTCAGCAAGTTCTGCAGCAAAAGCTTGAATGTTATCAGGTAATTCGCCAGCACCATGTGTCGATGTACAAATAAGCCAATCTGTATTTGTAATATCAGCTAATACAGGTTGTTCGTGTACTGTAACGCTTAGGCCTTCTTCAGCTAAGGCGTCTTGTAGTTGCTCTGCAACATATTCTGCCGAGCCCATTTGGCTACCAACGATAATACTTAGGTTTTTCATGATGAGTTGATCAGGTATTTTTGCCGATCTTAAGGTATAAACTACATAGTTTAAAGATCTTATTCACAGTGGATAGTTTAAATCTGATTGTTTTATCATCGTTGTTTATTTAAGTGTTTGTTATTTAATGTTTTAAATTTAATTATATTTTTAATATATTTGCGATCTAACTGTGCACAACACGTTGTTAAGCTATTTATGAAATCTAAATACAAGGGAAAAAAGTCTGTAAAAAGGTGCCTTTTACAGGGAGGTTTATCTGCTTGTGGATAGATCTATTCATTTGGTTTCAAGATCAGGTTTTTTATTAGATCTAATAAGTTGTTTTTAAGATCCAAATATTCTAAAAATAGGCGATCTTTTCACTTAGCTAGCCAATATCAGATCTGTTTTTTGGATCGTAATATGACAAAATGGCAATATGTAATGATTGTTTTGGTGAATTGTTGTGATTGATTTTTATCGGATCAAAGAAGGTGAGTTTGTAAGACTAGTAGAAACAGGGTCTATGACAGACTTTATTGCTCAAGAATCGAACTTAGAGCCCAATAAGTATCACTTATTTGCCATAAATACGCAAACTGGAAAGGGCTATACAATCCGCCAAGCTAGGGTAGATGAGCTACGATCATGGCGTTTAGATCGCCTTGCAATGCTATTAAAAAAGCTCGGGCAGGGCAGTTTTCAGGTTAGAAACTTATAAGAAGTTGGCTTTTTATTGCATAATTTTGGATGTTGAGGGGTAGGTTTTAGGATTGTTCGAAACTTTATATTCTTACTTCCCTGTATTGTGATAAAGCCCATCCATGGGCTTAATGTCACTTTTCTTTATTACAAGGTCCCTCTTTTCATCTAAAGACTGCCTACGGCATTCTAATTTGTTGCAGACAAATTAGTGCTTCGCCATAGATAAAGTAACCAAAAGAAAGGCGACCGCGAAATCAAACTGATCCTCAAATAAAAATTGAAATGAACGCAAACAGCATACAATCGATGCGCAAACATCCCTGTACGCTTTCCAGCTCGAAATCCTTTTCTCGCGTTCATAGCTAGTCGAACTACGTTCGTCTCTAGACGCTATTCACCCATATATCAGGTATGCTTCCACCAGCATTCATGCTGGTAATTGCTCATCAATTTTATTTTCAAGTTTGATTAAAGCGGTTCAATGAATAGTTACGCATAGATTTTTGTTAACGTAATAATTTACTAAAAGAAGAATGTAGTTAACATAGGGAAGCTTTTAATAAAATGGAACTTGTTGTGAAAATTTATAAATTATTTGGAGAGAATACAAAGTTATCTCAGACTGCTCAATACATCATGGATGAAAATATTGCGGGACTTGAAGAGACTTTAGGTAAAGAGTGGGAGCTTAACCAAAAAATTGAAGTATGTGAGTTTGTTGAAGAGTATCCAATCAACCTTGCTCTTATTGAAAACAAATTAAAAGTTATAGATTACTTTCTTCTAAACGGATGTGAATTAAATCATCCTGATTCTCCAGCAATTGTTACTGCTGCAAGAAATTGTAGTGAAGACACTATACTAAACCTGCTTAAGCATGATTCCAAAATAGATCTGTCTGATAGTGTTGGGAAAAATGCTTACAGTGCGGCTTTATATTCTGAACGATATGATCTTCTTAACTTTTTTCTAGTTAATGGACTCTCGATTGAGAATGATAAAGGTAAGTCATTTCGACAAGCTGTATATAAGAGGCAATTAGAAGCCATCCACTTTTTTCTGAATAATGGAATCGATCCTAATATAAGAACGCCAGATATGGTAATGCCATATAATCCTACAGCTGTTTCTGTGGCTGCTTCAAACAATGATTTTGACTTGGTAAAAACCTTAGTTTCTAAAGGAGCTGACATTACATTACCTGATGCATATGGTGACAGACCTTATCTTATAGCTGTGAAGAACAAAAATTATGAAATGGCAGAATTCTTTAAGAACTTGGAGCCGCAAGAATGGCATGACGAAGCGGGTTATATAACTAAACTTCGAGCCTAAAACGTTCCTGAATCGATGATAGAGTTCTTGACTAGCGATTTTAGAGTGTTGGATATACCCTTGTCAGATTGTAACTCTATTGAATTTAACTATATAACGAACATCAAAGAAGTTTCTTGGAATGGGCATAGTTTTATCGATTTAATTTCTTCTGTTGACAACTATTGGGAAGAAGGTTTTTTAGTTTGGTTTAAAAATGAACGAAAATTAGCGTTTGTAGATTATGAGCATGAAGAAGTTCATTTTTTATGCTCTTGGTCTAAGTTCATCAAGGATCCTAGTTTTTGGGTCTCTAAAATTATTAACTTTGATTTTCAATAATCTTCAATTTGGCAAGCGGAGTTGATTTAAGTTTTATACTTAATCAAATTCCTTTTAAGACATAGGTTTTGAAAGTTACTTAATATAAAGAAACTCTGATCTGAATTATTAGTCTCTGAAGTATAGTTTCATCGGTCTTTAGATACCCCTTCTATCAAACCTGAAAAAGGGATTTAAATGAATAATGCGAGACAGGGAGCGTAGCGTGTCGAGTAAGCCATGCTTAGGCATGGATGCCGCTTCATGGCGTTTATGTTCATATTTAAATAACGTTTGAAGATCAGTTTGATGTTGGGGGCGGCTTTTTCTTGGTTCGTTCTTTTTGGCGTGTGTGATCAATCAGTCAATGCAACACACTCTCTAAATTTGTCTAACGGTGTACAAAATCCAAGAGTTTTTCTCGGTCGACTATTAAGTGCTTGTGCTACATCATCTAATTCTTCCTGAGAATATATTGATAAATTTGTACCCTTCGGGAAGTATTGTCTTAACAATCTATTTGTATTCTCATTTGAGCCTCGCTGCCAAGGACTTTGAGGATCGCAAAAGTACACATCAATATTTGTTTGTTCTGAAAACGTTTTATGACCTTTGAGCTCTGTATCTCGATCCCAAGTCAACGATTTATATAAACTACTAGGTAATTTTTGAGCATGCTTTATTAGTTGAGGAATGACATTATGTGTGCTTTTATTTTTTACTTTAACAAGACATACATACCTAGTTTGCCTTTCAACTAATGTTGCTATATAGCTTTTTTGACTGCCTTCAATAAGGTCACCTTCCCAATGACCTGGTATAGCCCTATCTTCAATCGAAGCAGGGCGTTCACTAATTGAAACTAGCTCTTGAATATGACCTCTTTGGTTTTTTTCTTTAGTTCTAGTTCCTCTTATTCTTGGCTTTGAGCGAAGGCATTTAAGTAACTCTTTTTTCAATACTCCCCTAGTTTGGATATATAAGCTTTTATAGATTGTTTCGTGAGACACGTGCCAACTCTTATCATTTGGGTATTGTAACTTTAGCCAACCAGCTATTTGTTCAGGTGACCACAAATTTTTTAACTTATCAGCTATTAATAATGCGAGTTCTTGATTTAATTTTAGTTTACAAAGTTTAGGTCTTTTAGCACGTTTCCAAGCTTTATCGTCAGCGGTACAAGCCCTGTATTTATGAATACCGCCGTTACGTGATACTTCTCTACTTATAGACGAAGGCGCTCGTTTGAGTTCTTTAGCAATTACCCTAAAAGACTTATTTTGAGCTATACCTCGTGATATTTCTTCTCGCTCATTTAAAGACAGATGATTCTTAGAGCGTTTTCGTTTAAAGCGTTTTACACCACCATATTTAGATAAAACATGGTAAATTGAAGGCGCTTTGCGTCCCAATATATTGCCGATAGCACTCAAAGATTCACCAGACTTCCATCTTCGCCAAACTTCATCTTTTTCTTTATCGGTAAAACGAACAGCTGAACTATTACTCATTAACTGGCTCCACTTTTATGAATAAATAAAGTGTTGCACTGATTAATTGAATCTACACGTTTAAAAAGAATGAACGAGTGCGCCATGGATGGCGTAAGATATTTGCATGGAGGCAGAGTTAAGAATGATCACTCTTCCCACTCAACCATATCAAAAGCCTTTCTTGCTTCCACCAGCGTGCAATCAGTTTGGCTGATCAGCTGCTGCTGAGTGATATTCGGGTTAGTTTTAACAATTTCAATTAAATCTTCAATTTGT
>NZ_JBFKMX010000007.1:0-59433 GCF_041629635.1 Pseudoalteromonas sp. | reverse complement strand
GTTCAGGGTTCAGGGTTCAGGGTTCAGGGTTCAGGGTTCAGGGTTCAGGGTTCAGGGTTCAGGGTTCAGGGTTCAGGGTTCAGGGTTCAGGGTTCAGGGTTCAGGGTTCAGCAGGCAATTCTGAAACCTAAACTCTGACATCTCAAATCTTTTTTAGCCAATCGTTCCCAGCAAAGTTAGAACTGCAATCGCTGCTAGCATCAATAGCATATTTCGTTTAACAAGGCGCACCATGCATTTCGCTTCAAAACTACAACCAATAAATTCTTGCTCTATGCGTTCTGCTGCAAGTGCAATATCTCCAATCACACGTCTATTGGGCATCGAAAAATTAAATACGTATTTAAGGTAGGTGGATGTACCTTGTGTAAAGTTACCGATAATCAAGTAACCAAAACTTACGATGCGTGCAGGCATCCAATCTAACCAGTAAAGTGTTTTATGTAGGATTTTTTTGTGAGCTTTAAAAGCAGAATCAGATTCATTACGTGTAATATCAGCAAAGCTTCGAATTAGTGAATAAGCAAGCGCACCACACACACCGAATACCACAAACCAAAAAATCACGGCGCCATAATAACGGAAATTTATCCACGCAATTGTTTGCCCTAAAGTTTCACCGCCTTGTTGCTCAGTACGTTTTTGGCCCAATTGCATAGCGTATAAGGTGGCTGCTTCTGTGTCTTGCCTTTGTAACGCATTTAAATAGCCTTTATATTTGGCACGTAAGTAAGCACAACCAAAGCACACTAAAAGCACAACCACATTAACTGCTAGTTCAAGAAGCACAAAATCAAAGGTTTCGCTTACAGCAAAAAGTAATAAAACAGGAAGAAGCAACCAAACGAAAAAATCAGCGCGCCTTTTATAAATACCTTTAAATAAGCTATTTGATTCACTCACGCTAATGTAATGCTTCATATAGGTGCTCAATTGCCATGCATCTTCTTTCGCAGCAAGTCGCTCTATAATAAGTGCCAAAATTATTGAAATTAAAATCATTATTTGCTCTACAATCTAATTGAATGAAGCGCGAAAGCGCTGCCAGTCAAAATAAGGACCAGGATCTGTTTTACGCCCTGGCGCAATATCACTATGCCCAGTTATTTTATGCTTACTCAACGTAGGATAATGTTTTATAAGCGTTTTGACTAGTTGTTCTAAGCTAGCATACTGCTCATTTGTGAAAGGAACATGATCGCTTCCTTCAAGCTCAATACCAATACTAAAATCATTACACCCTTGCCTGCCTTTATATTCCGACACACCGGCATGCCACGCGCGCTTATTAAATGGCACATATTGAATAATTTCACCATCGCGACGAATTAAACAATGTGCTGATACTTCAAGACCTTGAAGATCTTTAAAACTTGCATCAGCTTTACAGTCCAAGCAGCCTAAAAATAACTCTGAGATATAAGGTAAACCAAACTGCCCTGCAGGTAAGGATATATTGTGAATAACAATTAAAGAAATGTTTTGCTCATCAGGGCGTTCATTAAAATGAGGAGAAGGCAAAAAGCAAATGCCTTGCAATACGTGTTGTTCTATTTTCATGTTAAGAAGAAGCCTACAGAAATTAGATTTAAGATTAACACTTGCCGAAAGAATTCTGAATTCTGAATTCTGAAATCTGAAATCTGAAATCTGAAATCTGAAATCTGAAATCTGAAATCTGAAATCTGAAATCCAATAAAATCATAGCCAACTTATAATCAACACGATAAAATTATTTCAACGTTCATTATCTTTAATTTCACTATGGCTCTCTCTCAACAATTAATTTCTCAACTTGTTAAATCTGCACTCGACGAAGACTTAAACTACCAAACTGCTGATGGCGATATCACCGCACAGCTTATTCCAGCAACACAACAAGCAAATGCAAAAGTAATCACCCGAGAAGCAGGTGTATTTTGTGGTAAACAACTTATTTTAGAAGTATTTTCGCAAGTAGACCCAAGTGTTAAAGTAAATGTACTTGTTGAAGATGGCGATGCCATTGAAGAAAACCAAACATTATTTACCGCTGTTGGTAATGCACGCGCTATTTTAACTGCTGAACGCACCGCGCTTAACTTTGTGCAAACCCTTTCAGGCACTGCAACGACGACTGCCCACTATGTAAAAGAGTTAGCAGGTACTGGCACTCAACTACTGGATACTCGTAAAACCATTCCTGGTTTACGTGTATTACAAAAATATGCGGTAAAATGTGGTGGCGGCGAAAATCACCGTATTGGCTTATTTGATGCTTTCCTTATAAAAGAAAACCATATTGCCGCTTGTGGCGGCATCGAAAATGCAGTTTCGCAAGCAAAAACCAACCATCCAGATAAAAAAGTCGAAGTAGAAGTAGAAAATCTTGAAGAACTGAAACTAGCGCTTGATGCTGGCGCAGACATCATCATGCTTGATAATTTCACCGTCGAGATGATTAACAAAGCAGTTACAATTACCAATAAACGCGCCAAATTAGAAGTGTCTGGCAATATGACATTAGAGACTCTGCGAACTTACTCTCAGGCGGGTGTAGACTTTATTTCATCTGGAGCCTTAACAAAACATGTAAAAGCGCTTGATTTATCAATGCGTTTTGAAAATAATGGCGTTTAATTAGCGAGTTGAAACTTTTTCATACCATTTTGCCATGCTTAAGTATGATTTTGGAAACATGTAAGCTAATTGTAAAAAAAGATGCTACACAAGGACACATTCTCGTGCTAGCATCTCATTAGAAATAGCGAGTACAGGATGTACAGGCTAATAATAAGGAATTAATTTTATTCTTAGAGCATCTATAAAGTAGTACCTTTAGATTATCTTTAAGAGTATATTAGTAATTTTTTATGGTTTTGTATTAATCGCTTAGGGAAAAGTTACTAATACTTACTTTCTCATTTTAGAAAGTTAACTATACTAATGATGGAATGAGCAAATGCAGCTTTACTGCATTACTCCTTTGATAACTTAGCCCCATAAACACTCGTTAGAGGTACATTATGAAAAATATGAAGCAAACAGCCCAAAAGGGTTTCACTTTAATCGAATTAATGATCGTTGTTGCAATTATCGGTATTCTTGCAGCAGTGGCACTTCCAGCTTACAACGACTATACACGTACATCTGCAGATAATGCTTGCGCTGCTGAAGCAACAGCACACATTCGCGCAGGTATTGTTCACGTGTCAACTACTGGTAGTACTTATGCCGCTAAAGCTGGCGTTCGTTGTAATGGTAACTTACCTGCTATTACTGTTGGTGCATCTGGTAATTCAACTATTGTATCTAAAGCTCCAGGCACTAAATCACACACTTGTGATCTAGCTTCAGGTAGCTGCGTTTAATAACAACGCCTCGCGAATTTTTAAATAAGCTTGTATTTTCATACAAGCTTATTTTTTGGCTCTAAATCTAACGAAATGATTACGTTAGTACAATTTGACCTATATGACTAACGCCACAACACAAAAAACCACAAACACACTTGTTATATTACTAGCTATTAGCTTTTTTCTAATACCTTTTTTACCTACTTATACCCTTGGGTTTGATGGTTTAGCAGAGCCAATCAATTCGGCTGCAATGTTGCCACTCCTAATGTTTGGGTATTTTTCATTCAAACGGCTCTCTTCATCCGAAACATTCTATTTAGAGAAAAGTATTGTTTCTCTTTTAGTTGTTTGCATATTCGGTGTGATTATTTTTTCATTTTACCCTAGCTCGAATTTTTCTTTGCCCACAAATACTCATATAAGAATTACTTATATTTTTTATTTTGCCTGCTTCATACAATTACTTTTCTGGGTTAAACCAAGTCGTATCAGTCTAATGACTTTGTTGTTTTATTTTTTATTGTTTCAATTAGTGATAGGTTACTATCAGTTTTTTATCTCTGAACAAACTTTCCAATATACTTCGGGAAAATCCATTAAGGTTGTTGGACTATTTCCACAAGTAAATGTCTATGCAACTGTAATTACAACAGGTGTTTTATTATCGATTTATATTTTAAATACTTTTAGATGTAGCAAACGTTTTTACTATTTGACAATTCCAAGCTATTTTTTCTTATTAGCTTCACCATTTATTCTTTATATTACTGCATCGAAAACAGCTATTTTAGGTTTGTCTTTTGCGTTAATTACTTTTGTTTTTTTTAAATTAGCAAAAAAACAAACTTTAAAGTTCAAGAGTACATTCTTACCCCTTATGACGGGTATATTAATTAGCATAATTTCATTTTCATTCGCTCAATCAGAGAAAACAACTGAATCGTTTACTAACGTTTCATCAAGAGTGCATATGTATGAGCACTCACTGTGGATGATACAAGAAAAGCCTCTGCTTGGCTGGGGAGTAAATAATTTCCAGTCATCTTTTCATTATTCACTTATAGAAAGAAGCCAAAATGATAAAACAGTACCACTAATAGATAATGCTTTAGCCCACCCCCATAACGAGTTTTTGCTTTGGTGGATCGAATTAGGGTTGCTGGGGTTTATATTCATTTCGTTAGTTTTCCTTGTAATAATCGCCGCATTATTAAGGAATAAAAAGCCGAAAAATATCTCTTGGGCTTTGATAATACTAATTCCTATTTTATTTCACTCTCAAGTCGAAAAGCCATTTTACTCGAGTACATATATTGCAATGATCTTTTGTCTTGTTTTTTACATTTTTAGCAGCTCATCTAAAGTCTCATTTTCAAAAAAATACACTGCTTCCGTTCTTTCTTTTAGCTTCTTAGCAATAACCTTAACCACTCCATTTATTTGGATTTCAGCTTTATCTTCAATGGTATATACTGGTAATTATACGATTGACGAAAAGATGAATGCTAAGAAAAATATACTTCTTAGCTTTCCTGCCAGAGAATATACTTTACAAAGCGACTTGCTTATTGAATCATTTTTAAATCAAGGTAACTCTGCAAGGCTTATCGAAACAAACCAAAAAATTCTAGAACAACTTTATGATTTGCCAGCAGAGTCATTAGCAATAACTTACCTTTTAAATTGCAAAAAAATAAGCTGTGATAAAAGAAAAGTTGATTATGTTAAAAACAACTTCCCATTTGCTTTTAACAGACTTAAAAATCATTATTAAATGAATCAGAATATGAATTTAAACTCTCCATTAATTAGAAAGCTTGAAACTTTCGGATTTATTAAAAAGTCATCTTTGACAAGTACATCTGAAAATACACATTTAATCGAAAGAATTTGTGAAGCTTCAAACCTATCTTCTGCTGAATTAGCTCAAAAGGCCGCAGCGTTTTTTCAAGCTCCTTATTTAAATTTAAGTAACTTTGAAATAGCCTTAATACCTGATGGGAAAGAGCGAAATGAAAAGTTAATTAAAAAACATAAAGTACTACCGATTGCCAAAAAAGGAAAAACTCTTTTTTTAGCTTCTGCAGATCCAACTAACTTTGATGCCTTTGAAGATTATGAATTTAATACAGGACTTCAAACGGAAGTTATAGTAGTACCCTATGATGAATTAGATAAAGCCATTGATGCATTATTTGAAAAAAATGATGGGATAGAATTAAGCGACGACCAATTAAATGAGCTTAGCGGCGTTACTGCAGATGTTGACTCTCAAGAACAAGAAAATGATGTAACAAGCAAAGAAGATGACGCACCCATTATTGTTTATATTAATAAAATTTTAATGGATGCCATTAAACGTGGCGCCTCCGATTTACACTTTGAACCTTATGAACATTTATACCGTATTCGCTTCCGTGTTGATGGTGTTTTACATGAAGTAGCCAATCCACCAATTGGTCTTGAGCCCAGAATCTCAGCACGCATTAAGGTAATGTCGCAGTTAGACCTTGCCGAAAAACGAAAACCGCAAGATGGTCGAATTAAACTAAAAATTACAGCAAAGAAAAGTATTGATTTTCGTGTGTCAACCCTACCTACGCTATGGGGCGAAAAAGTGGTTATGCGTATTCTTGATTCATCAAGTGCCATGCTGGGCATTGATGTTTTAGGCTATGAACCAGAGCAAAAAGAACTCTATTTAAACGCTCTTTCACAGCCTCAAGGCATGATACTAGTAACAGGCCCAACAGGTTCAGGTAAAACTGTTTCACTTTATACTGGTCTGAATATCCTTAACAAGCCTGAGCGTAATATTTCCACTGCGGAAGACCCAGTAGAAATAAACCTCGTTGGGATAAATCAAGTACAAATAAACCCCAAAGCAGAAATGACTTTTGCAAATGCACTACGTGCATTTTTGCGTCAAGACCCTGATATAGTGATGGTGGGTGAGATTCGAGATTTAGAGACAGCAGAAATCTCCATTAAAGCAGCGCAAACCGGTCACTTAGTTTTAAGCACATTGCACACAAATTCAGCGCCAGAAACCCTTACCCGTTTAATGAATATGGGTGTACCGTCTTATAATATTGCAAGCTCGGTAAGTTTAATTATTGCACAGCGTCTTGCAAGGCGTTTATGTCCTGTTTGCAAAGAGCCTGAAACTCTTCCAGAACAAGAGCTAATTAATTTAGGTTTTAGTTTAGAGCAAATCAGCTCAATACAGCTATACAAAGCGGTTGGTTGTGATAAATGTACAGAAGGTTACAAAGGGCGAGTAGGTGTATATGAAGTAATGCCAATTACACCAAAAATTGCAGATGTAATTATGCAAGGTGGCAACTCTTTAGAAATAGCAAAAATCGCTGAGCAAGAAGGCATTAATAACCTTAGAAAATCTGGCTTAGTTAAGGCTGCTTCAGGTGTTACAAGCATTGCTGAAATTAATCGTGTAACTAGTTATTAAACTAGACCCTCTTTAAAGATACCGCTAGACTAAAGTTTGCAACTAGTTTTACTATAGTTATTAAGGATAAAGTATGGCAAAAAAAGATAATAACAAAGGCCTAACAACATTTGCATGGGTCGGCGTAAATGCACGTGGGAAGCGTATGGAGGGCGAGCTAAATGGTCCGAGTATTGCTATAGTAAAAGCACAATTGCGAAAACAAGGAATTATACCTTCTAAAGTAAAGAAAAAGGCGCAGCCATTATTTGGTTTAAGTGGAGAAAAGAAAATATCCCCTAAAGATATTGCCATGTTTACGCGTCAAGTTGCGACAATGTTGCTTGCTGGTGTCTCTCTAATTCAAGCCTTAGATATGATTGCCGCTGGTTCAGAAAACAAATCATTACAAAAACTGATTACCAAAATTGCTGATGAAGTTAAAGCTGGTGACCCACTCAGCCAAGCAATTCGGGCACATCCCAAGTACTTCGATGATTTATATTGTGACTTAGTTGAATCGGGTGAACAATCTGGTGCATTAGACAGAATTTTTGATCGAGTAGCTCTTTATAAAGAAAAAGCTGAAGCTCTGAAGTCTAAAATAAAGAAAGCCATGTTTTATCCTATAGCTGTATTGACCATTGCATTTATAGTAACCGTAATTCTTTTAATTTTCGTTGTGCCTCAATTTGAACAGGTGTTTGCCGGCTTTGGTGCTGAATTACCGGCATTTACCCAGTTTGTAATTGGTATTTCGGAGTTTATGCAAGCTTATTGGTGGATTGTTTTTGGGATAATAGGCCTTTGCTTTATACTTTTTAAACGTGCTCATCAATCAAGCAAAAAAGTTAGAGATAACACTGATAAAACCGTACTAAAACTTCCTGTAGTAGGAGCTATTCTTAACAAAGCAGCTGTAGCTCGTTATGCACGAACTTTATCGACGACCTTTGCGGCGGGTGTACCTTTAGTTGATGCACTAGATTCAGCCGCTGGAGCATCTGGCAACGCCGTGTATCGAGACGCTATTTTAGAGATTAAAAATGAGGTAAGCTCAGGTAACCAAATGAATTTTGCCATGAAAAATTCAGGCGTATTCCCTGATATGGTTATTCAAATGGTTGCAATCGGCGAAGAATCTGGCTCACTTGATGAAATGCTAGGTAAAGTCGCAAGTATTTATGAAACAGAAGTTGACGATGCCGTTGATGGCTTATCAAGTCTTTTAGAGCCACTTATTATGGCTGTTTTAGGTGTGCTAGTGGGTGGTTTAATTGTTGCTATGTACTTGCCTATCTTCCAGTTAGGTAAGATTGTTGGTGGCTAAATTCTAATGAGTAGTATTATAGAAACTTTTATAACAACACCATGGTTTTATTATTTAACTGTGTTTTTGGTCAGTGTTTGCATAGGAAGCTTCTTAAATGTGGTTATCTATCGCTTACCTAAAATGATGGAAAACGAATGGAAAACTGAATGCAGTTTACTACTTGCTGATAACTTAAAAACTCCATATGAAACAAGTACAAAGACTTTTAATTTAATAATACCAAGCTCTACTTGCCCCAACTGTAATACACAAATAAAACCTTGGTTTAACTTGCCTGTAATTGGTTGGTTATTTTTACGTGGTAAGGCAGCCTGCTGTGGTAACAAAATTTCGGTTCGTTACCCTAGTATTGAGCTTTTAACGGGGGTTGCAGGCCTTGTAATTGCGTATTATTACGGCGTGACTGAGCAAGCCGCTTTGTATTTAGTTCTTACTTACGCATTAATAGCGCTTATATTCATTGATATTGATCATATGCTATTACCCGACCAAATTACTTTACCGCTGCTTTGGTTGGTTTTGCTTGCATCAGTAATAGGAATAACCATTGAACCGGCTCAGGCTATTATTGGGGCAACTATAGGTTATTTAGTATTTTGGTCTGTATATTGGGTGTTTAAACTGCTGACTGGCAAGGAAGGCATGGGCTATGGCGATTTTAAGCTTATGGCTGTATTTGGAGCTTTACTTGGTTGGAAAGCCTTACCTATGATAGTGCTAATGTCGAGTTTAGTTGGTGCAATCATTGGCATCACGCTGCTTTCAATTCAAGGTAAAGATAAAGCTACCCCTATTCCATTTGGCCCTTATATTGCGATTGCTGGGTGGATATCACTGATATGGGGCGAATCAATTCAATCGGCATATTTAAATTTACTTTCTGGTTAATATGGCAGTTCCTATTTTAGGGCTTACTGGAGGCATCGCCACTGGTAAGTCTACTGTTTCACGCATCTTCAAAAATTTGGGTATTACAATTGTTGATGCTGATCTTATTGCACGTGATATTGTTGCACCGAATAGCCTTGCCCTCATTGAAATTACTAAGAGGTATGGTAAACAAATATTACTTGATAATGGAAAACTCAATCGTGCAAAACTACGCCAAATTATTTTTAAAAATGAGTCGGATAAATCATGGCTAAATAATTTGCTGCATCCCATTATACGGCAAGAAATTATAAAACAATTAAATGAAGCAAAAGGGCCATATGTTATTTTAGATGCCCCACTGCTGTTAGAAAACGCCTTAGACCAACTCTGTATTAAAACCATCGTAGTGGATATTCCAACAGAACAGCAAGTTGAACGCGCAGCATCTAGAGATGATGTAACTAAAGAGCAAATTATAAAGATAATCGAGTCTCAAATGCCACGAGCTGATAAACTCAAAAAGGCAGACATTATCATTGATAATTCAGGCTCTCTTGATAATACACAAAGTCAAATATTAGCTATTCATAAGTCACTTCTAGCAACTTAGTTTGCTTCCTAATTATAACCTCGCTTTATAAACATCTTACAAACGAAAACTTGCAATCTTTATTTTCTCTACAACACTTAAGTATATGATAAATTGAGGGCAAGTTATGAATGTGAACTCACCGCTTATTAGAAAGTGTGTAGCACTCGGCTTCATTCCTAGTGAAAAAGTATCTGTAGCATCGACTACAAACATACATACCAGCGAGTTTATTCTTAATAACAGTAATCTTTCATCTAAAGAGTTAGCTAAGCATTGTGCGTTATGGTTTAACTTACCGTGCCTGGATTTATCCAAAGTAGACGCCAGCAATGTACCACTAGATAACATCAGTGAAGAACTGGTAAAAAAACATCATTTAATCCCGCTCTCAAAGCGAGGTAGAACACTCTTTTTAGCAACTTCAGACCCAACCGATTTTGATGCGTTTGAAGATTTTGAATTCAACACAGGACTTCAAACAGAAGCTGTTGTTGTTGATTACACCTCTCTAGAACAGTTTATTGACTCAATTTTTAGTAAAACTGATGACTTAGAGCTTTCTGATGAAGAGTTCGAGCAATTTGGTGACTTAGAAGTCTCCGATACCGAAGCTAACTTATCGGAAGATTCATCCATCGATAAAGACGATGCACCCATAATTGTCTATATCAACAAAATATTAATGGATGCTATTCGTAAAGGAGCTTCTGATTTACACTTCGAACCCTACGAAAAAACATACCGTATTCGCTTTCGTATCGATGGAATTTTACATGAAGTAGCAACGCCCCCTCAAATGCTGGCTTCTCGAATTTCTGCGCGTGTAAAGGTGATGTCTCGCCTCGATATTGCAGAGAAGCGTAAGCCGCAAGATGGGCGCATAAAGCTTAAAATAACAGCCAAAAAAAGTATTGATTTCCGTGTATCTACTTTACCCACCTTATGGGGTGAAAAAATAGTTATGCGTATTTTGGATTCGAGCAGCGCTATGCTTGGTATTGATGTTCTTGGCTACGAGCCGGAGCAAAAAGCCATGTATCTTGATGCTTTATCACAGCCTCAGGGCATGATTTTAGTTACAGGTCCTACTGGTTCAGGTAAAACAGTCTCACTTTACACTGGCCTCAATATTCTTAATAAACCCGAAGTAAATATCTCAACTGCAGAAGACCCTGTCGAAATAAACCTAGTTGGTATTAATCAAGTACAAATCAACACGAAAGCAGATATGACCTTTGCCAATGCATTGCGTGCTTTTTTACGCCAAGACCCAGATATCGTGATGGTAGGTGAGATCCGTGATTTAGAAACAGCAGAAATAGCAATTAAAGCCGCCCAAACAGGTCACTTAGTGTTAAGCACCCTACACACCAACTCAGCACCAGAAACACTTACACGACTTCTTAATATGGGTGTGCCAGCATATAATGTTGCAAGTTCAATTAGTCTAATTATTGCACAGCGCTTAGCGCGACGTCTTTGTAACAATTGTAAAGAGTTAGAAGTGTTGCCCCTTGAAGAACTCAAATCACAAGGATTCTCTGAACAGCAAATTGCATCAATTACGCTCTATAAAGCGATTGGCTGTGAGCATTGCACTGAAGGTTATAAAGGGCGAGTGGGTGTTTATGAAGTAATGAAAATTACACCGGAAATTTCTCAAATTATAATGTCTGGAGGGAACTCTCTCGATATCGCCAAAGCATCGCTTGAAAGTGGTTTTAATAGTCTGAGAATTTCTGGTTTAGAAAAAGCCGCGAAAGGGGTTACTAGCCTTGCTGAAATTAATCGGGTTACCAGTTATTAATATTTTGATTAGATATTGCGTATTAATAACAAAGCTCTTTTAACTAAACTTTACTCTAGTGAGTTTATTCTCTAACATTCTTTTAATGTTTAATATTGGATAACTGTAGTGCCAACATCTGTAAACTGCCCAACATGTAAGAAAAAAGTTTTATGGCAAGCTTCATCTGAGTTTCGCCCATTTTGTTCAAAGCGCTGTCAACTGATTGATTTAGGTGAATGGTCTGAAGAAAATCATACTATTTCAACACCACTTACCCCTGAGCAAGCATTTACTCCAGATACCATTGAAGATATTGAAGCTATGCTTGCAGCCAATCCAGAAGTTTTTTTCAAAGAATAAACTATTCTGTTACGAAAAGTGCAAACCATTAGATTTGCACTTT
Organism: Pseudoalteromonas sp.; assembly: GCF_041629635.1. GTDB lineage: Bacteria > Pseudomonadota > Gammaproteobacteria > Enterobacterales > Alteromonadaceae > Pseudoalteromonas. The sequence continues at coordinate 47,657 of NZ_JBFKMX010000007.1, read as the reverse complement.
CTCAAATATCAGTCTTTTTCCTTGTGCTTTTTTGCCATTTTGGCTTTGCGCTTTTTCATCATTTTTTCAAACTTATCTTGCTGCTCTGAGGTAAGTGTATTCCAAACCGCGTTTTTATTTTTTGCTTTTAGTACTGCCATTTCCACTCTTTCGCTATGGCCCTTGGCAAAAACTTGACGAAAAGCGCTTTCATCAAAAGTTTCAGCATGAACAAGCGCTTTAATCTCGTCACGCTTATTTGGATGCGCTTTCTTAAACACCTCTATTGCTGCTTTTTCTGATTCAGCAATCGTTTTAATTTTCTCTTGTTGAGTGACTGTCAAATCTAAGCGCTCAACTGCTCGCTCAGATAGCAACATTCGGTAAATGTTCAAACCTGCTTTATGAGGTTTCGCTTCTAGGACTGTACTTGCAAACGCTGCAATTGAAATTACCGCGGCTGATAATAAAAGTTTTAAGTTCATAACATTCTCCAGTTAGGTCTCATTTGATGTTATGGTTACTTTAGCAAGCCTAATGAAAAGCAACGCAAAGCAATGTAAAGGTTATGTAAATTGCTTTTTGCCGTGTAAAAATACACTTAAAATACACTTATTAGCTGTACAGAATTAGGTATTAACATGAAAGTACTCTTAATAGATGATGATATTGAGCTTGTTGAGTTATTAACTGAATACCTTTCATCGCACGGATTTTCAATCACCGCTTTTCATCGTGGTGACACAGGCTTATCACACGCACAAACACACGATTATGACGTGATATTATTAGACGTGATGCTACCTGGCATTGATGGCTTTGAAGTGCTAAAACAGCTGCGCCAAACCAAATTAACTCCAGTGATTATGCTAACAGCTAAGGGAGAAGATTTTGACCGAATTTTTGGTCTTGAGCTCGGCGCTGACGATTATCTTGCTAAACCGTTTAACCACAGAGAACTATTGGCGCGTGTAAAAGCTATTACACGACGAATTGAAAATATCCAGCAACTTCAAGCCAATAACTCGTTAGAAGAAAACGGCATCCGCCTCACTCCGCATACACGAGAAGCTTTCGCTGCTGAGAATAAGATTGAATTAACAGGTACTGAATTTGAAATCTTGTTTTTATTACTCAACAACCAAGGGGAAATAGTCAGTAAAGAAACTATCAGCGAACAAGTACTTGGTAGAAAATTAGCCCCTTTTGACCGCTCAATTGATATGCATGTAAGTAATATTCGAAAAAAAATTGCAGAGCACATTGAACAAGAAAAAATCAAAACAGTCCGCGGTGCTGGCTATATTTTACTTGGGAGTAGCTAATGCTAAAACTATTCAACCCAAGGAATTATCTATTTTTCAAAATCTTCGGTTGGTTTTGGCTAACTATTTTATGTACTTTTTCAGTACTATTTTTGCTAAGTCAGGTAACTGAAACTAGCGTTGATAGCCATACACTTCATGGGCCTAGGTTATTAAACCTAAAACGCCTAGCAAGTGGCTTAGAAAAAGCTCAACTAAAAAAGCCAGACAAAACATTGGAACAATTAGCATCTCACCCACGAATAGCACGTCACCGCTTACTTTATTTTACCTTGCCTGACAGCAATCTTGCTTTTTTTAATCAACAAGCCAAAGAACAACCTGATGTCAGCTTATTGGCATTCACCCAGCAACTTGCGCCACAAATCATAACAACCTCACAGTATCGTGCTCTCGGACCTATTAAGGTAAGTTATAACAACCAAGAGTACTTGATGTACGATATCGAGCCTTGGCGCTCACCACCATTAGGCATTCGTATCATGTTAATGCCACTATGGCTTAAAATGCTCGTGGTGATTGGCGCAACTCTTTTGCTCAGTTTGTTCTTTAGTCGAGTGTTAATAAAACCAATAAATGCCTTAAAGCAGGCGACCTCACAGTTGGCTAAGGGGAAACTTGATACCCGTGTCGCTATCACTAGCAAGTCTGGAGATGAACTGACATCATTAGCAAAAGATTTTAATAAAATGGCACAACGACTTGAGTCTGTAGTTACTAGCCAAAAACGCCTAATGGCAGACATCTCTCATGAATTACGCTCGCCACTGACACGACTTCAAATGGCGGCAGGACTTGCTCAATTAAAGCAATCAAGAGAACAAGAAAGTTATTTAACCCGCATTGAAAAAGAAGCAAACAATCTAGATAAAATGATCTCTGATGTATTAAAGCTGTCGCGATTAGAAGCGAATAATCAATATATTGAAAAAGAACAACAGCCTTTACAGTCTATTTTACATCAAGTACTCAAAGATGCAGAGTTTGAGTCTGAGCAACAACAAAAAACACTCAAAATTTACGGTGAAAGCCAAAAACAGTTATCATTAGACGCAGCATTAATTGCCAGTGCCTTTGAAAATATACTAAGAAATGCAATTAAATATGCAAAAGCAACTATTGATTGCACGATTTGTGATACAGATAATACAGTAATTATTACTATCTGTGACGATGGTGAAGGCGTCAATGACACGGATTTACCCTATTTACTGGAACCGTTTTACCGAGTTTCGCAATCACGAGAAAGACAAAGTGGCGGAGCAGGACTTGGCTTGGCAATAGCTAAGCAGGCCATTGAGTTACATCAAGGTACTATCTCATTAGAAAATCAACCCGATTCTGGATTAAAAGTAATAATTACACTTAATGATGAAACAAAATAATATCGATCAGTTTTGGCAAAATGTAACTCACGCAAAATTAAGCTTTCATGGTAACCAACTTAGTTACGCATTCATTATTCCAAAAAACGCAAAAGCTGCTGTTACTATCGTTAATGGTCGCTGTGAAAGCTACTTAAAGTACCAAGAGGTAGCTTATGATTTATACAGCCAAGGATTTGCTGTATTTATGTTTGACCATCTAGGTCAAGGCCTTTCAAGCCGCCTATTACCAATAGCAGAGAAAGGATACATTCATCAATTTAGTGATTATATTGAAGGCTTAGCGCTTTTTGTAAATCAAGTTGTAAAGTCACACTGGCGAGGTTTGCATTATCTACTGGCGCACTCTATGGGCGCAGCGGTGAGTTACCTTTACTTGGCTAGTCACCCTCATCCTTTCCAAAAAGCAGTACTCAGCGCCCCGATGTTTGGTATTCCAACCAAAGGAATACCATATACACTTGTGAAATTATTGGTCACTATATTGAGTCTTTGTGGGTTTCGTCATCATTACTTTTTTGGCCAATCGGGCTACCAAGAAAAACCTTTTTTTAATAATCAATTAATGCAAAGTGAATCCCGTTACGCAACATTTAGAAAATTGTACAAGGAAAACCCTGGCTTACAATTAGGCGGAGTAACTGTAGGCTGGCTAAAACAAGCTTTTGGAGCCATAGATAAAATCAGAAATACCCCTGCCCCTTTACCTATTTTATTGCTGCAAGCAGAGAACGACACAATTGTAAAAAATAGCGCCCAAGATAAAGTGATCAATAAAAACAAACTAATCTCTAAAAAAATATATCAAGACAGCCTGCATGAAATTTTATTTGAGCAAGACCCTATTCGCAGCCTTGCCTTAAATGATATTTATGATTTTTTTAAGACGGATCTTTGTGAATAAGCACATCAACTTCGCCTTCAATTATTTTATGAATAGCGGCTTCCACTTCTTCCGATATACGATGAGCATGCGCTAAGGTTAAGTTGCTATCTAGCTCTAAATGCATCTGAATAAACTTGGTTGGGCCACTTTGGCGTGTTCTCAGATCATGAAAACCCAATACTTCTGCATGCGCTAATATGGCTTGTTCAATCTCAGTTTTAACTTCGTCATCTAGCTCTTTATCCATCAGGTAATCTGTCGCCTCTCGTGCAACATCATAGGCATTATAAAAAAGGTAACCTGAAATTAGCAGGGTAAAAATACCATCACTGTAGACCCAGCCAATGTTAGCTAGTAAAAGCGCTACAATGACACTTAGATTTAACAGTAAATCACCTTTGTAATGTAGCGAATCTGCTTTAATCGCAACTGATTTAGTTTGTCTTAACGCCCAATGTTGAATAGTGATTATTAATAAAGTACAAAAAAGTGCATAAACACTGACTGCTACCCCAGTCATTACTGATGCGCTGACAACAGGGTTTAACAACCGCTCCGCACCATAAAACGCAAGTAAACACGCACTGCCCGCAATAAACGCAGCTTGCCCTAATCCCACTAAAGATTCAGCTTTGCCATGACCGAAACGATGGTCATCATCAGCCGGCACTAAGGCAATTCTAAGTACCCAAAAATTAATTGCCGATGCAGTAATATCGAGTAAAGAATCCGTCAAAGAACCAAGCATTGTCGTAGATCCAGTACTAAGCCACGCCCAAAATTTTGCAGCAACCATGGTGCTTACTAACACTAACGTTAGGCTACTAGAAAGCTTAACCCAATATGCGTAATCTTTTTTTTTCATTATAAATTTTGCTGCCCCTGTGAAATTTGAGCGTAGAACTATTGCTATTACTTATAGTATCGAACCTGAAAGCTTTGATAAACTAGTATAAAACACTTAATCATAGGTTAAACATGTTAGATATCGTGCTGTACCAGCCGGAAATTCCACCAAATACGGGTAACATTATTCGTTTATGCGCAAATACAGGCTTTAAACTTCATTTAATTGAGCCTCTTGGTTTTGAATGGGATGATAAACGCGTGCGACGTGCAGGTTTAGATTACCATGAATTTAGTCATGTAGAACGCCACGCCAACTTAGAAGCTTTTTTAGAAAAAACCCAACCTAAACGAGTGTATGCCTGCACCACCAAAGGCTCAGGGCACTATCACAAAGCACAATTCGAACGCGGTGACTGCCTATTATTTGGTCCAGAAACTCGTGGTTTACCGAATGACCTTATTGAGTCATTACCGAATGAACAGCGCTTACGTATCCCAATGATGCCTGATAGTCGTAGTATGAACTTATCCAATGCGGTTGCAGTCTTTGTTTACGAAGCTTGGCGTCAGTTTGATTTTGAAGGTGCCATTTAATAGGCGTATAAAAATCCCTACTTAATATGGCGCTTTAAACTCGCACTTTGCGAAAATTAAACTAAGCTCAATTTAAAAACACTTGCTAGCTAGACAGTATAATTGAAGCGCCAAATTCTTTTTCATTGTTGCATAATATTTTTTATATGTGTATTTTCCATATTTTCCAGCGCTGCGGATGAGACAAACTCACAAAGGCTAACAGCGTTAGCGAATTTTAAGCAACAAAATATATCAATCAATGATATTACATCATTACCTAATGGTGCGTCGTTATTTGCAACCTCCCAAGGATTGTATTTATTCACTCAACAAAAGCTGGTCAAAGCAAGTGATCCGATACTAAAACGTCTAAGTAATTCAACTTTCAAAGAAATATTACAAGTGAATCAGAGAGTTTTTTTGGCCTCTGATAAGCACCTTGTTGAGTACCACTTAATAAACCAAACGCTAAAAACAATTTACAGTGAATCTGTTTCACAATTGAAGGCGTTCAATAATCAATTGTTTTTCCTAAATAGAGGTCAATTGTTTAAATACCATCTCAACTCGCAAAAAATTGAGAGTCTAACTGAGGCTTTAAATGAGTTTGCACATGATTATCAGCCGGTAAATCACAGTTCTTTTTGGCTCACAACAAACGCAAATGAATTACTCTACATTGAAAAAACACAAAATATAAAAAAGCGCTTTAAATTAACAAAACCTGTACACTCTTTCTTGCTCGACCGCAAAAACAGACTGTGGTTTACCCAGAATAAAGCGCTTTATTTTGTTAATCCTGGCATTTTGGATATTGAAAAGGCAGATATCGAACTAAATATTGATGAGATGTTTTTAATTGGCGAATCTTCGTTATTACTGCAAAGCCAAGGAAATATTTATCAATTTCACCCTTACGATGGCAAGCTTAATCACCTTAAACTTCCTCTAACTAGCAATATTTACCCATTAGATAACAACAACATTTTATTAAAACAACAAAACAATAGTTGGTACATAACCTCAATCAGCAAATTAAATATCACTTTGTCAAAACTAAACTCTCTTTTTAATCATCAGTTTGCGAAATATCAGTTTCAAGAAGCTCAATGGCAAGGTGAATATATATATTTAAAAAATGAGCATGGTTTATGGCGCTACCACATTGCTAAAGATGATTTATCTCAGCTAATTCAACACCATGGTATCAAACAATTTTATTTAAACAGTGAAGGGAAAATATGGTTTGCAGACGCTCGGTTTATTTTTATCTATGATCTTACAACTCATCAACAACAAGCAAAGTTCCCATTTACGCACTCTGTTTCCCTTGTCGGTGATGGAAAAAGCCCACCATATGTTGTTACAGCTAAAGGTATTTACCGTAACACCGGTAATGTCACGTTTGCCCTTTTTAATTCTCCTGAGCAACTTGGAGAAATAAAACTAGCGAGTTTCTACAATGGTATGTTTTATTTAGCTACCGAAACCGGCTTTTGGCAATTAAAAAAACAAGGAAGTGAATGGCATTCTGATCTCTTACTAAAACGCAGTGTTAAACATTTCACACACCATCAAGGGCGTTACATTTGGTTGAATACAACCAATCAAATGTTATTATTTGATGTTGAGTTAAATCAAACTGTGGCTCGATTTGACACAAATAACATAGTACAAAGCGACTTTGATTTTTACTTTGATCAACAACAGCATTTTGTTCATAATAACTCCGTTATTTCTTATAGCCTAGAAAAAGCTCCCCCTATCCAACCTTTAACTGGGTTAACTGTAAGTGGAATCAGTGTAAATAAAGACACTAATAACTTAATCACAAACTCCGTTAAACTAAGCCAAAATGAAACCTTGGTCACCATTTCTCTATTCGATAATGATGTCCCAGCAAGCGCTCTTGCGCTTAGCTATCGAGTTTCAGAAAAAATGCCTTGGATTGAGTTGCCACAGGGACAGGACACCGTTGCGCTAAACGCTAATGATAAATCGTTTCAAAAGATCATAATATTTAACCGTAATGGATTAAAACAACAACCTATTACAATACATTTTTCGCATGACTATTTGCATTATAATAGTTGGCAAATCACTACTCTAGTGTTGGGTTTGACGCTTCTTATCATTATGTTTTTATGGTGGTTAAAACATCGTAAAGATGCCCAATACGGTCTAACATCAGCACTGCTTGCACAAACCCAAGAAGCTGTTTGGATAAGTGACGCAGAGCTCAAAGTATTGAAAATCAATGAACCTTTTTACACCATTACAGGCTATAGCCAAGCTAACGTGCAAGGGAAGCAATTAAAAATATTCGACGGTAAATCACGGAATACTAAGCTTGAACAAATTATTAAATGCGCAATAGTGGATAAAGGCTCTTGGTCTGGCGAACTTTGGAGTAAACGAAAAAATGCCGACCTAATTGCAATATCACTAAATATCACCAAGGTCAGGTTACCGAGTAAATTAGGTTTCACCACCAAGATACATTACGTGGGTATGTTTAAAGACATCACTTTGCAAAAACAACATGAAAAACAATTAAGAGACTTAGCCACTCGCGATCAAATAACCGGACTAATTAATCGCACTGTATTTATTGAACAACTGACTTTGGCAATTAATGCAAGCTCAAGTAGCCAACCGGAGTTTTGTGTATTAATTGTCAACATCGATAATTTTTATAAGATAAATGATGCTTTAGGCCATAGTTATGGTGATAGAGTACTAAAAATGACATCGCAGCGACTAAAACAAGCCCTTTCACCTAACTTTACGCTTGCCAGTCTGGGGGGGGATGAATTTGCCATTTTATTACCACCCCATATTTTCAAACCCTTAAATATTTTTAATATAAAACGTTTGTGTGAAAAGTTACTCTCTGAAGTTTCTCGCACAATGCTGCTTGATGATTTAGAGCTATGTTTATCTGCAAGCATTGGCGCAGCAATTTACCCTGATAATGGGTTTGATAGCGAGTCAATATTGCGTAGTGCTGATTCAGCCCTTCAACACGCTAAGGCAAATGGAAAAAATACCTTTCAAATCTTTAATCGCAAAATTAAAACCCACTCGCCTGCGTCACTTTCAATTGAAAATGAAATAAACCGCGCCATTATAGACAAAGAATTTATTTTATATTATCAACCTAAATTTAATACTCGAACCAATCAAATTTGTGGTGTGGAAGCGCTTGCTCGCTGGCCCGATGGTAATCAAGAGGTCCGCAGTCCCGCTCAGTTTATCTCAGTTGCAGAAGCCAATAACGCCATCATTCCATTAACCCGAGTATTGATTGAAGTGTGCTGCCAACAAATAAAACAATGGCAACTTAGAGGGATAAAACTAAATGGACGTGTAGCATTAAACTTATCGGCAATTCATTTTCAGCGTTCTGATTTAATTGAAGATTTAACAAATTATTTGCAGAAATACCAAATATCAGGGGACACCATGGAGCTAGAAATCACCGAAAGTGTCATGATGAACGACCCTGAATTTGCTCTACAACAAATGCTCAAGTTAAAGCGCTTAGGTTTTACTATAGCACTTGATGATTTTGGCACAGGTCACTCATCTTTAAGTTACCTTAAACAATTCCCAATTGATCGGCTTAAAATCGACCGTTCATTTGTAATTGACATTGAACAATCAGAGCAAGATAGAAATATTACTGCAACCATTATTCGTTTAGCCAAATATTTAAATATTGATGTCGTTGCTGAAGGGGTTGAAACCGAAGCGCAGTCTTACTTTTTACATGTTATGGGATGTGATGTAGTGCAAGGATACTTTTTTAGTAAACCGTTACCCTGCGAACAGTTAGAGAAATTTATTGAGCAAACCAAAGTGTTAATTAGTCAGCCTAAATAAAACTAGAAAGGCTTAAACCATAGCTAAAGCCTTTCTTAAATTAAGCTTCTGCTTTTTTCTGCCGCCCCAGCAAATTCATAGCTGCTAGTTTTACGTCCTGCCCTTTATAAAGCACGTTGTAAATCTGTTCACAAATTGGCATTTCAATACCTGTTCGCTCAGCAAGTAAAAAAACTTCTTTGGTGTTACGGTAACCTTCTACCACTTGACCAATTTCTTGTTGTGCTTGCTCAACAGTTTGACCTTTACCAAGCGCCAAACCAAATCGACGGTTGCGCGATTGATTGTCGGTACAGGTTAGGATTAAATCACCCAAACCAGCCATACCCATAAAGGTTTCTTGTTTTGCTCCTAGGGCAACGCCTAGACGAGTCATTTCAGCAAGACCGCGAGTGATTAACGCAGTACGAGCATTGGCACCAAAGCCAAAACCATCTGAAATACCCGCGCCAATTGCAATCACATTTTTAATTGCACCACCGAGTTGCACACCTACCAAGTCATCATTGGAATACACGCGGAAAGAGCGACCACAGTGCAGCATTTCAGAAACATCTTCAACTAACTTAGTATCCGCTGAAGAAAGAGATATCGCTGTTGGTAATCCAATAGCCATCTCTTTGGCAAATGTTGGCCCAGATAACACACCGAGGCTAACATCATCACCTAGCACTTCTGCAGCTAACTGGTGCAATAAACGGCCAGTGTTAGGTTCAAGCCCTTTGGTTGCCCATAAAACTCGTGCTGTTGGTCTTAAATGCGGTTTGATTGCCGTTAATGTTTCGGCAAACGCATGACTAGGTACAACCACCAGCACCACATCTGATGATGACACAGTCTTAGCAAGATCATCATGTAATGCCAAGGTATCTGGAAACGCTGCACCAGGTAAATAACGCTGGTTTTCACGCGCTGTTGCGAGTTCTTCAATTTGTGCCTTATTGCGTCCCCAAAGAACCACATCATGTCCATTTCGGGCAAAACAAATAGCAAGGGCGGTCCCGTAAGAGCCCGCCCCTAGTACTGCAACAGCATTATCTGCTGAAGTAGTCATAACAAATTATGCGTCAGCAGCTTGTGATGCTTGTTGTTGCACATATTGCGCAAATAATGCATCAAAGTTAACTGGAGCAAGGTTTAACTGTGGGAACGTACCACGGTTAACCATATTTGAAACTGCTTCACGTGCGTATGGGAATAGTACGTTAGGACAGAAAGCTCCTAGCATGTGCGCTAGTTGACCTTCGTTAGCAACGCCAATTGCGAAGATACCAGCTTGTTGTACTTCACATAAGAACGCTGTTTCTTCACCAATTGTTGCATGAACAGTTACAGAAAGCACAACTTCAAACACACCGTCATCAAGCTTGTTTGAACGAGTATCTAAGTCTAATTTAACTTCTGGCGCCCACTCTTTTTGGAAAATAGCTGGTGAGTTTGGCGTTTCAAATGATACGTCTTTTACATAAATACGTTGAACTGCAAACTGAGGACCTTCTGCTTGTTGTTCTGCGCCTAAGTTTTGATTCTCTTCTGTCATTTTAATTTCCTAAAATTTATTTTATACAAGCAAACTGTCAAGACGACCAGACTGTTCTAACCTCATCATATCATCACAACCGCCAATGTGTTGGTCATTAATGAAAATTTGTGGAACAGTGTAACTACCGTTTGCTTTTTCAATCATTTCATCGCGAAGTTCAGGCTGAGCTGCAATATCAAACTCAGTAAACTCAACACCTTTTTGTGTTAAAAGCATTATCGCTCTAACACAAAATGGGCATGTTGGTTTTGTGTAGATAACAATATTCGCCATGATTATTTTCCTGTTGTAAGCGGTAAGTTAGCGTTTTGCCAAGAAGTAATACCTCCTGATAACACATTCACCTGCTCATAACCTGCTTTAACCAGTCCATTAGCAATGGACTGTGCAGTCATACCTGAAACACATACCAAGATAATTGGGTCAGATTTAAACTTTTCAAGGCCAACAAACTCTCCTTGCTTTGCTTTTTCTGCTGCAAGGTGAACACTGCCTGCAATATGACCTTGGTTAAAGTCTTTTAAGGCACGGATATCAACAACATGGCCGTTTTCACGGTTGACTAAATGCGTCAGTTGTTGAGGACTAACCTGTTTCACAGCTGAAAAGCGAGATTTAAACCACCCAAGTACAATGGCGCCCAATAAGCCAACCCAAATTAAACATAAAATCAGGTTGTTAGTAACAAATTCGACAAATTGTGCCATCACTTTCTCAATTTTTCTTTACATTAAAAGTGGCCAAGTATACACGGATGATATGAATAAATTCTAGCTCTGCTAGGGTTTCTATTGAAAATTTTAAAAGCACATAGCTTTACTGCTGAATCTGTGGTGAAAAAATGATATAAAAGACGCGCTATTTTGTGCGCTGTGCTTATACGCGCAATTCTATTTGAATGAGGAATGAGAATGTCGTTACAGAAAAAACCATTAGTACTGATTATCTTAGATGGTTGGGGATACAGTGAAAAAACCGAGAGTAATGCTATTTTAGCAGCTAACACACCGGTAATGGATCGTTTGTGGAAAGAATACCCAAGCACACTTATTTCAGGTTCTGGTTTAGATGTAGGCTTACCTCATGGTCAAATGGGTAATTCTGAAGTGGGCCATGTAAATTTAGGTGCTGGCCGCATTGTGTATCAAGACTTTACACGTATTACCAAAGCAATTGACGACGGCGAGTTTGCCGAAAACCCTGCCATTGTCAATGCGATAGATAAAGCCGTTGCTAACGACAAGGCAGTTCACCTATTAGGCCTTTTAAGCCCAGGTGGCGTGCATTCTCATCATGAACATATTATTGCTGCTATCGATGTTGCTGCAAAACGTGGCGCTAAAAAAATCTACGTTCACGGCTTTTTAGACGGTCGTGACACAGCACCGCGCAGCGCAGAACAACCAATTAAAGATATCATCGCAAAATGTAAAGCGCTTGGCGTTGGTCAAATCGCCAGCTTAATTGGCCGTTATTTCGCAATGGACCGTGATAACCGCTGGGATCGCGTCGAGAAAGCCTATAACTTAATGACACAAGGTAGCGCTGAATACAGTTTCAACTGCCCATTAGCCGCTTTAAATGCTGCATATGAACGCGACGAAAATGATGAATTTGTTTCTGCATCAGCTATTTTAGATGGCGACAAAGCTGCAACCATAAATGATGGCGACGCCATATTATTTATGAACTTCCGAGCTGATCGCGCACGTCAAATGACACGTGCATTTGTTGATGCTGACTTTGCTGGTTTTTCTAAACAAAAAACCCCTGCACTTGCCGATTTTGTTATGTTGACTGAATACGCAGCGGATATCAAAACTAGCGTTGCTTTCCCACCGGAAAAACTTGCAAACGTGTTTGGTGAATGGTTAGAAAAACACAACAAAACCCAACTTCGCATTTCTGAAACAGAAAAATACGCACACGTTACGTTTTTCTTCAGTGGCGGTCGTGAAGCTGAGTTTGAAGGTGAGGACCGTATATTAATTCCATCACCTCAAGTTGCAACTTACGATCTGCAACCAGAAATGAACTCGGCAATGCTAACCGACAAATTAGTTGAAGCAATCGAGTCTGGAAAATACGATGCAATTATTTGTAACTACCCGAACGGTGATATGGTTGGTCACTCAGGAGTATTTGATGCTGCAGTTAAAGCGTGTGAAGCCGTAGATAGTTGTATTGGTCGTGTAGTTGACGCGTTAGAAAAAACAGGTGCGGAAGCACTTATCACTGCCGACCACGGTAATGCTGAACAAATGGTTAACCCAACGACAGGTCAAGCGCACACAGCACATACTAGTGAGCCTGTACCTTTTATTTATGTTGGACGAAATGCGACACCACTTGAAGACAAAAAGCTTAGTGATGTAGCGCCAACAATGCTTCACCTAATGGGCTTAGAGCAGCCAAGCGAAATGACTGGCGAAACCATTATGAAGTTGAACTAAGCCATGCGCTGCTCTGTTTTATTAGCTGTTTTATTTGTATTAGCTTGCCAAGTGCAAGCTAATACCGAGCGCACTAAAGACGACCTCAACCAAGTTCAGCAGCAACTTAAAGACACAAATAAAGCATTCAAAGAGCAGCAAATTCTGCTAAACCAAATTGAACAAGACCTCAAAAATGCAGATGCAGCGATTGCTGCCAGTTCAAAAAAACTAAAACAACTTAAATTTGATGTTGAATTAAACCTCACCGAGCAAGCAACCTTAAAAGACAAAATAAAATCGCTTGAAAGCGATAAAAAAAATCAGCAAGCAGCCCTCGCTGCGCAGCTTAAAAGCGCGTTTATGACGGGCAACCATGATTATGGCAAATTATTGCTCAGCCAAGACCAAGTTCAACATGTAGAACGTACATTAAATTATTATCAATATCTTAACAATGCGCGCATCAAAGAGCTCGAAAAGTTAAAAGCGACACTTATTGAGCTAGAAAATAGCCGCCAACTGCTTGAACAAAATCAAACGCAACTTGAAGTGCTGCTAAAAACACAAAAAGAGCAGCAAAACATGTTGCTCGCAGCTAAAAATGAACAAAAAGAAAAATACCAAACATTAAAAAATACGTTACAAAAAACTCAATCCCAGCTGGTTTATCTCAAACAAAATGAGCAAGTGTTAAAACAAACTCTTGAACAGCTAAGCCAAGATTTAGTCGAAAGTGAAGTGAAGCTTGATGGCTTACAGGGGCGTAAAGGAAAACTCGATTGGCCGTCTCGCGGTAAACTCACCTACCGTTTTGGACAGAAAAAGCACGGCAGCCTTAAATGGAAAGGCGTTTTAATGAGCGGTAAAGAAGGTGCACCAGTTAAAACCATTGCTGATGGTCAGGTTCTTTTCGCTGACTGGTTAAAAGGATTTGGCTGGGTCATTGTGGTTGATCATGGTAAAGGATTTATGAGTCTTTATGGCCATAGCCAAGCACTATTGAAGGAAGTTGGCGATAAAGTGAGAGCAGGTGAACAAATTGCTTTAGTCGGACAAAGCGGTGGACAATCAAATCCTAGTCTATACTTTGAAATACGGCATAAGGGAAGAGCGGTAAACCCTGTTAAATGGTGTAGACGAATTTAGGATTTAAAATTGGCTGCACCTCATTTAAGGAGTGAGCCAATGACTTTTTTTCTTAACACATTAAAAATTAGTATATTAATTTGTGTTATTTCGATAGCACCTGTATTGGCTGATTCTAAAGCAGCCGCACAAGTCTCAATAGCTGAAGTATTAGCGAATATCCAGCATTTTTATGTTGATGACATTGATGCTCAAAAACTTAACCAGCACGCTATTGAGTCTATTTTCAAGCAACTCGACCCCCATTCTGAATTTCTCGACCAAAACGAACTTGAAGCATTATTTAATGTTGCTAATGGCCGCTACACTGGATTAGGCATTGAAGTTGAACAACGTGAAGAGCACATTGTTATTGTCGCAGCGGTTGAAAACTCGCCTGCCCATACAGCTGGGTTAATTAAAGGTGATATCCTACTAAAAGTGAATGGCACTTCAGTTATTAACCAAACCATTAAACACGTTTCCCAGTTAATCAATCAAAAACAGCAGCCTCAAGTGACACTCACAATCGCACGCAGTGGACACATTGACCCGCTATTTTTTGAGGTAGAACGTAAAAAAATCGACCTTAAAAGTGTACGAGGTAGTATCAATAATCAAGGTGTCGCTTATCTTCGCATTATAAACTTTAACAACCACACACTTTATGATGTTGCAAAAGAATTGGCACATTTGTCGCAAATTGTGGCAGGAGATATAAACGGTCTCATTATTGATTTACGTGACAATCCGGGTGGCATCTTAGATAGCGCTATAGAAGTATCTGATTTATTTTTAGAAAGTGGTGTAATTGTTAGTACCAAAGGACGTTTTGCTGAAGCTAATCAAGAGTATTATGCACAAGAAGGTGACGTATTAAGTGGCGCACCAATCATTGTTTTAATTAATGAAGGCTCTGCTTCTGCTGCTGAAATTCTTGCTGGAGCTTTACAAGATAACCAAAGAGCGGTTTTGGTTGGTACGCGATCTTATGGTAAAGGCTCCGTACAATCTCTTATCCCACTTGGTGATGGCCAAACTGCATTAAAGCTAACCACTGCAAAATATTACACTCCTAGTGGGCGTTCAATTGAAGGCACGGGTATCTTACCTGATTACCCAGTTATACAAAACACACTAACTCATAATGAAGGTTTTTCAACACTCAAAGCTGATTCCTTTATAAATGCAAAAGTGCATGATCTTCAGCTCGAAAAAGCGTGGCAATTGTTAGAAAAATAAGTCATCATAAATTAGGTTTATAAATGGGCTCAGGATGAGCCCTAACTAATAAATAAAAAAATAAGAATTCGTGTGCGCCCATTTATCTACTTAATTTTATTAATATTAAACACATATAGTGTGCAATGTTTTGCTGCACGAGTAGCAATCCTGATCGATGATATCGGTAATCATGCCAACGATTTAACAACGTTAGATATCTCTGGACAATTGTCATACGCGATTTTACCCTACACGCCTTATGCCGATTCCTTTTCACAACGTGCAGCGTCTCTTTCTCGTGATGTAATACTACACGTTCCTATGGAAGCTGTTAGCGGCAAAGCTTTAGGACCAGGAGCCTTAACTTCCGACATGGATAAAAGCGCTCTACAAAAGCAACTTATTACTGCATTAGATGACTATCCAAAAGTGATAGGCGTTAACAATCATATGGGTTCATTTTTAACGCAAAAAGTAGTGCCTATGGCATGGACTATGGAAGTGCTGAGAGACCGCTCTTTATTCTTTATAGACAGCAAGACCTCCAAAGATAGCCAAGCACAAAATATGGCAAAACTTTTCGGTGTCGCCAATGCATCTCGACATGTGTTTTTAGATAACATCCCAAATGAAACACAAATGATGTTCAGATTAAAGCAACTAATACATATCGCTAAAAAATCTGGCAGGGGTATTGCGATTGCTCATCCTTATCCAGAGACAATCAAGTTTTTACCTAACGCAATAAATGCACTCAAAGAAGAAGGGATAGAATTGGTACCAGTGTCTGAGTTGCTTACTCATCAGCCAATTAGGCTTGCAAGTCAAAAAGATGCAGATTAATTATCTTTAAACATTATCAAATTTGGAGCAATAAGCAGATTAGCTTTTTGCCCCACATGTTAAAACATCCATCATGCAAAGATAGTTTTTGCATCGCTTAGTAGTGATTTATATTCATCACTGTCAAGCACACTAATTTCTGTTAATACACCTTTATCAACATAAGTTTGCAAGGTAGCCTCTCGATCAGCTACGTTGAGCACTCCCTCACTAATCGCTGCAATGCGAATAAAATCAACGTAAGATGGCTTTTCCGGGTTATGTTCTGGACTCGCCCAAAGTTCAGCAACTTCAACAAATTCATCAGTAAAATCCCAAGCCCGCATGATTTGCCCACCAATGCGACCTCCTAGTTTTTGAATTGCTTGTGCTAGAAATTGTGGGTTTGCAAAGACATCTTGATGACGCTCAGCTTCAGTAAGAATTGGTAAGATACCAATGTTATATACCAATGAAGCGAGTGTAATTGTGTCAATATTCAGTGAACTATGTTTGTTGTTCTTTAAATGTAAATTGAGCAAAGTGATTGCCGATGAGGCAACATCCACGGTTTTTTGCCAACTTTTTGAAAGGTATTCTTTTATTATTTTATTTTTGGAAACAAAGAGTTGCTCCATTGCCATTGCCGTTGCAATGTTTTTAATTTGTCTTAAACCAATACGAGTAACAGCCTGATTTAAAGTTGATACTTTGATTGAACGCCCTAAAAAAGCACTGTTTGCCACTTTTATCATACGTGCTGAGAGCGCAGGGTCATGAGCAATAACATCACTCATATCCAAAAGGTTAATCTCAGGATTATCTGCTGCTTCTCTTACCTTAACTGCAACTTCAGGAAGGGTTGGTAACACGAGCGTATCGTTGTTAATTTTCTCAACTAAAATGGTAAGTAATGCGTTTTCTGTAGACATATAAAAATCGTCCTTTTTATAATTTTCTGTTTGCCCGAGCGAACTCGTTGCACCAAGTAACCAACAGGTTTCAACCAACATATTTAATATTTAAGCAAATTTTGATTATAGTTTTATGTTATATTTCAAAGCTCTTTAGAATAAGCTTAGCCTAAATATCGCACTGCGTTAAACAATTTATTCGGTTAAATTAAATTGTTCAATTAATGCGAGTAATTGCTCGTTACTATATGGTTTCGCTGGAAAAGTTCCCCAAACCGGTTTTGGCCATGCAACATCATTTTGGTAACGCGCAATATGATGAATATGTAATTGTTCAACAACGTTACCAAGTGCAGCAACGTTTAATTTATAAGGTGAGAATACATCACGGATCAAATGCTGTAATTGACGTGACTCATGTTGTAGGCCATTTTGTTGAGCATCATTTAAATCAATAATATCTCTCGCACCTTCAACCTTAGGTACCAAAATAAACCAAGGGTACTGACTATCATTCATTAAGAGCACCTTACAAAGTGACCAATCAGCTATTTCAATACAGTCTCTTTGCAACTCTTTTGCTAACTCAAACATTACATTACCTTTTTGAATATTTACGTCGTTTATAGCAATTAGTTGCCATTAGATCTATATCTTCATACCATCTGGCAATCACACATAACTGTAACTAAGAGTAAATAATGAATAAGACATTGATTGCTTTAGCAGGGGCAAGTTTAATAAGCGCTTCAGCGTACGCTGAGCCACTAACCCTTGAGCGCATTTTTTCTGACCCAAGTTTGGCAGGTAAAGCCCCTGTAAAACTAAAGTTTTCCCCGGATGGAAGCCGTGTTACTTACCTACAAGGTAAAAAAGAAGACTATAACCGTTACGATCTTTGGGAATACAATTTAAAAGACAAAACCAATCGTTTATTAGTTGATTCAAACAGTATTTTCTCTGGCCCTGAAACTTTATCAGACGAAGAAAAAGCACGCCGTGAACGCATGCGTGTATTTGGTAAAGGCATCATGGAATACATCTGGTCTAAAGATGGCAAAGCACTTCTTTTCCCTTTAAATGGTGATATTTATTACTATGACCTTGCAAAACAGCAATCTCGTAAACTGACTAACACACCTGAATTTGAAACAGACGCTAAAATTTCACCTAAAGGCAATTTTGTTTCATACATTCGAGCGCAAAACCTGTTTGTCCAAAACTTAGCTACAGGGCAAGAAATTCAATTAACCAAAGATGGCGCTGATACCATTAAAAATGGTATGGCTGAGTTTGTTGCACAAGAAGAAATGAGCCGAATGACAGGCTATTGGTGGAGCGGCAATGAAGAAAAAATTGCATTTACACGTATTGATGAATCACCTGTAGCAGAAGCTATTCGTAACGAAATTTACGCTGATGAAGTAAAGCTATTTAACCAACGTTACCCATTTACAGGTACTAATAACGTCGATATTCAACTGGGTGTTGTTAGCCTTAACTCACAGCAAATTGATTGGGTTGATATGGGTGAAGATAAAGACATTTATCTTGCCAGAGCACAATGGCTAAAAGATGATAAAACACTGTCTTACCAATGGCAAAATCGCTCACAACAACGTTTAGAACTGCGTTTTTATAACAGTGATAGCAAAAAACAAAAAACAGCACTGACAGAAACCAGTAACACCTGGATTAATCTGCATTTTGATTTGCGTTTTCTTGATGACAAAAAGCACTTTGTTTGGGCATCAGAGCGTGATGGCTTTAAACACCTTTACCTATATAAAGTAGATGGCACCTTAGTACGCCAAATTACACAAGGTGATTGGATTGTTGAGAGTATCAAAAGCATTGATGAAAAAAATGGCTTAGTTTACTTCTCAGGCCGCGCAGATACACCGCTTGAAAGTCACTTATATTCAGTAAAGCTATTTGAAAAATCAAAACCTAGTCGTTTAACTGAAACAGGTAAATTCCATTCAGTTGTCATGGCAAAAGATAACCAAACCTTTATTGACCGAAGCTCTAGTGTAAACCAGCCTGCACAAGTATCACTGCGCGATAATTTAGGTAACTTTATTACTTGGTTAGAACCAAATCGCCTTGATAATAATCACCCATTAACACCTTATCTAAATGATTTAGTAGAGCCAGAATACGGCACATTAAAAGCTGATGACGGCCAACAAATGCATTATCGTTTATTTAAGCCTAAAGCGCTTGAGGCTGGTAAAAAGTATCCTGTAATGGTGAATGTCTATGGCGGACCTCATGCGCAACGTGTTACCAACAGCTGGCGCAGTAAAAACCTCTATTTCCAATATATGGTGCAGCAAGGTTACATTGTATTCCAACTAGATAATCGTGGTTCATATAATCGTGGTAAAAAGTTTGAAGATCCTATCTACAAACACTTAGGTGAAATTGAAGTACAAGACCAAATTAAAGGTGTTGAATTCTTACGTACTCTTGATTACGTAGATGCTGAACGAATTGGTATTTATGGCCATAGCTATGGTGGCTATATGGCACTAATGACGATGTTTAAAGCGGGTGACTACTTTAAAGCTGGTGTATCCGGTGCACCGGTAACAGATTGGGCACTTTACGACACTCATTACACTGAGCGCTACTTAGGTCACCCAGACACAAATGCACAAGGTTACGAAAAGAGTGCTGTATTCCCTTATGCAGAGGGCTTATCTGGTCCATTAATGATTTATCACGGCATGGCCGACGATAACGTATTGTTTACCCATGCAACTAAGTTATTTAAACAATTACAAGATAACGCTCAACAGTTTGAAATGATGACTTACCCAGGCTCTAAGCACAGCCTGCGAGGCAAAAAAGTGCAAACACATTTGCATCAGACAATTACTGATTTCTTTAATCGTCATTTTCAAAAACAGAGACAAACCAATTAGTGTTAATGATTAACCGTCGCTAGTAACTCTCTGTGATAAAAGTGGTTTTAAACCATTCAAAACTAAATAAAAGGCCAAACAATATTTGGCCTTTTATTATAAAGCTAATAGATTTAATAGGTTACAAACAAAATGTAGCATAAATGCTCGCAAGTGATGCAGCGGTTGGTTTGCCATGTTGCCAATCGCCACCTTCAACGCCACTTCCAGCAATGTCCACATGTATATATGGAATAGGTAATTCTGAGCTTGCACCGTGTTTGTCTAAGCCAGAAGCCACAGCTAAAAATGCCATTGGGAACTGGTGCCCACGTGCAGTAATTGCTGATGGTGCATTGTTACTTGAAAGTACATCATCTGCTAATGTTTTAGGTGCGATAAAGCTGTAATCTTCACGGCGCTCACGCGAAACTTCTGAGCCATCTGCCCATAAATCACCTTGCGCTGCGATGTTGTGCGATAAGTTAAGTGCTCTTGATGCACCATTTTCAACCAGCGCAGTATAAGGCCCCATAGCACGTGCGGCGTGACCTGTTAGTGTTGCAACAGTAAATACAACAGGATTCACTTCACCTTTTGCAACATCTTTAATTTCACTTAGTAAATCACCCATTGCTAAACGACCTTCAGCATCAGTATTACCAATACGTACGCGCACACCTTCACGGCTTGTTATAATTTCATCTGGTACAAAACAGTCAGAACCGATTGAATTACGAACAACAGCTAAGTACGCGATTACCTTAACGCCTTTAGGTTGATGTTCTGCAAGACTCTTCATAAAGCCCGCAACCGATGCTGCCCCCCCTTTATCTCGACTCATACCAGCCATTGCGCCACCTACTTTTAAGTCCGCACCACCGGTATCATATACAAGGCCTTTACCTACAAATAAAAGTGTTCTTTCAATATCACCTTGCGGTACATATTCAAGTTTAATGACTCTTGGATGGTGGCGTTCAACTGCATATGAAGCACGCGCAACGGTGCTAAGCATCGGGTAATTCTTATCAATAAATTGTGTATCCGAAATCACCTCTACAGAAACCGAGGTATTTTCAAATAAGGCTTCACAATACTCAGCAAATTTTGGCGGAGCCATACGCTCAGGCTCTGTACCACATAGATCACGAGCGGCATACTGCCCCATTGCAATGGCATGAGCATAATGGCTATCAAACTCACCAATCATCGTAATTGACTGAATTGGTTCAATTTCAGCACCATGATATTCTCGCGCTTCAAGTGGTTGCCATAATGCTTGGCAGGCACCTAAATAAGATACAGTTATCGCTTGCTGATAGCGCGTATCATGATGACCAAGCACTAAAATCGCAGGGTTTGTTGAGCCAGCTTGTTTTGCTTCTAAAATCCCTTGCTTTGCTGCATCAAAATAACGACGCACATCATCATAATCACGGTTTAAAGGACCCGTAGGCGCTAAAATTAGACGCTTACCAGGCGCTTCATCATTTACCAATAAAAGTGATTTTTGCCCAATACGTCTGTCGTACTGAGCAGTTTTTAAAACACTTTCTTTAAATTCATCTGGTAAAAGAGATAAGTCTGGCGAGATAATAATTAAGCCATCAACGTATTGGGGTAAATCTGAAATAGATGTCGCGTAAAGCGCCTTAGGTGAAGTCATTTTTAAACCTTACTGAACGAATAATAACGCTGTCTAATGTCGCGTTAGTTTAGAAAAGATGGCTTAAATATGGGGTTAAATTTAGAAAATTCAAGTTTCAAACATAGTAAGCTGCTCTTGAGCACATTGACTATCTGCAATGCCAACGCCTATACCTAATAATCTCACTCCTTTATTTGCCCCGCGCTGATAGGCTTTTTCGATTAAGCTGGCAAAAATTTCATCGTCTAATTGATTGCAACTATAATCAGCTGTGGTGCTCACAAAATCGTTAAATTTAACTTTAACTGATAACTTCGACACTTTGTTTATCAACCCTTTAACCTCCAGTCGCGTATTAAGCTCAGCACGTAGTTTTGGCAATTCTTGCAAACACTGTGCAAGAGATGTTTTGTCGTATTCATAGGTATGTTCAACTGAAAGTGATTTTCTAATTCGAGACATATTAATATTGCCAATCACTTCTCCATTACATTTTTTAAATAGCTCAGCCCCCCAATTACCAAACTTCACCTGCATTTGGTTTAATCCCAAATTAAGCACGTCTTGCCCAACAAACAAGCCCGACGCATTTAATTTCTCCAGAGTCACTTTTCCTACCCCTGGAATTTTTTTGAGGTTGAGCGACTTAAGAAATGTATTTACGCGGTGAGGGGGAATTAAACAATAACCGTTAGGTTTATTTTCATCACTCGCGATTTTAGCTACAAACTTAATTGGCGCAATACCAGCAGAGGCTGTTAACCCCGTTGTTTGATAAATTTCATCTCGAATAGCATTGGCAATTAACGTTGCACTACCAGAATGAAGCTTACAATCTGTCACATCAAGATAAGCTTCGTCTAGTGACAATGGCTCTATTAAATCCGTATATTTAGCAAAAATATCGCGCACTTGGCATGACACTTCTTTATAAACCGACATTCGACCTGGCACAATCAGTAAGTCTGGACACAATTGCAACGCTTTATAGTTAGACATAGCAGAGCGCACACCATATTGACGCGCAATATAATTTGCAGTAGCTAACACCCCTCTTCGGTGTTTGCCACCGATAGCAATGGGCTTATCTCTTAAATCGGGATTGTCACGCATTTCAACAGCGGCATAAAAACAATCCATATCGATATGTATAAATTTTTTCAAAATAAAAACACTGTTTGTATATACAGTTTTATTATGAACCATTTAAATAACTTTCAGCAAGCCCTTATTTTTAGTCAAAATAGCTAACATTTAGTTTTAAACACTAATCGCATCACATAACAACAAAAATAAACCATTGATAAATAAGACAATAATTTATGGCATCGTTTCTGCTATAGAAATGAAAATTATAATATTTGAAATTTATTCAAGGAATTTTATGAAATACTTAGTTTTAGCATCAGTACTTACTCTTCCACTACTAACAGGCTGTGTTGTCGCTGTTGGTGGAGATGGTAAAACCAGCCATACCTCTAGCTGGGAAAGAACTCATGAGAAAAACCGTAAAGCAATCTCAAATATGGAACTTGGTAAAGAATACCAACAAGTAATAAATAAATTGGGCACACCAAGTTTTTCAGAACTAGTTAAACAAGGCGATACAGAATTTCGTGTACTTTATTACGCAACAAACTCAGTTCATTCTGATGGAAAAACCACTAAAGACGAATGTACACCGCTTGTTTTTAAAAATAATCAGTTAACTGGTTGGGGCGAAAATGCCTTAAACCAACTTAAAAACTAGTCAATTCAAAGGAGCAACTAAGTTTGCTCCTTCTTACAAAAACCCCAAAAAACTATTCATTTATAAGCATTTGCAATTAACCGTTGACTATTACGACAAGTTTCGTAATATTAAATACGAAAGGCATCGTAATTAGGTGGATAAAATGGATAGATTTAATCTGGTAATTGGTCATAACGACCCAACATTCAAAGACATTATCTCAAAGCAAATTGATAACTCGCTTTTTGCATTAAGTAATGTTGAATCTTGTTTTACGAAGTTAATAAAAGCCTGTAAAGAAACAAGCGCCAAAGTACTCTTTATTCAAAATGAGCTAATCAAAGAAAAAGATTGGATTACATTGCAATCGTTGGCAAGTTCAACTGAAATAGTGCTGTTATCCAATAATCGAATTGATGCAGCAAAAGCATTTGAGTTTGATTTATTTGACTTTATATTGGAGCCTATTGCGAGCTCTCGTCTTGGCAAAACATTTGATAAATTATCGCGCTTGCTTTCCCCTGAGAAAAAGCAGTTTGACCTTGTGAGTTCATTAATGCAAAAGCTTACCCCAAATAAGCCAGATGATCGTCAAATTGTTCTAAAAGACGCTGGTCGCATTAAATTTTTAACACCAGATGAGATTTCATGGGTTGGCGGTGCTGGCAACTACGTTGAACTGCATTTAAGTGAAAACGAGCGCACTATTCTTCATCGTCAGACATTATCGTCAATGGAACAACAGCTATTGCCTTACGGGTTTATACGAATTCACCGCTCTGCAATTATTAAGAAGCAAGCTATTCGCGAAATACGCCCAACTGACAACGGTGACTATATTGTAACGCTTAAAAACGGGGCAAATCTCAACTTATCTCGACGTTACAAACAAAATATGCACGAGTTAATTTGTTGACAAATTAACTCAATCACTTAGAGTAAAGATTAATCTACGAAAAGTGACGTAATTATGAATAAAAATAAACGCGTACCTACCAGTGCTGAGCTAAATATTTTAAATGTGCTTTGGCGTATTCAGCCCGCTACTGTACGAACGTTACATGAACATATCAGTGAAACGCAAAAAATTGGTTACACCACTGTTCTAAAAATGCTGCAAATTATGCACGAAAAAGGACTTGTCACTCGTGATGAATCAACCCGAGCTCATGTTTACTCTGCAACTAATTCAGTGGAACAAACACAATCATCTTTACTGTCTGATATTGTCAATAAAGCATTTGGTGGTTCACGTTTTGATCTTGTTATGCGCGCACTTGGCGACAAAGCAAGTTCAGAAGAAATCAGTGAAATTCGTACTCTTTTAGACTCTCTTGAAAAAAATAATAAGTAAGCAAACACTATGGATATATTGCCCTCATTATTAGAAAGTGACCTTCTGCATTCTATTTCTCTAACTCTTTTACACTTTTTGTGGCAAGGCTTAGCCATTGCCGGCATTCTTTTGTGTATTAAAAAACTCACAAGCAATAAACACAGCGAACTTCGTTATTTAGTTTCATTATTAAGTTTAACACTGTGCGTTATTGCGCCTACATTTACTTTTTTGCTTATATCACAACCAGAGCAGGCAAGTTTAGATGCTTCCGCCCTTGCAAACTCAAGTGTGATTTCCGTTGCAGCTCAAGCTGATGTTATAAGTCAATTGTACCTATCCGATTTCACACCGCTGATTGCTGTCGCTTGGATGTTTGGTGTTGCCTTGCTAAGTGTGCGACTCGGCTGGCAGATGTTACAAGTTCATAAATTGACAACAACTAACATCGTACAGCCTTCAGATAAACTGGAACAGATCTTTAATCAACTCAAGCTGCAACTATCCGTTGCTAAACGCTCTCGCTTAGTTATTTCATTAACAGCACAAGTTCCTATGGCTATTGGCTGGATTAAACCAGTCGTACTTTTGCCCGCGAATTTAGCGAGCGGACTTACTATTGCCCAACTAGAAATGTTGATGGCACATGAGCTTGCTCATATTAAGCGCTACGACTACTTGGTTAATTTAATTCAAACGTTTGTCGAATTGGTATTATTTTTCCACCCCGCAGTAAAGTGGATCTCAAAACAAATTCGTATTGAACGTGAATATTGTTGTGATGATATTGCGCTACATCATTGTGGTAATCACTTACACTATGCGCGCGCGCTTACTGAAGCCGAAGTACTGAGACAAAACATTCCAGAGCTTGCCATGGCGGCTACCGGCGGTGATCTGAAGTCACGAATTCATCGCGCAGTTGGTCAACATAGTTGTGCACCGCGTTATGGTAATCAGTGGCTTGCAGCTCTAGCTGCTGTACTTGTGATCCCAAGCATTTTCACTGCTTCAAAAGTAATTGCAATGACTCAAGCTGAGCCTATCAAGGCAACACCTCTTGAGAATCAACATATAATGGTACTCGATGCAAAACCTGTTGAAACAAAAAAGGTCGATGTATTAAAGCCTGTAATTAAAAGTGAACAAGTTTCAAGCAATACCGTTTTTGATAGCAAGCACAATAAAACCGAATTGAAAGAAATTGTTTCTTCGCAAGTAATTCAATCTGCTTCAAGTGAATTGCCAGAACCTGAATCTGCCGACCCAATTGCACAAGCAGACATAGTAAATAAACAAACTGCTTACGAACAAATAGATGAAACTATTGAAACACCAGAAATCGTTTCACTTGCCACTAAGAATACTGTTAACACAGAAGTTGAATTTGTAGAGAGCCAAGAGCTTGCTATTGAAACTCAAGATTCGAAAGAAGAAGTACAATCGTCTGTTAACTTAGAGATGACTAATGTAAGTACACATGCTTTGGAGCAATCCCAGCCTGTAATTGTTGAAGAGCAAGTATTAACTGCATCTGAAATTACTGAAACAGAAGAGCTAACTGAAGCTGTTTCAACTGCTATTGAGAAAACAAAATTTGTCGAGGCAAAACTGCTTCAGTCAGTAATGCCAGAGTACCCGAGAGTTTTTTCTAACTTACAAGGCCAAGAAGATATCTCTGTGACATTCACAGTTGATGTAAACGGTAAAATTACAGACATTGAATATCAATCTGGAATACCTAGAAACTTTAAGCGTACAATTTCTAGAGCGTTACAAAAATGGCGTTTTGAACCTGCATTACAAGGTAATACAAAGATTGAAACTAAAGTTAGCAAAGTATTTAGTTTTAATGACCCAAGCCAATTTTTGAGACCTCTTACGGGAAGTAGAATTGCTAGAAGATATTGATAATACATTTCAAAAGTATAATAAAAAGGCCATCATATAATGGCCTTTTTATTCAATAAATTTTTTAATCTCTTAAATAATGCGGTCTTTATTCCAGCGACGTTCTTTTGCTAAACGCTGTTTACGTGCTTCGCACGGATCATCACAGTCACATACCTTGTCTATACCCATTGCACCTAAACCACCACAGCTACTCGCCATTGATTTTTTTTGCACAATAACACCTACAGCCATTGCAAGTGCGATAATAACTAATAATCCAAATGTAAGAAAAAAGATAGACATAGTTGGCCCCTTAAAAAAGTGGTGCAATTATACGACTTAATAGTAAAAAATGTAATAACGAATTGGTGAATAGTTGAGCCAAAGCAAGCTCTGACAATACCTAGCACAAAAGAAGAAAGGTTGAGTAGTTTAAAAATCCAAACTACCCAACAGAAAAACAACTTATAGGTATGGCTCAAACGCCTTACTTGCGAAAGTGACAAGGCCTTCAGATGTTTTACTAATTAAGTAAACAGCAAGGTTATGCTGTTCAGCATAACGTTTAGCTTGCTCTGTCCCCATCACTGTAAGCGCTGTAGCAAGTCCATCAGCCGTCATTGCAGATGAGTGTAGTACAGTAACTGAAACTAAATCTTGGCGTACTGGCTTGCCTGTTTCAGGGTGAATTAAATGGGAGTAATGTACACCATCTACATCATAAAAAATGCGATAATCGCCAGATGTTGCCATCGCAATATCATTTACTCTAATTAACCTATGAAACTCACGAGTGCCTGGCGCTGCATCTGGTTGTTCAATTGCCAACACCCAAGGAGAGTGATTTGGTTTATGGCCTGATGTTCTAATTTCACCGCCAATTTCAACCATATAATTAGTGAGAGATAGTGAATCTAAATACTCAGCAACTTTATCAATACCATACCCTTTTGCTGTCGCAGAGTAACTAACTTCAAGCCCATCTACAGTTTTCATAAGGCCATTAGGTGTCAGTTTTAGTTTATCAACACCAATACGCTGCTTTATTTCAGCAATTACAACATCACTTGGAATCGTTTCAGGGCGATTATCTGGACCAAATCCCCACAAATCAATTAAAGGGCCCATAGTGACATCTAGAGTACCTGTACTTACCCCTAAGCGAATTGACTCTGCAGTAACACGGCGAAAGTCTTCAGAGATAATAAAGTTCTGCCCGGCAGGTAAGCGATTGAACTGATTGATTTCCGAATCTGGGATATACGTAGACATTGATTGATTAACGTCTTCTAACATCTTAGTAACATCACTAAATAAGCTTAGTTCAGTTACTTTTTCTTCAGGCACAAACACCTTAATTGTAAAGGTGGTACCCATTGTTTTTCCTTGAAGTAATACTTCTTGCATCTTGGATTGATTTGGTGCTTGATCACAACCTACCAATAAAAATAGAAATAAGAAAAAAACTGAGTAATAAAATCGTTTCATAAATTTTCAATCTTGCATAAAAAAGCTCCTAAACCATTATAGCTGATTTAGGAGCCTGAACTATATCGTAAAAATTTACCTTTTTACGTTAAAATTAACCACCGAAGTCGTCAAGTAGGATGTTTTCATCTTCAACACCCAAGTCTTTCAGCATGTTAATTACTGCCGCGTTCATCATCGGCGGACCACACATGTAGTATTCACAGTCTTCCGGTGCTTCATGGTCACGTAAGTAGTTCTCATAAAGTACATTGTGGATAAAGCCAGTGTAACCTTCCCAGTTATCTTCTGGTTGTGGATCTGATAATGCACAGTGCCATACGAAGTTATCATTTTCAGCTTGTAGGCCGTCAAAATCTTCAACGTAGAACATCTCACGCTTAGAACGCGCACCGTACCAGAAGCTCATCTTACGGTCAGAGTTAAGACGCTTAAGCTGGTCGAAAATGTGCGAACGCATTGGCGCCATACCTGCACCACCACCAACGAATACCATTTCTGCGTCTGTGTCTTTCGCAAAGAACTCACCAAACGGACCAGAAATTGTCACCTTGTCACCTTCTTTAAGTGACCAGATGTAAGATGACATCTTACCGCAAGGTAAGCTTAAATCACGCGGTGGCGGCGTAGCAATACGCACGTTAAGCATGATAATGCCTTCTTCTTCTGGGTAGTTAGCCATTGAATATGCACGGATAGTCTCTTCATCAACTTTTGACTCAAGACCAAAGAAGCCAAAGTGCTCCCAGTCACCACGATACTCTTCAGGAATATCATAATCTGCATATTTAACGTGGTGAGCAGGCGCTTCAATCTGGATGTAACCACCTGCACGGAAAGGTACAGACTCGCCATCAGGAATCGCAAGCTTAAGCTCTTTGATGAATGTCGCTTTGTTATCATTTGAGATAACAGTACATTCCCACTTTTTAACACCGAAAATTGACTCTTCTAGTTCAATTTCCATGTCACCTTTAACAGCAACCTGACATGCTAAACGACAACCTTCACGCGCTTCACCTTTAGTAATATGGTCAAGCTCAGTTGGTAGAATATCACCACCACCTGAATGAACGTCTACGCGACACTGGCCACATGAACCACCGCCACCACATGCTGAAGATACGAAAATACCCGCATCTGCAAGTGCGCCTAATAGCTTAGAGCCAGGCTGAGTTACGATCGCTTTTTCAGGATCGCCATTAATTCCAATTGTTACGTTGCCGCTTGGTACTAGCTTAGATTTAGCTGCAATAATCACTAAAACTAACACTACAACAATAGCGACGAACATGCTTACGCCTAATACAACAGTTTCCATCGTATAGTTTCCTCGCTACCTTAAAGTGAAATACCAGAGAATGACATAAAGCCAAGACCCATAAGACCAACGCTGATAAAGGTAATACCTAAACCACGTAGACCGTCAGGAATATCAGCATACTTCATCTTCTCACGAATACCTGCTAATGCAACAATCGCAAGCGCCCAACCCACACCAGAACCGATACCAAATACCACTGATTCTGTGAAGTTATAGTTACGCTCAACCATGAATGCTACTGCACCAAAAATCGCACAGTTAACAGTAATTAGCGGTAAGAAGATACCCAGCGCGTTGTATAGCGGTGGGAAGAACTTATCTAATGCCATTTCAAGGATCTGAACAAGTGCAGCGATAACACCGATGAATGTTAAGAACTTAAGGAAGCTTAAGTCAGCTTCTGGGTAACCTAACCACTCAAGCGCACCTGGGGCAAGCAAGTTGTGGTAAACCAAGTTGTTTACCGGTACTGCAACACCAAGAACGAAGATAACTGCAACACCAAGACCTAAAGAGGTAGTAACTTTCTTTGATACCGCTAGGAATGTACACATACCTAGGAAGAAAGAAAGCGCTAAGTTTTCAATGAAAACCGCTTTGATAAATAGATTAATATAATGTTCCATCTCTTACCTCTTACGCTTTCTCTACTTGGTCTTTCTTATAAGTACGAAGTACCCAAATGAATAAACCAATAATGAAGAAAGAACTTGGTGGAAGAATTAGAAGACCCATTGGCTGATAGAAACCACCTTCAGAAACTAAAGGTAAGATTTCAACATCAAACAGCGTACCTTTACCGAATAGTTCACGAATGAAACCAACTGTAAGTAGTACTACTGAGTAACCAAGACCATTACCAATACCGTCTAAGAAAGACATCATTGGTGGTGACTTCATTGCATATGCTTCCGCGCGGCCCATTACAATACAGTTTGTAATGATTAGACCAACGAATACCGAAAGCTCTTTAGCCGTTGCGTAAACAAACGCTTGTAGCGTTTGGTCAACAACGATTACTAATGATGCAATAATCGTCATCTGTACGATAATACGTACGCTTGATGGAATATGGTTACGGATCATCGAGATGAATAAGCTCGAGAAAGCCGTTACTAATGTCAATGCGATTGACATGATAAGCGCATTCTTAAGGCTTGAAGTTACTGCTAGTGCAGAACAAATACCCAGTACTTGAAGTGCAATTGGGTTGTTCGCAAAAACAGGACCAAACAAGACTTCTTTCATTTCTTTAGAATTAGCCATTAGTTCAATGCTCCTTCACGTACTTTCGCAAGGAATGGACCAAACGCTTTATCGCTTGTCCAGAACTTGAATGTGTTATCAACACCTACAGAAGTAAGCGTTGCACCCGATAAACCATCCACTTTATGCACATTGTTACCCGCTGTACCTTTTACGATATCAACTGGTAATTGCTTGTCTTCCCAAGTCGCAGTCCACTTAGGGTTTTGGATTTCACCACCTAGACCCGGCGTTTCATTGTGCTTGTAGAAGTTAATCGCTTTAACTGTTTTAGTATCAGTATCTAACGCTAGGAAACCATACATAATACCCCAAAGGCCGTAACCTTGAACTGGTAGAATGATTGTTTCTACTTTACCGCTGTCATTTTTTGCAAAATAAACTGGCGATTCAGTTGTCATACGCTGAACACCTGCTTTGTCATCTTTCTTGTCTAATTTAACGCTGCGTTTAGCGTCAAACTTAGTCATTTCAAAATCAAAGCTGTTTGGATCTGTGTCAACAAACTCACCTGTTTTCATATCAACAACGCGAGCTTCAATGTTTGCATTGAACGTAGCAGACACATCTTTCACGTCAGCAAAACCAGCAGCAGCTAGAATGTTACGCTGAACGTCTTGTGTTTTGTTTGCTTGCTGTAGAGGACGAAGTTGAACAGCTGCCATAGATACAACAACCGCACACACTAAACATAGGCCAACTACAACACCAAGTGTTTTGCCGATAGATTCGTTATTACTAGCCACGAGCCAATCTCCTCTTGATGTTCGACTGAACTACAAAGTGGTCGAATAACGGCGCAAACAAGTTAGCAAATAGAATCGCTAGCATCATACCTTCTGGGTATGCAGGGTTTACTACACGGATTAAAACAACCATTACACCAATAAGAATACCGTAAGCCCACTTACCTTTATCTGTGAAAGATGCAGAAACTGGGTCGGTTGCCATGAAGAACATACCAAATGCGAAGCCACCTAGGACAAGGTGCCAATGCCAAGGCATTGCAAACATGTTATTGGTTTCAGAACCGATACCATTTAGTAGGAATGACGTAGCAACCATACCAGCAAACACACCTAGTACGATGCGCCATGAAGCAATACGGAAATAGATTAGTGCTAAACCACCAATCATAAGCGCTAGCGTTGATGTCTCACCCACAGAACCTTGAATAAAGCCGTAGAATGCATTCAACCATAGTTCCATGTTGTTGTAATCGATGCTACCAACAACAGCTTGACCTAGGTAAGTTGCACCTGAGAAACCATCTACCGCAGTCCACACAGTATCACCTGAGATTTGAGCTGGATATGCAAAGAATAAGAACGCACGACCTGCTAATGCTGGGTTTAAGAAGTTACGGCCTGTACCACCAAATACTTCTTTCGCCATTACTACACCAAAGGTAATACCTAGTGCCACTTGCCAAAGCGGAATTGTCGCAGGCAAGATAAGAGCGAATAGTACCGATGTTACGAAGAAGCCTTCGTTAACTTCGTGCTTACGAACTGATGCAAATAGTACTTCCCAGAAACCACCTACCGCAAACACAGTTGCGTAGATTGGTAGGAAGAAACAGGCACCATAGAACATTTTCGCGCCCCAACCAGAAGTAGCGGTTAAATCACCACCAAAAAGTTGGAATAACGCAACCTGCCATGAATCACCTAAAGCAAAACCATTAGCAAGCGCGATTGACGCTTGATGACCAATGTTAAACATACCAAAGAACATAGCTGGGAATGTTGCCATCCATACTAAGATCATAATACGTTTAAGGTCGATATTATCACGTACGTGAGAGCCAGTTTTTGTTACATGACCTGGTGTATAGAAAATTGTCGCAGCTGCTTCATACAGTGCATACCATTTTTCGTGTTTACCACCTGGTTCAAAATGCGGCTCGATATCTTCAAGAAACTTCTTTAAGCCCATGGGATTAACCTTCCTTCTCAATAGTAGTCAGGCGTTCACGAAGGATTGGACCATATTCGTATTTACCTGGACAAACGAAGGTACATAGCGCTAAATCTTCTTCATCTAGCTCAAGTGCACCTAGCGAAATCGCACCATCTAAATCACCCGCGATTAAATCACGAAGTAATAATGTAGGAAGGATATCTAAAGGCATAATGCGCTCATAGTTGCCGATTGGCACCATAGAACGGCTTGAGCCACCTGTTGATGTCGTCATTTTAAATAAACGGCTAGGCGCTAAATGCGATAGGAAAGTACGTGTTACTGAGAACTTCTTCGCACCTGGAGCGATCCAGCCGAATAGTTCTTTTTCACGACCTTCTAACAATGCAGTGATCTGGTTGTGGTAACGACCTAAGAAAGCATGAGGACCGCTAGCCGTAGTACCCGAAAGTACAGAACCTGAAATCACACGGTTTTCACCATCTTCTAACTCACCTGCAACGATGTCATCTGTAGATGCACCTAGTTGAGTTTTGATTAAACGTGGGTTTTTAACTGTAGGACCAGCCAAAGACACAACACGATCAGTGAAGATTTCACCTGTTAGGAATAGCTTACCGAATGCAATCACATCTTGGTAACCTAAGTGCCATACTTGCTTGTTAGCAGAAACAGCATCTAAGAAGTGAATGTGAGTACCAACTAGACCTGCAGGGTGCATACCACCGAACTCGTGTACTTCTACTTGAGCTACAGACGAAGAAGGAACTGTTGCACCAGGCGCTTTACAAACAAACACTTTACCGTCAGTTAAGCGAGAAACAACCGCAAGGCCTGCTTCAAATGCTTCAGCTTGCTCAGCAATAACAATTGCTGGATCCGCTGCTAATGGGTTTGTGTCAATTGCAGTAACAAAAATCGAGCTTGGCGTTGCATCCAAAGCTGGAACTTTGCTAAATGGACGGGTACGAAGCGCCGGCCATTGACCTGATTCAACCAGTACTTCTTGCACTTTTGCACGGTCAAGGTTCGCTAGCTCACCTGCCGAGAAAGACGCAAACGTCACTTGCTCACTGCCGTTAACTTCAATAACAACAGATTGCAAAACACGCTTAGCACCGCGGTTGATTTCTTTAACAACACCAGAGGCTGGTGCAGTATATTTAACGCCAGGAGTCTTTTTGTCTTCAAAAAGAACTTGGCCTTTTTTGACTTGGTCATCCACACGAACATGCATGGTAGGACGCATACCAATAAATTCTTCACCTAGCACAGCGACTCGTTTAACGGCAGAACCGTCATGAATCACCTGCGAAGGTGCGCCTTCAATTGGCAAGTCCAGACCTTTTTTTATGTTGATCATACGCACTTGCATTACATTAATGAAAAGAAACTGAAAAATCTAACCATGTACCACCAAACATTTACGAAAGTGCAAATATTAGGCAATACAATCGAATCTATACATATTCCCCGAATTTTAACATTAATTCGGATGACTATGCGAGTCTAAATTGAAATTTATGCTTACAAATTAAAGCCTAAAATTTGTACTTTACAAGTATCTAAACGCACTAATCTTCTGGGTCGATCACCAATTTGAGGAAATCTATTAGCCAAAAGTGTTACGTGAGAATTTTTCAGCAGGGAAAAGATAAATAGAAATGAGAATTAAGAGTCCAGAACATCGGCGCTCTACAGCACCAACCTTCTGAACTCTATATAAGAGAATCTGAGTTTTATACTAACTCGATATCTGCAACTGGGTTTACATCAGCATCATAGTCTACGCTATCAATACCAAAACCGAATAACTTTAAAAACTCATTGTGATAGCTCACGTAGTCAGTTAATTCGTCAATTGTATTTGTATCTACTGTATCCCAAATTGTTTGAACGCGTGCTTGCACATCATCTTCCAATTCTTTGTAGTTTTGGAATAAATGACCACCATCATCAAAACGCGGATTTTCACCGTAAAGGTTCTCACGGAATAAACCATCAATTTGTTCAATTGTGCCTTCGTAAGTGCCATCTTCTTTCATTACTTTGAAAAGACCCGAAATGTAAAGTGGCATAATCGGAATTGCAGAGCTTGCTTGTGTTACAACAGCATTTAGAGAAGAAACATACGCTTCACCTTTAAGGTCCGCTGTTTTCTCTTTAATCGCTGCTGCTGCACGGTCTAAATCTTCTTTCGCTTTACCAATTGTTGCATGTCCGTAAATTGGCCATGTTAATTCTTTACCAATATAAGTATAAGCAGATGTTTTAAAGCCATCAGCAAGAACGTCAGCTTGTTGTAGCGCATCAAGCCACATTTCCCAGTCTTCACCGCCCATTACTTTTACAGTATTTGCGATTTCTTCTTCGTTTGCTGCTTCAACCGTCACTTCATCAATAACACGCTTAGAGGTATTTAAGTTTTTGGTTGTTACAGAGTTACCAATTGGCTTAAGTACTGATGAATACGTTTCACCCGTATTAGGATCGGTACGACGCGGCGACGCTAAGCTGTAAATTATAAGGTCTACTTTGCCAAGCTCTTCTTTAATGGTTGCAATCGTTTTTTCTTTTAATTCATTAGAAAATGCATCGCCATTAATATTTTTTGACCAAAGACCAGCCGCTTCAGCTTCAGCCTGAAACGCAGCAGTGTTATACCAACCCGCTGAGCCTGTTTTTTTCTCTGTACCTTCTTTTTCAAAAAAGATACCTAACGTCTTCGCACCAGCACCAAATGCAGCTGTAATACGAGATGCAAGGCCGTAACCTGTTGATGCACCGATCACAAGTACATTTTTAGGACCATTTTCTAACTGGCCTTGTGACTTCACATATTCAATCTGTTCTTTTACATGAGCAGCACAGCCAACAGGGTGTGCATTTGTACAAATAAAACCACGAATTTTAGGCTTGATAACCATAAGTTAATTCCACTTTTACCTAATAAAATCTTTTAAAATTGTTGCTAGTTTAAAGCAAAGCACTGATAAACAGGTCTGATCAGCAAATAATTTTCATAAAAAAGGGGGCTTACGCCCCCTAACATCTTATCCTGTTATCGATTCGAATAATATTCCATTTCCGAAATCTGATGGTACGCCTTTACTTGCTGAAGAAACTCAGAGTAAGAACGCCATACTTTGGCAACCGCTTCATCATTGCGCGCTTGCTCGCTAATTACTTCCATGGTGGCCGCTTTAAGCGCCTGCATTACTTCTGGCGAGAATTTACGCAGCTTCACATTATGCTTGTTTTTCAGCTGATCAAGCGCTGTGTTATTACGTGCTGTGTATTCATCAAGCATATCTTGGTTTGCTGTGCGCATTGCTGATGTGACAATCGCTTGTAAATCACTTGGTAATGAAGCAAACGCCTCTTTATTAATTAAAAACTCTAAATTTGCGCCAGGCTCATGCCAACCAGAGTAGTAATAAAACTCTGCTGCTTTATTTAAGCCAAATGCTAAGTCATTGTATGGACCAACCCATTCCGTCGCATCAATAGCACCAGTTTGCAGCGCAGTGAAGATCTCTCCGCCAGTAAGCGATAATGGCACGCCACCGAGTTTTTCCAGCACTTCACCACCTAAACCCGGAATACGCATTTTTAGGCCTTTTAAATCCTCAACACTATTCACTTCTTTTTTAAACCAGCCTGCCATTTGCACACCAGTATTACCACCAGCCGCAGGAATTAAGTTATAAGGTGCATAAAGCTCTTGCCATAATTCCATTCCACCACCATGGTGCAGCCAACCGTTCACTTCTTGAGCATTCATACCAAATGGGATTGCCGTAAAAAATTGTGCTGCAGGAATTTTACCTTTCCAATAATAAGCTGCACTGTGACCCATTTCAGCGGTACCACTTGATACCGTATCAAATACTTCAAACCCAGGCACTAACTCGCCCGCGCCATAGACTTTAATTTTTAAGCGGCCATTACTCATCGCTTCTACATTTTCTGCAAAGCGCTCAGGTGCTGTACCAAGGCCTGGATAATTCTTTGGCCAACTGGTTACCAACTTCCATTTAAAGTTTTGTTGTACTTCAGCTGTATTTGTTGTTGCATTACTTGTTTGTTGTTCTTGACCACAACCACTTAAACCAATTGCCAAGGCAATCGAAGTGATTAATGTACTGAGTTTTTTCATGCTTCCTCCGTGCGTTTTATTTCAACCGATAAGCTAAGCGTAGAGTTTGCCTGGTAACCAAGTTACTAAGCTTGGATATGCAGCCATTAACGCCAATAAAATCAATTGAATAATAATAAAAGGTATCACGCCTTTGTAAATTTGCGAGGTCAACACTGATTTTGGTGCAACACCGCGTAAATAAAATAGTGCAAAGCCGAATGGCGGGGTTAAAAACGAGGTTTGTAAATTCACCGCTATCATAATGCCAAGCCAGATTGGATCAGCCCCCATCATTAATAAAATTGGTGCAACGATTGGCACAACCACAAAGGTGATTTCAATAAAATCCAAAATAAAGCCAAGTAAAAACATCACCAACATTACAACCAACATCGCGCCAAATAAGCCACCAGGTAATGCTTCAAACATTTCAGCAATTAGCTCTTCGCCACCAAATCCCCTAAAAACCAGTGAAAACAATGATGCACCGATTAAAATCATAAACACCATAGCTGTTACTTTGGTGGTGCTTTGCATTACCGCATTTAAATTTTTAAGGTTAAACTGCTTTTGCCAAATAGCTAAAATAATTGCACCAAATGCCCCCACACCAGCAGCTTCTGTTGGTGTTGCAATGCCAAACAAAATGGAGCCAAGTACAATAAAAATCAGCATAAGTGGCGGCACAAGCGCTACAAATAGCGATACTTGCTTGCGCTTTTTAATATGCTCAATGTCTTCATCAAGTAATGCAGGAACTTGCTCAGGTTTAACAATCGCAACAAACACTGAGTACAGAATATACAGCCCCACCAAAATCACGCCTGGGATCACTGCACCTGCAAATAAATCCCCTACACTGACATTTTCAGGTGAGAAAATCCCCATATTAAGCTGTGCTTGCTGATAGCTACTGGATAACACATCACCTAACAATACCAGCGCAATTGAAGGCGGAATAATCTGACCAAGTGTGCCCGTTGCTGTAATAATGCCGCAACTATATTGCTCGCTGTAGCCTCGCTTTAACATCGTCGGTAGTGCAAGTAAGCCCATGGTAACAACGGTTGCGCCTACAATGCCGGTACTTGCAGCGAGTAACATTCCTACTAAGGTTACCGCAATGCCCATGCCCGCTTTGCGTTTACCCATAACCACGGCCATGGCATCCAGTAAATTTTCAGCAACTTTCGATTTTTCCAGCATCACGCCCATAAAGACAAATAACGGCACGGCAATTAAGGTGCTATTAGTGACTATACCAAATAGGCGATTTGGTAGAGCATGTAAAAACGCACCATCAAAAATACCAAAAAGACTGCCAATTCCGGCAAATATCAGTGCAGTACCGGCAAGTGAAAATGCCACAGGAAAGCCTAATAATAAGACCAAACAAACACACACAAAGAGAAGAATAGCCATGTATTCCATTAGCTTTCTCCCTTTTTAAGCAGCACATTTAAACTTTTACAAAGCTCACTCACACTTTGTATCAGTAATAAAATACTCATCGCTGGAATTAAGCTTTTAAGAAGATAGACAAAAGGTAAACCACCAGCCTCTTGAGATTGCTCTTTAATTTGCCAAGACACAGCGACATAATCAAAACTCACTAGTAAAATAAAAATAGCCACAGGCCACAGCAAAATTAAATGACCAAATAGATTCACTAGGGCTTTTTTGAAAGGGGAAAAACGGCGATAAAACACATCAACACGCACATGCTCGTCATGTTTAAGTGCATAGCTACAGCCAAGCATAAACAAATAGGCATGAAGATAAAGAACAGATTCTTGCAGTGCAATCCAGCCCAGGCTAAAACCATAGCGTAAAAGCACAATTGCAAACATTAATATCACCATGGCAAAACTAAACCAAGCAATACTGCGCCCGATAAATTCAATAAAAGTATCGAGCTTATTGGCTATTTTAAGTAAGTTTGACGAAGGCGAATTGGAACTGACTGCATCCATGTTAATTATTGTTATCGTTTCAAAAGGGAAAATGTAACACTTAATTAACAGGGTTAAAAGTCCAACCTGTTGAGCATACACGGCTGGACACAAGCTTATTGATTGTATTTTTTAGTTACATATCAAATTTAGAGCCACCTAAACATTTTGGCGAATTTGGAATATCAGCATTTTGCCACTGTGTTGGCGTGTAAGTATGAATTGCTAACGCATGGATATGATTTGCTAATTCATCCGCCAATACGTCATTGATCATACGATGACATTGCAGTAAACGCTTACCTTCAAAATCATTGCTGACAAGAATCACCTTAAAATGAGATTCAGTACCCCGGCTGTGCATATGGCTTTCATTAATTACCTCTAGGTGATCATACGTAAACGCATTTTTCAGTTTTGATTCGATTTGTTCTAGCATCGACATAAGTGTGCCTCTTAAATATTTTTCGCCATTATACGCCACAAACATTGCGAAACGTCAGGTTTATTCGTCCATCAACAACCCGTTTTTGTACGGGTAATGAATGTTGATATCTCTCCTGACTACGTCCGGTCATTAACAAACAGCTACCATTAGCAAGCGGCAAGTCAGTTACTTGTTTTGTGTTATTTTCTCGTATCTTAAACTTTCGCACAGCGCCAAGTGAAACAGACGCAATAATTGGTGAAAAGCCAAGTTCAGCTTCATCATCTGCATGCCAACCCATTTTATCTTCACCACAGCGATACCAATTAAGTAACACAGCATTAAATTGTGTACCAAACCAATCATTTAAGGTGTTTTTTAAATTAAGCACACTGGCATGCCAAGGTTCTGGTAAAAACAACTGGTTAGAATAGCGATATCCAGTGCCTTTATCACCCATATAAACTTGCTTTCGAGGAATCGTATGCGCTTTATTAAATATGGTTAATGTTGGTTGCTGCCAATTGAGTGATAGCAATTGTTGATATAACGCATTGGCTTTGGGCTCAGCAATAAAGTGCTCAAAATAGTAAAAATCTGGCAATACGCACTTTGCCTTTTTTATTCGCTCAATGCTGTTAGGATCATTCCAAGCCATGATAAACTATGCACCTTTACAACTAAATTAATAACGTCGTTATGTCGCAATACCCTTCAGACCAGCAGGTAAATGAAATCGCACAGCTTGGCGAAAAAACCTTTACTCTTTCTCGCTTTCCGCTAAAACAAAAAAATGCGAGCCTTCAAGCATGGGACGCTGCAGACGAATATTTAGTTAATTATATTGAAGAACACCATCAGGTCACAAGTAACACGAAAGTACTTGTTATAAATGATGGGTTTGGCGCGCTCGCTTGTGCATTTAATAATGCATTTATTTACCATTTGAATGATTCATTTGTTGCAGAGCAAGCTGCCCAATACAACTTAGAGCAAAATCAGCTTGATAGCGACAATACCGTTTTTCTAAAAAGTTTAGACACTCTGCCAAACGACGTTGATTTGGTGCTGATAAAAGTGCCAAAAAACGCGGGGTACCTTACCTTTTTACTCAGTCAGTTAAGCAAGGTTTTACGTCAAGACACGCCAATTGTTGCAGCGGGTAAAGTAAAAGACATTCACTCTTCGACAATTCAATTATTTGAGCGTTTTTCTGGGCCAAGTTCAACGACCTTAGCGGTAAAAAAAGCTCGTTTAATTTTAACTAAGCAACATAACAAAGCCCAAGATTGTAAATTCCCTGTTGTTTGGCCACTTGAAAAATCACCTTTCACTATTACGAATCACGCGAATGTATTCAGCCGTGACTCGCTAGATATTGGTGCTCGCTTTTTTATTAATTACTTACCCCAAGGGAACAAAAAACAGCGTATCGTCGATTTAGGCTGTGGTAATGGTGTAATTGGGTTAACAACTCTTGACCGCTGCCCTAACGCACTGGTGACCTTTGTTGATGAATCAGCTATGGCGGTTGCTTCAGCTAAGCACAATGTCACAACAAATCTGCCAGAACAGCTAGAAAACTGCACTTTTTTACACAATGACTGTCTGACAGGCTTAGAAAGTAACAGTGCCGATTTAATTTTATGTAATCCACCGTTTCACCAACAACAAGCCGTTACAGACCATATTGCATGGCAAATGTTTGTTGATAGCTTCCGCTGTTTACGTGAAGGTGGCGAATTACGTATTGTTGGCAACCGTCATTTAAATTACCATGAAAAGTTAAAACGCCTATTTGGTGGCTACAAACTATTAGGCTCAAATAAGAAATTTGTCGTTTTAAGCGCTAAAAAGAGAGCATGATAACTATGAACTCAAAATATAAAATTACCCTATTCGCCCTAACACTGGGTTTAATGGCTGGCTGTAGCTCAACTTCACAGCAATTTATTTTCAGCCCGAATTACACGCAAACACACCAAAAATCAGCACAGCAAGATGTAAGCTTATCAGTCAATGATAAACGTGCCAGCTTTACTACGGTCACTATCAAAACCAGCGATGGTACAAAGGCGCTTGCAGATAAGTACTTAGCAGATTCAATTACACCTGCTATGGAACAGGCATTAGTCCAAGTGGGCGCCAACAACAGCGGCATGGGCAAAGCGCTTGACGTTAATATTCAGCAACTAAACACTGTCATTAAC
The DNA here is from genome assembly GCF_041629635.1 of Pseudoalteromonas sp. GTDB lineage: Bacteria > Pseudomonadota > Gammaproteobacteria > Enterobacterales > Alteromonadaceae > Pseudoalteromonas. The sequence continues at coordinate 6,457 of NZ_JBFKMX010000007.1, read as the reverse complement.
CAGCAGTTGCACAAGCACACAACTATCACAAAAGCTGAATTAGAGGTGGTTATCGAAACCTCTGAACACCGTTTTGCCAAACGCTACAAAGGTAACAAACAAAGCGAAGCACCGCTTGGCTTTGATAAAGCCAAAGTAGAGCAACAAGTAAATCGCTTACTTGAAGAGATGATCACTCGCATTGTCACCGACCCTGAATTTATTGACGCAATCAACCGCTAGGAGTAAAGGTTTATGAAATACTTAGTATCACTTTTGATTGCGCTAACAAGTTTTGCCAGCAGCGCCAACCTTGTTAAAAAAGGCGAATTTGTTCAAAAAGATAACGCTTATCCAATGGTAAAACTCACTACCACTATGGGTGATATTGTGGTTGAGCTAAATCGCCGTAAAGCACCGATTACAGTTAATAACTTTTTAGGTTATGTGGTAGATGGAGGTTACGAAGATACCGTTTTCCATCGTGTAGAACATGATGCCGAACAAGAGCGCGACTTTGTTATTCAAGGTGGTGGCTATGATAAAAAATACGACGGCGCCTATATGGGTCCTGAAATTCCCAACGAAAGCGGTAACGGCCTTAAAAATGACATGTATACCATCGCGATGGCTTACCAAGACCGAAAACCACATTCAGCTACGCGCCAATTCTTTTTTAATATGAATGACAATGACCATTTAAACCCAGGGCGTGAATGGGGTTTTGCAGTATTCGGCTATGTTACTGAAGGCGCTGAAACACTTGATAAAATAATGCGTGTTGAAACGGGATGCCACGATAAACTTGGTTGGTGTTTTGTACCAAAAGAACCCGTAGTTATTTTAAAAGCGCAAGTACTTGAACCAGCTCAATAAACACGTAATTTAATAATAAGAATAACAGGTTAAACATTACAACTATGGTTACAGTGTCAGAGTATCTTGGTTATTTTAAAGACCGCCGATTAATCAATATTTTTGCCTTTGGCATTACCAGTGGATTCCCTTGGGTATTAATCGGCTCAGTTATGTCTGCCTGGCTAAAAGATGAAGGCCTTTCACGCTCAATGATTGGCCTTTTTGGTATTGTATTTGTTTGTTATAGCGTTAACTTTTTGTGGTCGCCTTTAGTCGATCGCGTAAAACTCCCTTTATTACACAAACAGCTCGGTCAACGCCGTAGTTGGATTTTACTAAGCCAAGTATGCATCTTGCTTGCAACACTGTGGCTAAGCCAAGTAGATATTCAAAATCAATTGTATTCTGTGGCTCTGTGCTGCTTTGTTATTGCGCTGGCGGGGGCGACCCAAGATATCGCAATCGATGCTTTTCGTATTGATACGCTAGATGAAAATGAAACGCACAAAACCACAGCGGCCGCCACGATGGCGACCTCTGGTTGGTGGACAGGCTATGCATTATTGGGCGCTTTACCATTTTATATTGCTGATTTACCCGATTGGCAATGGACACAAGTATACTTGGTTTTAGCCTTGGTTATGTTGATGTTGATGCTAGGTGTATTTTTCGCAAAAGAACCAAAGTCCAATCGCGAATATGTACATAAAGCACTGGAAGCCGAATTTATTCAAAACGATTCGTCCCTTATTAAACGCATTGCTGCCTGGCTTTGGGTAACCGTTGCGGCACCAATCAGTTCCTTCTTTAATCGAAACGGCGTTAAAACCGCCCTTGCCCTGCTGGCGTTTATTTTTCTTTTTAAAATTGGTGAGGCCTTTTTAGGGCGTATGTCGATTGTATTTTACAAAGAGGTTGGTTTTTCTAATTCTCAAATTGCCACTTATTCTAAACTTGGTACCGGTTTAATTACGATTATTTTTGCTTTTCTTGGCAGTTTATTTAACTCACGCTATGGCATTGTGAAAGGCTTATTTATTAGTGGCATTGCTATGGCTTCATCGAATCTGATGTTCTCATTAATAGCCATGGTTGGGCCAAAAGAAAGTCTCTATGCTATGGCTATTTTGGTGGATGGCTTTACCCAAGCTTGGTCACTGGTTGCTATGGTCGCGTTCATTTCAATGCTATGTGATCGCGCATTTAGTGCTACACATTATGCATTATTAGCATCACTTGGTAATTTAGGCAGAACACTATTGTCGGGTTCTTCAGGGTATTTGGTCGATTTTCTTGAGGGTAATTGGGCGCTATTTTTCTTAATTACAGCCTTGATGGTGATCCCATCATTGGTATTTTTATATTTGATAAAAGAACGCCTAATGGTACTAGAAGCTGATTTCTACAAAAAACATTAATGCATCCTTGCATCATTTTAAATCGATTTTGAAAAGTGAATGATTATTCACTTTTCAAAATAGTTAAACCTTCTATCGGGTCTATTTCAAGGGCTTGGCAATAACGAATAAACTCCACCACATCTAGGCGACGTTCTTGGTTTTCAATTTTACCCACAAATGAATGTGGCGTACCAAGTACTTGTGCAAGGCTGCGCATAGTGTGGCCTTTCTCTTGGCGTTTCACTTTCAGCCACTGGGTAAGGCGCGAATTTTCTTCAGATGCAACCGTTTTTCCCATCATTTTTACTTCTCCTATTGATGATTGGAAATGCTTTTTCTAACTACCAAACAAAACCACACTAAGATTATCGATTAAAATATACAATATCTAGTATAAATTTTAGTTAGGGCATTCTACCTATTTTGAGTAATCGCCCTATAAAGTTTGCGGCTAATCCACAAATAATAGCGACCAAATGCAAAAATCAGAAGTATTTAATATAAGTAATTATTAAAAGTGCATAAAAATTTAGTACTTTCATTCTTTGATATAACCCTATTTAGCTAGCATTCAACTACGCTACTCCACTAGTGGCACGATTACTTATTTTGCTATACCCTATAAAAACAATAACTAAGTATTCGTTTATATGATTAGACTATTTTTTCTTTTACCAATTTTATTGTGCTTTGCCTGGTATTACTTTTTAAAAGTCAATCGCATTCCTTTAAAACAAGGTAAAAAAGGGTTTTTCTACATTATGGCAATCAGCTGTGTGATTTTAGTGTTTTTTACCCTAATGTTGCATATCACAAAAACGAACTGACAACTAAAAAGAGCATCAAATGATGCTCTTTTTAGTTGTCAGTTTTTAGCATTCACAATGCTAACTTGCTAGTTTGTGCTCCACTATTTCAGCTTCAAGGTATTTAACAGGCTTTTTTCGAAGTGCTAATAAGCAAGGGGTTAGAACCAAGGTAAGTACAGTAGCAAACGCCAAACCACCTGCTACGGCGGTAGAGAGTTGCACCCACCACTGGGTTGAAGGCGCACCGAATGCAATCTCACGGTTAAATAAATCGATATTTACCTGAAGCACCATAGGCATTAAGCCCAAAATAGTGGTTACCGTTGTCAGTAACACAGGCCTTAAGCGCTGTGCTCCTGTACGTAGTATTGCTTCATGTTGCGCCATGCCCTGTCTACGCAACACATTATAAGTATCAATTAACACAATATTATTGTTCACCACAATTCCCGCAAGGGAAATAACACCGATCCCTGACATAACAATACCAAACGGCTGCTGCAAGATAATGAGTCCTAAAAACACCCCAACAGTAGAGAAAAGTACCGCGCTTAAAATCAACATTGCTTGATAGAAACTATTAAATTGCGTTACCAAAATAATACCCATTACAAACAACGCCACTAAAAAGGCTTTTTCTAAGAACACCATTGATTCGTCTTGCTCTTCATTCTCACCGCGCACTTTAAGTTTTACACGCGGATCTAACCCTTGTGCTTCAAGTTGTGCTTGCAAACGAGGTAATGCTTTAGAGAGTTGTTGTCCAGCTTTAACATCAGCATTTACAGTCACCACGCGATGACTGTCAACACGGTTAATGGTATCCACTTTTTGTACAGCTCTTCGTTCAATAAAGTGCGTAATCGGCACCTGACCATGTTGTGTTTTAACACGCAAAGTTTCTAATCGGCCTAAATCTCGTTTATCTGCAGGAAAACGAACACGAATATCAATTTCATCATCCACATCATCAGGGCGATATTCACCAAGCTTAAGACCATTTGTCACCATTTGAACATTGGCACCAAGCATGGTTGCATCAGCACCAAAGCGTGCTGCATCTGCTCGATTAAGCTTTAACTGCCACTCAATACCTGGTTTTGAGCCTGAATCATCGACATTAACAAACGCGCCGTCATTTTCTATCGCATTACGAATTCGACGGGCTTCTTCATTAAGTGCATCTGGGAATTTAGAACTGAGTTCAATCGATAAATCTTTACCGCCGCCTGGGCCGTTCTCATCCTTACGGATTTCAATTTCGACACCAGCTAGATCTGATGTATTACCTAGCACTTCTTCAATAATTTGATCAGCCGGACGACGCTCATCCCAGTCTTTAAGGTTCATGCGAAGTGAACCAACAATGTCTTTGCCACCAGAGCGAGAGTAAAGCGTTTTAATACCTTCAACCGGTAAAATGCGTTGTTCAATATCTTTCATGATTTGGTCTTTTTCATAAATCGACAAATCACCGTAACTGCGCACTTTTAAATTAATGCCATTGGGTTCAACATCTGGGAAGAATTCCATACCCAAACCTGAAAAACCGTAAGCAATAAATACCAATATTGAAAAACCGATTGCAGCAAACAAGCTTAGTAATGGGCGTTTAATTGCACGGTCTAGCAAACGTACATAACGCCCTGTCACACCTTGCAACTGTGTTAAATTGCCTTCTTCTGCTACCAATAAATTTTGCTTTTGCTCAGCTGTAAGCGGGCGCACTTTACCAATCAGGCTACCAATAGTCGGTACAAACACTAACGCCATAACAAGTGATGCAGACAACGTCGCTATTAGGGTGATTGGTAAGTATTTCATAAATTCACCCATCATACCCGGCCAGAAAATTAGCGGCGCGAATGCAGCTAAAGTAGTGGCGGTTGAAGCTATAATTGGCCACGCCATGCGTTTAGCGGCAACCGAATAGGCTTTTTTACGCGGCATACCTTCACTCATCATGCGATCAGCAAATTCACTTACTACGATGGCACCATCAACCAGCATGCCCACAGCCATAATTAAGGCAAAAAGCACAACGATATTGACGGTTAAGCCAAAAATCGCAATCACTAAAATACCCGTTAAGAAAGAGCCAGGAATTGCTACACCCACTAAAAAGGCTGAGCGCGTACCTAGAATCGCAATAATCACAATCACCACCAACAGTACGGCAGACAGTACATTATTTTGTAAATCAGATAACATATCTTTCACGTCTTTACTCATATCACCGGTGTAAGTCACCTTAATATGATTCGGCCAAATTGCTTTGCTCTCTTCTACTTTGACTTTTACTTGATCAACCGTGTCGATAATGTTTTCACCAGCACGTTTTTTCACTTCCAGTGACACGGCTTGTTGACCATTAATACGAGCAATTGAGTTGGGATCTTTATAAGAACGCCTAATTTGTGCCACATCCATAAAGCGCACAACCTTGTCGCCCGACACTTTTACAGGTTGTTCCATTACATCTTGAATGGTTTCAAAAACAGAGGGGATTTTTACCGCAAAACGGCCTTTACCTGTATCTAATGTACCGGCAGCAACTAAGCGGTTATTATTTGTCAGTAAGCTATAAATATCACTTTGGTCAAGGCCATACGATTCCATTAGAAGTGGATCGATAACAATCTCAACCATATCTTCACGCTCACCACCAATTTCCACTTCAAGCACGCTCGAAATTGATTCAAGTTCGTCTTTTAAATTACGCGCAATGGTCAGTAATCCGCGTTCAGGAATATCGCCTGACAGTGTTAAAGTAATCGTCGGCTGCTGATCTTCCATCAACACTTCGTGTACTTCGGGTTCTTCAGTTTCTGAAGGCAACTTAGCTTTTGCCAGTGACACTTTATCGCGCACATCGGCAAGTGCCTCTTTCGGATCTGTACCGGCAAAAAATTCAAGCGTAACAGACGCATGACCTTCGCTTGCCACAGCAGTCATTTCCTTTACACCTTCAATGGCTCGCAGTTCAATTTCCATTGGACGAACCAACAGGCGTTCGGCATCTTCAGGCGAAATACCATCGTGCACTATCGACACATAAATAAACGGAATGGTGACATCTGGATTTGCTTCTTTTGGAATGTTTTTATAAGTCACCCAGCCAGAAATAATTAACAATATAAAAATTGATAATACCGTACGAGTACGACTTAATGAGGCATCAATCAGGGTACGCATAGATAACCTCTACTCTTGCTCTGTAGCAAAAACCGGCTCAACGGTGTCACCAATGCGCACAAATCCTTGCCCTATAGTAATCACATTTGCTTTGTCGCCAAGCCCTGCCATCCATACGCCGGATGCTTCTGATTTAACAACATCAATTTGGGAGAACACAACACGGTTTTCACTGTCAACCGTTTTTACGCCGATATTGCCATCTTCATCAAGCGC
>NZ_JBFKMX010000006.1:0-60815 GCF_041629635.1 Pseudoalteromonas sp. | reverse complement strand
GCCTAACACCTCAGCAGCTCTCGCTACCACATTATCATTACGCTCTAGCGCTTGTTCAATTAAACAAATTTCAAGTTCAGCTAAGTAACTTTTAAGTTCAATACCTTCTACAGGTAAAATAGCGGGTTTGTTTGAGTCGAAGATATGCTCAGCAGCATCAATTTCATCATCTGCAAATTCTGCAAACCCTTCACTGAAAATATCGTTTAGTGCTTGACGTTCCAGAATCTCTTCAGGGTATTCTGGAACATATTCTTCCACATCTATATGCTGGTATTTTTTCGGTAAATCTGAAACATCGACCACTTTTTCTGGGAACATGATTTGCATACGCTCCACAAGATTAGACAATTCTCGAACATTACCTGGCCAACTATGCTCTTTAAGGCTTTCGAGTGCACGTTCGGTAAACTTCACATTAGCACCACCGGTAACTACGTTACGTTTAATTAACTCTTGTAATAATAAAGGCACATCTTCTTTACGTTCACGCAGTGATGGGTTTTCAATTGGAAATACATTTAAGCGATAGTACAAATCTTCGCGAAATGTATCCTCTTCAATCATGGTTTCTAAATTGCGGTGTGTTGCTGCAATAATGCGGACATCTGCTTTTATAGGTTTGCCACCACCCACACGTTCATAGACGCGCTCTTGTAAAACTCGCAACAATTTAACCTGCATTTGGCTTGGCATATCACCAATTTCATCTAAAAAAAGTGTACCACCCTGTGCCATTTCAAAACGCCCTTTTCGCGTTGAGATAGCACCTGTAAATGCACCCTTCTCGTGACCAAATAATTCGCTTTCCAGTAAATCACCGGGAATTGCACCACAGTTAACCGGAATAAAAGGACCTGAGTTCCGATTAGACAAAAGATGAATATTACGTGCAACAACTTCTTTACCCGTTCCCGACTCACCTAAAATAAGTACATTGGCATTTGTTTTTGCTACTTGCTTAATCAAAAAACGAATATGTTCAATTTGAGATGTAGCACCAATTAAGCCGTCAAAACGTTTTTCTTGAGTATTATTAGCTAAGCTTGGTAAATGCCTTTTGTATTCTTGGCAATCGCGCAGCAACTCTGTGGTAGGTGCATAGGAAAAGGGCTCAGCTAAAACCCCAATTACATTTGCTAATGCCAATAAAGGTCTCAGAGTTTCACCGATTAGAATAAATGGGGTTTCAGGCTGGCTTTTAATAATAGCTTCGTGTTCGCACCCAACAAGTGCACCCAAGAACACAGCCTCCACATGGTGCAATACTGAATCCTGCACTTCTGACACAGTTGCAATTTTTGCATGTTCACCAATAAAGCAAAGTGAAGCCACGAGTTTGTTTGCGCGATTTTCGTTTTCGTCAATTACCCAAGTGGAATTAGTAAGGCTCATAATAATGGCACTGCAGTAATATTATTCTAATTATCTTTTTATTGTAACGGCTTAACTTGAGGTTGCAAGGTGTAAGTGGCGGAATTTTGGCGTCAATTCAAAAAATTGACACCCAAACTTGATCTATCACAATCTGAATTAGAGCAACCCAAGGGCTTGGCTCGCTGATTGGTTCGCTTGCCCACGCAGCGCTATCGATGCCTGTGATAGAATATCATTTGCCGTTTTTTGTGACACAAGATTCGCGTAATCTGCATCTTGAATTCGACTTTGCGATGCTGCTACATTAACCGCATTATTGGTTAAAGACCGAATATTCTGCTCAAAGGCGTTTTGACTCCCCCCTAAATTCGCACGATTCGAATTAATATCATCACGCGCTTGTTGTGTGACACTGATTGCAGCTTGCGCACCTGCTTGTGTTGAAACATCAATTGATAATACATTTGAAACAACACTATTATCACCAGGGTTTAAGCGTTGGGTTTGATTTGCGTCTGCTCCTACTTGAAAAGTGACATCGTTACCATCAAATAACTTCGCCCCACCAAACGAGGTGTTTTCATACGTTTCTGTAATGCCCGTTTGCAGTTGAGAAATCTCTTCTTGAATAGCGCTTCTATCTTGATCTGTTAAAGCTCCATTAGCAGCCTGCAATGACAACTGCTCAATACGAGATACAGACTCATTTACACTAGCAAGCGCCCCCTCAGCAACCTGTGTATACGAAATACCATCATAAGCATTGCGAATAGCTTGGTTCTGACCATTTTGTTGTGCTTGCAAACGGTCAATTATTTGTAGTGCCGCTGCATCATCAGATGCTGAGCTCACCCGCTTTCCGCTAGCTAATTGTTCAAGTAATGTTTTGCTTTTTTCTTCTGTTCGATTGAAAAATGCAAAGTTTTGATTTTGAATTTTCATACGAGGTCGCCTCCCACCTGTATTTTTGTCCTGAATTTATCAAGATTCAATTAGTATAATTATAATACAAAGAGGTGTTTTTTCACTCGCCAATTAAGGGTTTGTTGACAAACTATTGGCATATTTAGTGCTTATTAAGCTAAAGTAATGAAAGAACTATTAATCTTTGTGTAATTCAGTAAATACAGTGGGAAACACTATGTTCGACAATAAAACAATTTTAATAACAGGTGGAACAGGATCTTTTGGCAAAAAATATGTCAAAACATTGTTATCACGCTATCAACCAAAAAAAATTATTGTGTTTTCTCGCGATGAATTAAAACAATTTGAAATGCAACAAGACTTTAATCAAGACTGTATGCGCTATTTTATTGGTGATGTCAGGGACAAAGAACGTTTAAACCGCGCTATGCGAGGTGTAGATTTTGTGATTCATGCCGCAGCCTTAAAACAAGTTCCTGCAGCTGAATATAACCCTATGGAATGCATTAAAACAAATATTAATGGCGCTGAAAACGTCATTGATGCAGCACTTAACAACGATGTTGAAAAAGTGATTGCCCTATCAACCGATAAAGCCGCAAACCCAATAAATCTTTATGGTGCAACAAAACTTGCGTCAGATAAACTATTTGTTGCGGCGAATAATATCGCCGGTGGTCATAAAACCACGTTTTCTGTTGTGCGTTACGGTAATGTTGTTTGTTCACGAGGTTCAGTAGTTCCTGTTTTCCAAAAATTTATTGACGAAGGTAAAGACCATATCCCTATTACCCATGAAGATATGACGCGTTTTTGGATTAGCCTACAACAGGGCGTTGATTTCGTACTTAAGAACTTTGAACGTATGCTTGGCGGTGAAATATTCGTTCCTAAAATTCCGTCAATTAAAATCACCGATTTAGCAAAAGCAATGGCACCCAATCTACCGCTTAAAATTATTGGTATTCGTCCTGGCGAAAAATTACACGAAGTGATGTGCCCAGCCGATCTATGCTATGACACATTTGAATACGATGATCACTTCGTCATTGCGCCAGGCATAAAGTTTAGTAGTAGAATAAATGATTTTACAGTGAACGCTATTGGTGAAAAAGGCAAAGCGGTAAAGCCTGGATTCGAATACAACTCTTTAGATAATGCTGATTATATGACGATTGAGCAAATTGCCAATTTTAATATTGAGGCACTTAAGTGATACCGTATGGCAAACAAGATATCAATCAAGACGATATCGATGCTGTTGTTAATGTTTTAAAATCGGATTACTTAACACAAGGCCCAGCAATTGATCAATTTGAACATGCCGTTAGTGAATATTGTGGTGCTAAGTATGCAGTTGCAACCAATAGCGCAACTTCAGCATTACATATCGCCTGTTTAGCGCTCGATGTCGGCAAAGGAGACTATGTCTGGACATCGCCAAACTCATTTGTTGCAAGCAGTAACTGCGCAATTTACTGTGGTGCAAAAGTCGACTTCGTTGATATTGATGTTAAAACAGGTAATATCTCGGTTGCTTCGCTGCGAGCGAAATTACAAGAAGCTAAAAAAAACAATAATTTACCTAAAGCCGTTATACCGGTACATTTTGCGGGTCAATCATGCGACATGGCAGAAATTGCAAAACTAGCAAATGAATACCACTTTAAAATTATCGAAGATGCATCCCACGCAATAGGTGCAAAATATCAAAATTCTCCTGTGGGTAATTGCCTGTTCAGCGATATTTGTGTATTTAGTTTCCACCCGGTAAAAATCATCACTAGTGCCGAAGGAGGCATGCTAACAACCAAGTGCGGTGATATCGCAACTAAGTTAAAAAAATTGCGTAGTCATGGCATTACAAACCAACCAAAAGATCTCGAGAGAGTTGATCAAGGGCCTTGGTATTATGAGCAGCAGTCGCTCGGTTTTAATTATCGTATCACAGATATTCAAGCTGCTCTTGGCCTCAGTCAAATGAAACGCCTAGATGAATTTGTCGCCAAACGTCACCAACTTACATCGTTATATACCAAGTATTTACCTACGAATCTAACTCACCTCATTCAATCGCGTGATTGCTATTCTTCTTATCATTTATATGTGGTGCTTTTGGATAATGCTGCAAAAAGAAAAGAAATCGTTATGCAATTACGTGCCAATGGCATATTTGCACATGTTCACTATATTCCGATTCATTTACAGCCTTTCTACCACAATTTAGGTTTTAGAGAAGGTGACTACCCAAATGCGGAAGAATATTATTCCAAAGCTATTACCTTGCCGCTTCACCCAAATTTAACTGAAAAAGATATAAAATATATAACAACTACACTCAGAGGGTTACTATGAAGTTAGCTCTCGGTACTGTGCAATTTGGTGTTGATTACGGCATAAGTAATCAAAAAGGCCAAACAAGTCTAGAAGAAGTAAAGCAAATTCTTCGCTATGCCAATAAACATCACCTTGAGTTACTAGATACAGCTGCTGCATACGGAGAATCTGAGCTTGTATTAGGAAATTGTGGCCTTGAACATTTTAAAATAGTTTCTAAACTGCCTCCTGTACCAAAGTCTGCCACTTTTTCAGAAATTGAAGAGTTTGCAGAGAACACTCTCGAGCAAAGCCTTAAGAACTTAAATGCAGAAAAAGTGTATGGTTACTTACTCCATTCAGCCAATGACATTATGTTATTTCCAACTTTATACGACTGGCTTGAGTCAAAAAAAGAGCAAGGAATAATCAAGAAAATCGGCGTTTCTGTCTACAACCCTATTCAAGCTCAAAATATTATTGATAAATTCGATATTGACCTCATTCAAATACCTTTAAACCTATTAGATCAGCGTTTTATTAGTTCAGGTGTCTTAAACAAACTCAAAAAGAAAGGGATTGAAGTACACGTTCGTTCGGTTTTTTTACAAGGTCTATTGTTGATGGAAGAACGCCCTGTTTACTTTAAAAACATCTCCCACTTATTCGACAAACTTGAAAGTGTTGCTACAGAATACAATATACACAAAGCAGCTATCACTTTGAACTTTGTTGCTCAATTACAGCAAGTTGACAGAGTAATTGTAGGTGTAAACGAATTAGCTCATTTAAAGCAACTCATTACTCTATTTGATACACCATTACCTGATTACCCCTGGCATGTATTTAGTTGTAATGACGAACATTTTATCAATCCCAGCCTCTGGCAAATATAAAGAAAATTCAGTTATCAGTATCTAACCAGTTCAAAACTATAATTCAGAATAGGCAACTGGTAATTGGTGTCCTTTTCGAATTAAAAACAAAGTTTGTTCTGGGCCGATATTAAATAAGCAATCAACCACTGCTAAGTGCGAGATAAAATCACCGAACAATTGTGTGTATTGTGGATGCTTAAAATTTTGATAAAGAACATTAATACCATTTTTAACAAGCTCACCTCCTGGGTTGTTTGTTTCAATGTAGGCTTTGGCACCCAATGGTGAAAGGTAAGTTTCGCCCTGTAAATGTTGACAGATACTGACTAATTTCCCATCTTTTACGCCTGACATATCAGGTAATTCAGAAGCTATGTAAAAATCACTTTCTATACCCATATAATTTGCCAACAAAACTATAAGACCAATATTAAACTGACCTAAACGGTAGGAATGGGACGCTTCAAAATAATTCTTTAATAAAGGATATAACTGTTCAAAAAAAGGCGCCTTTCGATAACAAGCTTCAATGCTTTTTAAATGCTTTTTGCGCCAAGGGTGACCGTTCGCGAACTCAGTAGTATTGATCTTCGCCGACATGCGTCCGACAGGGGTTGTGACCGCACAGGTTAGCATTAGCTCGCCACTTGCCGACTTAATACGATTTCTGACATGCCAATCACTTTTTTCAAGTTTTACATTATCAAGAAAAACAAATTTATCTGCACTATCAATTAAATCGAAATAACCTAACCATGGAAGATAAGTTGGCTGCATAACACTAATAATCATTTGTCTAGCTCTTTTGCGGATTTACTTATTTGCATCGTGAATTCGTAAGGAAAGCCACCATCTTTTGTTACGTAGTTATGTGTCAGCGAAACAAAAGGAGATAAAGAACGTTTACAGTAATCAAAGAGTAAGAGTGGCGAGACATAATACAATTCACTATCTTGGTAATCCACATAATCTGATAATGCATTAAAAATAACTGAACTCAAGCAGGCGTTATAACTCTTTGTTAATGTGTTTTTTATAAAAGAAAGATTGTCATCCATTGGATTATTAAAAATGCCACTAATAAGAACATGATGATAATTTTCTGGCAGTGGATCTTTATTAATATCAAATTCTATAAACCTTGCTTTACTATCATCTGCGTAAAGTTTGTTAGCAAATGCAATAAATTCAGGTACAAAATCACACCCCAAATAATTACCTTTAAAGCCATTTTTGCGTAAGTATGGCAACATATCACCTAATCCACAGCCTAAATCAATGACATCATCAGAAACATCAATCAATGTGTTGAATAAAGCAAAGCGCACCTCTTGAGATTGCTGTGATACATGCTGTACGGCATTATGGTTTGCACCATGAGTTTTAAATAACTCTTGATAATATTGTTTTAAATCTTTCATAACGATTGGTATTGATTAATACAGCGCACCATTTCATCAAGTTGTTGCTGAGATGTTTGAGGACGCACAAATAAGTTAATTATTTCATTCCCAACTCTTTCAGCATTGGGACATTGTGCTGTAGTTTGTAATTCGCTTAAGCTTTTATAATGCGTTGTAAAAAGAACACCTTGTTGCTTTGCAAAGCGAAGAAAGTCTTCTCTGTTTTTGCATAACAGCGGATATCGCCAATAAGCACACTCTTCTTGATAAGATAGCTTTTTAAACCGCGAATTAGTGATACTACGTTCTAAAAAAGCAATATTCTCCAGCCGTTGCTCAACATAGTGAGGTAAATTGCCAATTTCTACAATTAGTTTGTTGGCTACCTCATCATTATTAAATACACTTAACGCATTGTTGTTTATGAATGCTAATAACGCCTCTTCCTTATCACGCCCATTAACGAGCACCGCCCCGCCATAGCCTAAGTTTATTGGTTTATCATAGCCAAAACTTACAATCGAAAAATCGCCAAAACTACCAAGTGGACTGCCTTTGTGCATACTCCCATAAGCTAAACAGGCATCTTCTATTATCACTACACCTCTATCTTTAGCGAAGGTTACAATCGCTTCAATATCACAACTTCGACCATAACCATGCACAGCAATAATAGCACTAACGGTTTCATCATATACCGCAGAAATTTGTTCTACTTCCATCGAAAAAGACGCCAGAGACACGTCTGCAATTTTTACATCATATCCCGCAATCTGAATTGCAAATAATACAATTGGACACATACTTGCGGGGATGATTACGGTACTACCGAGAGGTAGTTTTGCACTGTGTAATGTGGCAATAATACCAATACTACCTGAATGAGTTAAAACTGCCTTTTCTCGCTGACAAAGCTCAGCTAGTTTGTGCTGCACTTTTGTTAAAGCCACAACCTAATATCCTTGCGATAACCAGAAAGTGCTAATTCATTGGGCTGTGTTAACACCTCAAATTGGCTGACCAAATCTGAAAGTTCACGTTCTAATTGCACAAAGTCGTAAAACTGCCATTGGGAATAACGATGAATGTTGGGTATTTTCTGCTCATAAGCCAAGTTACTCTTACTTTTGATCTCATTTTCATAGTTAGCATCAAGCACATCACCTATCAGAATAATACCACCAGGCTTAACAACCCTGATCATCTCTTTCACCACAGAAAGCGCGTATTCTCTATCAGGAAAGTAATGGAAAATACTGTAACTTAGCAATTTATCGAATGAACGACTGGCAAAGGGTAGTTTTTTTGCTTCGCCGCAATAAAACTGAGCATTTGGCAGTAATGCTTGTGCCTTATCTACCATAGCCTGAGCATAGTCAATACCGCTTACATACGCGCAATTAGTTGCAAGTTTAGAGAGCAATAAACCACTGCCACACCCAACATCTAATAAGTTATCTGTAGCATGTAACTTTAGCTTTTCAACAACATCTTTAGCTAAAAGTTGCCAGCTTTCATCGCTTTGTGGTCGGCCAACCTGAAGTTTGAGGTCATCGGACGATTCAGCTTGCTGCTGCCACTCCGTTTGCTTTGTTAAAAATTCACTCATAAACAACCTCTAGAATTTTTTTTGTTAAATTACTCACTGAGTTTCTATCAAAAAGACTTTTTTGAGCAGTTAACTGATTATGCATACTGTCATTGATAAATTGCGATAAATTTAAATTTAATTGATGTTGAGATGTTGCTTCTGCCAATCCCAAATCAAAACATAAATTTGCCTTGGCTAGCATCTTTGTATCTTCGTGCTGTTCTTGCGTCTGTGATAAAGCACAGTTAGGTTTTAAACAAAACCCCGCCTCATATTTAGTTAGGCCACCGCCAGAGATAATAATATCAGCCAAGTCATAAAGTTGGGCCATATCGTTAACAAACAGACGTTGCTCAACATCATTATTATTTGACTCAAAATCTAACTTCTTTGCTGCAACTAACATGATATGCGTATTTGACAATAAGTTATCTAGAGACTCCAAAAGGCGATGAGCAATTTGGTGCCTATCATGAGCACCAATAAAAACCAAAACATTTGAGATGGGATACTGTTGACTCTTCTCAAGTGTTTTATCTCTCACACTGATTAAGTCTTCAGCAAAAGGAAAAAAATCTAAATCCAGTGCATGGCGAGGTGTCACCCTGCAAAGAGATGCGGCATCATAACGAAAGTTTACAATTAATTTTATGAACTCATAATTATACTGATCAAAGTCATCGATAACGATGAGCTTGCCGCCGGCACTATCAATGGCCAATAGTTCTTTTTTATCTAATTGATAGTCATCACATAATACAGTTTGACCAGAGGAAATCTTTAGCTCGCTAGAACATGGAATGCCCGCAATAGTAAGTTTGCGATATGCGAAGTCATCAAAATGCCCACAGAATACCACCGAAGCACCATGTTTTTGCAGCGCCCGGGCAATATTAAAACATCGAGAAAAGTGGCCAAGCCCTGACCTTTTATTACCATGACAATGAATTAAAACATCATGCATATGCGCAAAACTGATTGATTTCTTGGTAGGCAAGTTTTAACACATCATTTTGCAACCAACAACGGCCACTAAACCTACCTGAAAGAATAAAATTATCAAAACTATTTGTCAGTTGTTCAAACTGAGCTTGTGTTACATTTGCGAATGCGTGTGTAGGTATAGGAAATGTATTGTGTACTGTTTGCTTCAAGCTTGAGAGAACACGCGCTGAGTCACTAATAAGACCTAAGGTTTTTAAATCAGCTAACCCTTTTTCTAAGGTGATATGCTCTGACTCTTCCTTAGAACTTAGCACTTCAGCTGTAAGTTGATAGCAACTATTTTGGCGAATATTATGATATAAAGTAATTCGAAATATGGGGGATATTGGATCCCAGTTCCATACATAATGTGCATTATCATTCAGTGGCTTCTCATTAAATGTATAATGAAGCAAATTAGCCGTTCTAAAACTAAGCGATACATTTGGCACCTCTAAATTTGCTGCCTTTAAGGCAAAAATAGGTGGGGCACTCCAGTAAATTAGATCACAAGCTAATTTACTGCCATCATTTAAGGTCACCTGTGTGATTTTTTTGTTTTCACTCTTAATATCAACAACATGAGAAGACATTACTAGCTTCACGCCACATTGAGAGGCTTTCTTAGCCAGGTTATTTACCCAAGTTTGCGCCCCTAATTCTCCTTTTGGATAATAATATTGAGTTGTATCTTGCCCTAAGCTTTCCAGTAGTTCATCGTACTCTGCGGCTGAGTGAAAACCAAGTTTATGATCGAAGAATGGCAGTTGCTTTAGTGTCTTTGTCGTATCTTTATCAAATGCTTTGATTCGACTTGCACCAAAATAGTTGATGCCCGTGCGTACAGCTAATTCATTACAATCAATTTCTTTGCCATAAAGTTTATGAATTATCGGTTTTGACAAATGTTGATAGAAAGTTGGCCCTAGTGTAGTTGATATATAACGTTCAATATTTGTAGTATCTGGGCTATCAACCAATGTCATAAACTCGCCAATGCCCTGTTGATAAATATGGCGTGGTAATTTACTCGCATCGATAGTTTGCGTTGTATTATCCCACTCACCGGCAAAATAATTACCCGTTTTCAATGGAGATAGAGCATACCAGCTTTCGACTAAATCATTGTCATCAAAAAGAATTTCATCTATTTCAGCAATACCTGTTTTTTCAGGGATATGTGTGCCTTGATCATAGCTATTTCCCAAGTTATCTCTAACGCAAGCCAGTAATCCCCCCAAGTTTTCTGACTGCTCTATTAAGTAAACCGAGTTAAATCGTTTTTTGAGTAAAATAGCTGCAGTTAATCCACTGATCCCCCCCCCAACAACAACACATGTATTCATTTTATTTCTCCACGAATCCAATTATCGAATCGCGGGTAACGCGATCACCTAATTCCACGTCAACAGCAAGTGTTTTCCCTATCACTTCATCATAATATTGGGTATGTAATCCAAAACCAGGTCGAACTGACTTAATATCTTCATCTGTAAGAATTGTTCCTGCACAAAGCTTCCGGGTAAAATATAACGAACGCCTAGCAAGCATATTTTTTTGGGCAGATTGAGTGATGTTATACTCAACCTTGCCTATTGCACATTCTGCATCTCTCACGCCTTGCACCATTTGTTTGAACTCAGGTTCATCCAATGAGAAGAAGGCATCAACTGAATCATCCGATTTATCTAGGATAAAGTGCTTTTCAATAATCTTACCTCCAAGCGCAATGCTCGTGATTGGCGAGACTAGTCCTAATGTATGATCTGATAAGCCCGCAACACAATTAAAGCGCGTTGCAATATCAACAATGGTGGCCAAATTACATTCAGAGAAGGGAGTTGGATATGCAGTAGTACATTTTAGAATAGCTAATTCTTTGCACCCAAACTCTCGAAGTGTTTTAACTGCGAGTTCAAGGTCATCTAAATTAGCGATACCTGTTGAAATAATCACAGGTTTACCTGTTTGAGCCACCTTTTTCAAAAGTGGAATATCTGTAATTTCTGGAGAAGCAATTTTATAAACCGGTGCATTAAGTGATTCTAATAATTCAACGGCACTGGCATCAAATGGTGATGAAAAGACATCAATCCCAATTTTAGCAGCCTCTTCGAAAAGTGGTTTATGCCACTCCCAAGGCGTATAAGCTTTTTGGTATAACGAATAAAGAGACACATGGCTTTGCCATGGATTATCTGATGGTAGACAAAAATCAGCCTTGTCGGTTTCAAGTGTAATGGTATCTGCGCGATAAGTTTGTAGCTTCACCGCATCCGCACCAGCTGCTTTTGCTGCATGCAGGATTTCAATGGCTTTATCTAAACTGCCGCCATGATTCGCCGACATTTCGGCAATAATGTAACACGGCGCGCCTTCACCCACGGCGCGATCATTAATTTTTATTTTATTCACTTCCCCCTCCAAATTCAGATTCTTGCAACAGTGAGATGGCCAACCCTTGATTTCGCTCAATATGTTGATTCAAAGACTTTATTTCGGGGTGTTGATCAAAAAACGATTTCACCGATTGGTAATTCATTTCTCGCACATTATGGTTTGCTTGATAAAGCGCTTCAATAACTTGCCAATCTTCAAAGCTATCAAGTGTATAGCGGTAATGACTATCATCCTGCTGATTTTTCATTTCAATACACTGGAATTTTCCATCATTATTCTCATAAAAATGAAGTGTTACATGTTCCTGCTCTGATGGTCTTAAAGAGTGACTATCAAGTTGTTTTAACTTTTGTGCGCTTATCACTTCACAATCTACGCCTTCCGCAAACCATTCACTCAAATAAGCATAATCAGCTCTTTCTTGATAAAAAGCGTCTATAAGTTGATCACAAATTATCGGATCAACTAAGGGGCTATCGCCCGTTATACGCACAATAGCATCAGCTGGGTAAAGTAAAAGTGCAGCTTGAAAACGTGCTAATACATTTTCTTCGTCTCCAGCAAACACCTTCACTCCATAAGCCTGAAGGCATTCAATCAGCTCTTTATTTTCAGGGTTTGTTGAAGTTAACACTACGATATCGTCAATATTTTGACTCAACCTTAATCGCTCTACAATATGAATAATTACCGGTTTATCATTAAGACTCTTCATCACTTTCCCAGGCAAACGCGTGGATCCCATGCGAGCTTGTACAAATGCTAAAACCTTCATTAATTCAACCTTTGAAAGCCACTGTGGCAAACATCATTTTCTATAAGAGATGTTAAATCAACACCTTGCTCCATTGCCTCCTTGATCATAATAAACACCTCTTTAACTGTAGTGAGGTACATATCAATCAATTTAGGCGTATGCGCGATAGATAAATAAATTACATTACTGGCTAGGTATCCTCGCTTTAGCATTTCTTGGGTGAATAACGTCTTTGTCACGAGAGGATCGTCACCTGGAAAAATAAAGATTGGCACACTATCAATACCGATAATCTTTAAATTAAACCCTGTATCTTCAATTATATGAGTCAGTCTTACTTTTAAATATTGTCCGATAGACTTCAACTTCTCAGGCACTTTTTGCGATTCAAACACTTCAAGTGTTTTTAAAGCTGCGACAAAGCCGACTCGCTCAGTCCAATAAGAGCTACTGATAAATGATTGCTGTGCGGCATCCATAACAGCATGTTTTCCAATAACAGCCCCTATAGGATGACCATTGCCTAACGCTTTTCCTAAAACGCAGATATCTGGTTCAATATCCCAAAGCAAATGAGAAGCCCCCGTGTTTAAACGAAACCCCGACGAAATTTCATCAAAAATAAGCACAATATTGTGTTGATCACATAATGCTCTAATCTCTTTAATAAAGTTTAAATCAGGTTCACCATGACGAAACACTTCCATCATTACAACTCCAAGTTTACTGCCATGTTTTGCCAGAATGTCTCGAAATCCCTCGATATCACCTTCTTTAAATGGCAATACAGAACCTCCAAGCTGCTGAGGCACACCCGCTGGTTTTAAGCCAGGAAGTAGCTGCTCATCAAGGTTACCTTTATCATTGATATTTGTAGCAAGATACCAATCATGCCACCCATGATAACCACAAAAAGCAACAATATCTTTTTTTGCATAAGCACGTGCGATACGGATTGCTAAAGCACATGATTCACCACCCGTTCTTGTAAACCTCGCAGCTCCGGCCCAAGGATGAATAGCAATTAACTTCTCTGCTAACTCAACTTCCTCAGGGCAGTTCAAACTCGACATAGAGCCCTCTTGAATCGCATTAATAACTGCTTCATTAACTTCAGGGTGTGCATACCCTAGCGAACTTGTACCAATGCCCATGATTGAAAAATCATAATAGTGATTATTGTCTAAATCCCATACTTCACAGCCTTTTGATTTTTTATAGTAAGAAGGCCAAGCCTCAGGCAAAAACATTTCAGCACGTTTAGAGAGTAATTGATTACCTCCTGGTATTATTTTCTTGGCTCGTTGCCAAAGCTTTACGCCTGAATTTTCTTTTAGTAACAAAATTTAAACTCCACAATGCATTGTTTTTAATGAAGTCATCTGCAATATTTACACCATAATAGAAAGCTATAATGTATTAATAATGACATCAAATAAAAAGCGATTACTCGTTTTCGTAAGTGATTTAGGGGCAGCGCAAATCATAACATCGCTCTACCACTTATTATCGGCAAAATTTGAGATTTGTTTATTGCTTTCAAAAACTGGATGCGCAAAACCCATAAAGAATTTCATTTACGTTGAAACTAAAGAGGAAGTATTAGCTCATTTAACACAATTTAGCCCTGATTTGATTCTGCTCGGTACTAGCAACAGCAATTTAATTGAACCAATAATAATAAGCACCGCGAAAACGTTAAAAATTAAAACAATCTCTTTTGTGGACCAATGGCATAATTACCTACAGAGATTCCAGTCCCAAGCACGACTTATCCTACCCGACAAAGTACTACTACCTGACCAAAATGCCCTTATCGAATTTAGTCAACTTGTATCAAAAAAAGTTGAACTGATAGCCTGTGGCCAACCATACTTAGCGCAGTTTAGGAAGTTAAGTAGGCAAACTAAACGGTCAAAAAATCTGAAGGTGTTACTGATAAGTGAACCAATTTCAACATCTTTAAATAAAGAGCAAAAAAATGCGTTATATGGATTTGATGAAAAGCATCTACTCAAAAGTACAATAAAAGTCTTAAATCTTCTAAAGGTTAATTACAAATTAACAGTTAAGTTGCACCCCAAAGAAATAAAGTTTAAAAATAAACATGAAAAGAGGGCACAATTTATCAACAAGGCGATTACGTTCCAGCAATTAGCTAGTTATGACATCATTATTGGCATGCACTCAACTATGTTAATAACTGCGTATCTAATAGGTCTAAAGGTTATTATTTTTCATCCAAATGGGATAAATCACTTCGATCATTGCATGTTAAGCAGATTCAACTATTTGAAACGCATAACAACTAATTTTGCATTACTGAAAGCACTTAAAAGGAGAAAGAGAGGTCAACATAGGTTAGCTTTACAAGACTTTAAACCTATTGATTTCGTTAACCATATCAAATAGCTAACAAATACCCAAACGCATATATAAACCTTCACTAGTTTCTTTATAAAGAGTAAATCCTAGTTTTCGATATGCGTTTATTGCTGCAACATTCTCATGTTCTACACCAAGCAAAATTGAATCAATAGCAAGATGCCGACTTAAATATTGTGCTGTTGCGGATATGACTTCCCCAGCAACGCCCTTACCTCGCCATGCATTATCACCGATCAAAATACCCATTGTAGCTTCTCGACGAACAACATCTATCGGCTCATATTTAATGTTACCAAGATGTTCACCTTCATTAAATATACCGAAAAACAAACAATTGCTAGCTTGTTCTTTTTCTTGAATATATTGTTGTAGCTGTGCCAAAGACTCAGCACGTTGAGCAATAAATTGCCGGGTTGTCACATCTTGAAACCAACTTAAGTAGCGCTCACTTGCATCATCAACAGTGAGCGTTCTTAGCAAAAATCGTTCAGTATTAATCGTCAACATTTTCTATGGAAGGTTTACTGTAATCAAAGCTATAGTCACTCAACTTATTCCAACGCTCACGATAGTGTTGAGGTGCATCTTTCAAGAAGGTTATCCACAATTTTAGAGCATTTTTATAAAATGGAACAATTGATTGTTCATCACCAAAGTTATATAGCATACTCAGTAACACAGAAGAGGTATACAAAGCCTCTCCTTCAAGTATCAAATATAGATGTGCATAACGTGCATTAGTTTTAAATGAGTATAAGTACCTCAAACTACTTAGCAAACAATTGAGCGAATCAGTTCTTGTCGATTGAGGTTCCTCTAAAAAAGAGGCCATTGTCATACATATTTCTTCAAAAACTTCAAAATTCAAATATTGTTCCAAAGATTTAGGTGTCTTTTCCTTAAAAGAATATTGTTTAATTTCTTGGATAACGTTTAATTTATCTGAAAAAGTGAGAAGAATATCCGAAGAATTTAGTGGAATTGTGCCTTCAATTAAGGTTCCATTGCTACAGTTAAAACAATTTAAATTGGTGTTGTTATATTCCCTTAACAACCGTTCCATTTGTTCTTTGCCTGTATGCATAAAGTGGTCTGTTATAACTTCCCCCCCAAAATTACCTGGCACTCTAATTTCACTCCCCATCTTCAAAGGGTTATGAATTGTTTGACCTTGGTTGTTATAATAATAACTTGACTTTGAATGATGATAATTTGGATCCACATACCCGTTATCAACACCAAATAAATAGATGTTTTCAAATCCTAGTCGAGCAAAAAAACTTAATGCCGTATTCCCAACTAAAGGATTGCAATAGCCTAATGTAGAAGTGATATTCTGAGTCTCAATATACTCAGAAATATGGTACATCATAGTACCCGCTTCACTCCCTTTAAGAGCGACACCTGTCCAAGGGAACAAATCAAGAACTTCCGGATACATTACATTAAGCACAAGTAAATTCATTTTCTGACGTTGCTCTTCGCTTAACATATATGATAAAAAGTCATGTGTTGCTTTTGTTCGCTCCAAGGCCACATGAAAGTCTGGTGTAATTCCTTGATTTATAAGAGCTGTTGATGCTGAGTTACAAGAGACAATAATGGCTTCATCTTGAAAACTCTTAATTAACTCAATATCGTTATCTAGCGAAGGTCCATTTGCCACAATAAAAATGGGCTGTGCTTTTGCGGTTTCACCTATATGGTAGTTTGAGTCAATAAGAGAAAATTGCTTCGTCGCGTTTTCACAAGTATGCGCAATACTGAGTAAAGCATCATCAAAAAAACCCCACCCCATAAAAATTTGGTGAAAGTTCAATTTTAACTCTGCAATTAATCGGTTAATTTCTTCAGACGGGTAATGCTGATAAAAATAAGAGTGTGCGATACTAAATGCCCCTAGGTCCTGAGCACGAAGATAGATTTGCTCATAAAGCTCATCTTCAGGGACACCAATTCCTAGGTGAAGTGAACACTGTTTTAAATTAATTTCTTCTAACAACTCCGCCCAGTTAATTACAAAAAGGCTTGCGAAAAAATAATCTTCATTAGGTTCGAAAATGCTGATGTATTTAGCACTGAATTTTTCAAATAATATGGGGATGTGGTATCCCAAACCAATACCAAAAATAACTGTACTTGGAATCACATCATCGACTTTGTGATTTTCTTGTAGACTGCTCGCGGCTTTATTATATTCTTTGCCTAATGCCTTCATTAAATCAATATGTAAGAAGTTTGTTTCATTTTTTAAGTGCTCAATTGCTGAATGATCAACTCTACTAATTTCAGGTTTTAATATTGATTTTTCTACTTGTTTTTGGCTTTGAGCAATAGGATCATCGCCATACATTGGCATACCAGAGTCATAATCTATAATGTTCGCGGCGTTATTTTGGTTTAAAAAGAGATCAAATTTTTCACTAGGCTGATAAGTTAAATAGCGCTCATAGATTTCCGGCATATATTTTTGAAAAGTTTTTAAATTCAATTCAAAACGTTTGTTCGCCAATTGTACGAATTGATTCTCCCTTTCAACTTTATCTTTGGCTTGCTCAAGTTGTAACGCCAGATCTTTTAATTCATTTTGAAGGTTTGTCATATGCTTTACAGGTTATATTTTTGTAGCTTTTTATTATTTTTGATAAAAGAGTGAAGTTCGTGTTTAGTTTCAGTTTGAAGCAAATTGAGCCTCTCAAACCACAAGTTATAACTTTCGTACAATTCAATAAAACTTTGTTGTTCCAATTCTGAAAGATGCTCAAAGTTAGTTTGCTTGATTAATTTTTCTAAATCATTATGAAATTGAGCCGCTTCAGAAAATGCTTTAGCATCTAAAGAGTGGGAAATAGCATTTTTGAGAGTGAAAAGTGCAGCTATTTTATCCGACACTTACACTATCCCCTTGCTCTAAGACCTGTTCTCTAATTTCAACAGGAATTGCATCCCAACCAGCCTTAATTTCTTTAATAAGAGAAGATACTTCCTCAACTATTACAACATCATTTTGAACACTTGCATCAAGTAAGCGGTCAATCATGTATGTGTACAGTGAATATAAATTTTCAATCACCTCACCACCCACATCAAAATCGAGACAACTTCGAAGCCCTTCAATGATTGAACTCGCTTTTGATAAGTGCTCAGCTTTCGCTTCTAGATTATTTCTTTCTATAGACACTTTAGCCATAACTAATTTTTCAATGGCTCCAGCTAGCATCATTTGTATGATCTGATAGCGGTCAGCACCAGCAATTCGAGTTTTAAGCGCTTCTTTTTGATAATTTTTAACTTTAGCATTATACATAAATTACTCTCTATTTATTCGACTTCGTAAACCCAGGTAAACTTGCCAACTGAGCACTCAAATAAGACTGAGTAGACTTCATCTCAGCTAGTAACACATCAAGGGATGAATACTGCTTACGAAGCCTTTGTTCAAGCTGACCCATTCGATATTCATGGTCTAAAACATCATCCTCAAGGTCACCAAGTTGCAAATTAAGTGAAGACTCTCGCTCTTTAATAATACCCTTAGAATCGATGTAGTTATCAATTAGGCCTTGAAATGCCTTTGCTATACCATTATCACCAGCAAATGCTTTCCCCACTTGATCAAAATATTTATCAAGTGAATCATTTACGCTTCTTACTAGTGTCGACTTTTCTAAATAACCTTTCTTATCGATACCTAAACCCATATCAAATATCGTGCCAAAAGGTTCAACACCTGTAAGTTTAGTACTGAGCATTGAAGGTAATTGATTCTCTAATGCACGCATTGACGCATCGCCATTTAACGGGTTACCAATACGTGTTTGAAAACCAATATTGCCAATCAGATTATTATAATTGGTAATAAATTCATCAATTAGAGTTGTAACCGAAGCTTTATCATAATCAACATTAATCCGCGCTGTTTCATTATTTTCACTGACTTTCTTTGCTGTTATGGTCATATCTTGTACAGCATTAGTAAAGGTATTGGAATCATTTGTAACTGAAATACCATCAACTTTGATGATTGCATTGGTCGCTTGGTCAGTTGCTGCAATTGATAAACCACCAGCCCCACCGCCATTTGCAGCAGTCGATACAGCGTCTAATTCCGCTGTATCGTTAGTGACGACCAAGTCGTTGCCAACTCCTGATTTATTTGAGCTTAAAACTAGTTTGGATTCAGTTCCAGTATTAATAATGTTTGCAACCACTCCAAAATTTGAGTTTTCATCATTGATTGCATTGCGAACATCTTCCAAAGTTGCTCCAGCAGCTAAGGTAACATTGAAGCTAGAGGTGCCAGCAGCAAAACTCAATGTCCCCCCAGAAGCAGTCACAACATCAGTCGCTGCAGAAAACCCCGTATTAGAAACAGCTCGACTTCCTTGCGCAAGTTGAACAACTTCAATGTCAAACTTGCCCGCTGTGGATTTATTGGTTGTTGTAACCCCTATAATTTCACCCGATGTAGGTTGGGTAATTGATGCTGTTCGCTTGTTGAAATTATTAATATCGCTAAGCTTTTTAACTGTAGACTCAAGTTGCGAAATTGCAGAACTAATTGTACTAATAGAACTTAGTTCATTTTGAAGAGATTTTTCTTTTGCAGCAAATGCTTGAAGCTTAGGAATATTCTCAGCATCAACGGAAGCTTTAATGATGCTTTCCAAATCGAGGCCAGAACCTACCCCTGCTGATGTAATACTTGCCATAATTAAACCTCTCTAAAATAGCACTCACTTCATTTTAAACAGAATCGTTAAAAAGAACCCCCGCAGGAGTATTTAATTTATCGGCCAAATTTTCAAAAGCTTTAGCGACTTCCCTTATTTCTTGAGGTGGGATTTCACGAATAACTTCATCGTTTGATTTATCAATTACTTTAACTACCGGTGGCTCACCCAACTCATCGAATTCGAATATCAAGTTAGTCGAACTGACTGAAATAAAGTCATTAATTTTCTTAAGATTCTCTTTTATTTCCTCAAAAAAGTTTCCGTCACCTGTTGTATTACCATGTTTAACTGGAACTACAGGCTCAAGCTCATTTCCACTAGCAGGATTAATGCCAACTGGCTGTTTTGAGCCTTGTTTTGCTGGTGTATTATTAGCATCGAATACACTCGTCAATGACTCTTGGATTGTATTCATAACAGTATCCTCTCTGAACAAGTATAGCTTACATTCTGATTGCAACAGCCTGTAAAGCTAATGCAATCAGAATAAACTTAGCAATTAACCTAATAAAGAAAGTGCAACCTGAGGACGCTGATTAGCCTGACTCAAAATAGACGTACTTGCTTGTTGCAAGATCTGGTTTCGAGTCAATGCAGCAGTCTCTGCAGCAAAATCTGTGTCACGGATACGAGATCTCGCAGACGTCAAGTTTTCAGAAACATTTGACTGATTACGAATAGTCGATTGGAAACGGTTTTGCACTGCACCAAGCTCTGCTCGTTTCTTATCAACTACTGCGATCATTGCATCCATACCTGCTAAAACGAATTGAGCATTACCTTGTGTCGAAACACTAATTGATGTTGCTCTGAAACGAGTTGCAAAATCATCTGTACCAGCAATGGCTGCACCACTAATGTCTGAAACACCAGCCGCTAGCGTTGTTAAACCTTTACCTGTTACATTACTAGCAATGCCTGCAATACCTGATACAGTAAAACCGGCATTAGCAGAAAGCGATCCTGTTGCAGAACCACCAACGTTTTGCATAGAAAAGCCTATCGTTTGAACAGCATCTGCACCTACTTGAAAGCTTGCATCAAAAGATCCATCAAGCAGGTTTCTACCACCAAATGTCGTGTCCGCTGAAACACGATTTACTTCTGTTGTTAATTGGCGAATTTCTTCTTGAATCGCCAATCTATCTTCGTCTGTATTTGAACCATTCGAAGCTTGTGATGCTAGGGTACGGATACGCTGAAACATACCTGTAACTTCATCCATCGCACCTTCAGCAGTTTGCGCTAAAGAGATCCCGTCGTTAGCATTTCGAATGCCTTGGTTTAAACCGTTAATTTGGCCAGTTAGACGGTTTGAAATCTGCATACCAGCAGCATCGTCTTTAGCTCCATTAATCCGGATACCTGAAGATAAACGCTGGAACGAAGTATCTAGCGCATTACCTGACTGACTTAACTGTCTTTGAGCATTTAAAGAGCTCACATTTGTGTTTACATATAAAGCCATAATTGCCTCCGCTTTATTAACTTAAGTATCTATTTACAAGTACCCCTACTCATAAATAGACCCAAACTTAGAATCCTAATTCAGGTGTTCTATCACTGTTATCGTCAACTGAAGCAAAGACTTTAGCTTTTTTTTAAATTTTTTTTTATTTTTTTATTTTAAGTATAAAAAAAGCTCCCTGATGGGAGCTTTTTTCCTTTAATATCTTAACCTTGGAGCAAACTCAAAGCAGCTTGAGGTCTCTGATTAGCTTGACCTAATATGGTTTGGCTAGCCTGTTGAAGAATTTGTGCTCTTGTCAATGATGCTGTTTCCATCGCGAAATCAGCGTCTTTAATTCGCGATTTTGCAGCACTTAAGTTTTCAGAAATATTTGCTTGGTTTCGTATCGTTGATTGAAAACGATTTTGTACAGCACCTAATTCAGCGCGTTTTTTATCAACAACTGCGATCATAGCGTCAACACCTGCCATCACAAACTGGGCATTACCCTGCGTTGAAACACTTATAGATGTCGCTCTAAAACGTGTTGCAAAATCATCTGTGCCAAGAATTGCTGTACCACTAATATCAGAAACACCAGCAGCTAATGTTGTAAGACCTTTACCACTAACAGCACTGGCGATTCCAGCAATACCAGAGACAGTAAAGCCACCATTTGCAGAGAGTGAGCCAGTTGCTGAGCCACCCACGTTTTGCATACTAAACCCAACAACTTGAACAGCATCAGCACCTATTTGAAAACTAGCTGAATATGACCCATCCAGTAAATTACGACCACCAAAGGTTGTATCTGAGGCAACTCGGTTTATTTCTGATGCCAGTTGTCGAATTTCCTCTTGCAGAGCTAAACGGTCTTCATCGGTGTTTGAACCATTCGCAGCCTGTTGTGATAATACGCGCATACGTTGAAACATGGTGGTCATTTCATCCATAGCGCCTTCGGCTGTTTGTGCTAGAGAAATACCATCGTTTGCATTTCGGTTTCCTTGATTTAAACCAAGTACTTGTGATTGAAGTCTATCCGAAATTTGAAGGCCAGCAGCATCATCAGCAGCACTATTAATCCGTAAACCAGAAGATAAACGTTTAAAGGCTGTATCCAAATCGCCACCTGACTTGTCAAGTTGGCGCTGAGCATTTAGCGAGCTTACATTCGTATTAACATATAAAGCCATAATCTTACTCTCTCTATCTCTTTTTATATGGTTAGATATGAGTAACCCGGTAAACGCAGTACAATTGCACCACTTGCAACATTGCCATAAGGGTTTAGGAAAATACTTGCCAACTTCAAATTAAAAGCGGCAATTTAACACCTAAATTTTCCTACATATCTTGTTCAGTAAGATCTAATTCAATATCTATGCCAAAAGTAAAAAAGGAGCCTGACGGCTCCTTTTATAAAATAAGAGAGTATGAAAGTAAGGGGCAAATATAGCGGTGTCAAAAAGTTTGTCTTATAATTGGTACTATATTTGCTTATTGTATTTAGTACGAGAGACCGCTCGGTTTCTTATACTTAACTTGTTAGGATATTTCAGCAGATGCCTCCGCTTTAAATATCCATCCCAATGCCCTTGCCTGTTACCCCATTTGGCGAGGGCATTTTATTTATTAACCGAGTAAGCTTAACGCTGCTTGAGGACGTTGATTAGCTTGACTCAAGATTGTTTGGCTTGCTTGCTGTAGAATTTGGTTACGAGTTAATGCAGCCGTTTCTGCAGCAAAATCAGCATCTTTTATACGAGATTTCGCAGCATTTAGATTTTCCGAAATATTCGCTTGGTTACGAATCGTAGATTGGAATCGGTTTTGTACAGCACCAAGTTCAGCACGTTTTTTATCCACTACCGCAATCATTGAATCCATACCTGCCAGCACAAACTGAGCATTACCCTGCGTCGATACACTGATTGATGTTGCTCTAAAGCGAGTTGCAAAATCATCGGTACCCGCAAGTGCAGCACCACTAATATCCGATACACCTGCAGCTAAGGTAGTTAACCCTTTTCCTGTTACATTACTAGCAACACCGGCAATCCCTGAAATTGTAAAACCACCGTTTGCAGAGAGTGAGCCTGTCGCTGAACCACCAACGTTTTGCATTGAGAAACCAATCGTTTGAACAGCATCGGCACCAACTTGGAAGCTTGCTTCATAGCTACCATCTAGCAGATTTCGACCACCAAAAGTTGTATCTGCAGCAACGCGGTTAACTTCAGCTGTAAGCTGGCGAATTTCTTCTTGGATAGCTAAGCGATCTTCATCTGTGTTTGAACCATTCGCTGATTGTTGTGCTAATGTACGAACCCGTTGGAACATACCTGTTATCTCATCCATTGCCCCTTCAGCTGTTTGGGCTAGTGAAATACCATCGTTAGCATTTCGGTTACCTTGATTTAAACCGTTAATTTGTGATTGTAAACGGTCTGAAATTTGAAGACCTGCCGCATCATCAGCTGCGCTGTTAATACGAAGACCAGATGATAAACGCTGAAAAGAAGTATCTAGTGCGTTGCCTGAATTCATTAATTGACGTTGAGCGTTTAATGAACTTACGTTTGTATTTACATAAAGTGCCATGACTCATTCTCCCGAAGTAAAATTAACTTACTTTCAAATTTCTCTAAATAAATTGATATTGATGTGTGTTTATTCAATATCTCTCTAAGTTAATTTTGTTATCGGGCGGAAAAAAATTTCCTTTAGATTATTTTTTCTATTTTTTTGAAAAAATTCAGTTGGTTAGAGCATGGCAAAAGGTGGGCTAACTAACTTATCGACGGTAAGTTTACTTTCTTTAGGCTTTTATGAATAAATTTATATAAAAGTCCCCTTTTATTAATAAAAAAGCGAGTTTCCCCGCTTTCACATCATTTCTAAAATGCTATCGAAGGTAATCAAATAAGGTTAATTTCGTCAAGCGGCCAAAAGTTGCCTGCGATGCCTGTAATGCCGTTTCTTCTTTTGTTAGCTCAGAAATGGCCTCAGCCATATCCAATTCGATCAGATTGGCCTTTGACTCTTTGTGGTTAATATTAATATCAGCGGTGGTAGCTAATAAACGTTCTGCAACATTAAGTCGACCACCGACATTTGCCTGTGTTATGGATACTTGATTTTGCGCATTGGTTAAACCTGTAATACCATCGGCTAGGTATTCATGCAGCGCATCATTAGATAATCCTGGCGTAGTTAAACCTGTAATTAGCCCTTCTAACGTATTTAACATATTTTTCTTTGTTGGTGGAGCAAGAGAAAAATCGGCCGTTCCTGGAGCGATGCCTGCTAAATTGATGTCCATACCCTGAAACCTAATTGTATCACCAGTATAGTTTCCACCTCCCACCGGGGTACCTCCTAATGTTATGGCATAGGTGTTTGGTACTCCAGCAGCCACGGTAACTTGTAGGTTGTTATTAGCGGGAACCAAAGGATCATAATTTGCCTTATGAAACGCATCAAATTGTGCCTGCTCTTTAACATAAACACTTCCTGACGTAATTCCCCCACCTACAGTTGGAAAGTTTGTATTAACATTAAGTCTAGCAGCGACATTTTCAAACGCATCAACACCGTTATCACTTGAACGAAGGGTAACGCCTACTGCTAGTTGCATTTCATGGTTCCCTTGATCACCTTGATAATCATAAGTACCCGTAGTGCTATTAAAGGTATATGTTTGTTTACTGTCTTGAAACCCTGAGAATATAAACTTGCCGTCTTCTGATTTGGAATTCATTAAGTCATATAAAGTTGCTTGAATTGATTTCATTTCTTCTGCAATTGTTTCACGATCTTGTTGTGATAACGCACCATTACCTGCTTGAATTGTTAGCTGATAACCTCGCTGAAGCGAAGTTTTAATATTCTGCAGAATACTTTCTTCAGTTTGCAGTTTACTCGTCAAATAACTGTTATTTTTTTGGAATTGATCATTAATTTCAATGCGCTCACTAAACAGTAAGGCTTGCGCTGAAGCGGCAGGATCATCAGAAGGGGTCAAAATGCGTGTTTGTGTTGACACTTTCTCTTGTGCTGTAGCCACCTTTTGCTGGTTATCTAAAATTTTATCAAGGTTGTTCTGATACATTATATTATTTGATAAACGCATTCTGTATTACCTCGCTGCATTTAAGATAGTGTCAAACACTGTTCTGGCTGTTGTTAATATTTGTGCCGCTGCAGAATATGACTGTTGAAACCTCAATAAATTGGCGGCTTCCTCATCTAAATTCACACCTGAAATTGATTCATACCAAGCATTTGATTGTTTCGATAATGCTTCAAACGCCACTTTGTTTGTTTTTGCTGCAGACGTTTTAATACCTACTTCAGTAATTAAATTGCCATAAGCTTCATTTAGTTTTGCCAAATTGTCGCCGCCAGGTGATGAAATAACATTGGCTCTAACTAGCTCTTTATCTTGCAGACCAGCCAGTAGTAGCCCGTTTCGGTTATCATCAAAGCCATTGGTATTAAATTCAAGTGAAAACGAGTCTCCGGTACTCGGAACACCTTTTATATTAAAGTCAAAGCCATAAGCGTTATAAGGTGCACCAGCTTGATTTAGTACATTATCATAAGGAACTGTTAACACCCTAGTTACAGTAACTGGAGGTGTGCCATCTGTAATGGTAAATTCATTCGGATTGGCTGTTTTTACAATTGTGATTGGACCATTTGTTAAAGATGGTGGGGGACCTGCTGTAAAGCCAGCAGCAGATGTGTCCGTTACCACTCCCGAGGAAATGCTTCCAGTGCCTCGATTATTCAAATTATTGCCGGTTCTAATTGGCGATGCCAAAGCTAGATCCTCGGGGCGGGTTGTTGCCAATTGAATATTAATTGATGCATCAGAGTTAAGTTTAAGTTCAAACTTATCGCCAACTGCAGCACCTGCGGTTAAATTTATTTGTAAACCAAATAACTCCCCCCCAACTGCCGACGTTGAGTTGGCTTGCCCTGCAACAACATTCGCCACAATTGGTGTACCTATTGGGTCACCATATTTATCTAAAGCAGAAACGGTAATTTGGTTAGCTGCTGTATACTCAATTAAAAAATCGGATGCGGGAATTTCACTACCACGCCCTGCTTCAACTGTGCCGGTCACTTGCGCTGTACCTGTGTTTGCAGCAAATGCGTACGCTCCTGAAGTTGGAATAGTGAATAAATTGCCACCAAACTCACCATCTGCATCTAATCCTAATCTGTTTTGTTGGTTAAACGCATCTGCCATTGCCAAGCTAATTTGACCTAATTTATTTTGCGATGGGATCAAAATATCTTCACGATACGCAAGCAAGCCGCCAATTTTTCCTTTTAATAAACGCCTATCTACTTCGACAGGTATCGCCTTACCTGAATCAACATCTAGCTTTAAATCCCTAAAGTTTGGGTCGGGATCACCAGTTAACGAGAATAAATTAAATGCACCATCCTCCATAACAACGGCTTCACCCGTACCCATAAACACCAGTTTTTCACCATTTGGTCCATCCAACGTTTCAACATCGATATATTCAGCAAGCTCTTTAATTGCTAAATCTCGTTGATTTATCGTACTATTAAGTGCACTTCCATCTGGTCCAGAAGTACCAGATGCAATAGCTAAATTGAGCTCACTGATTTTACTAATCAATCCATTTGCTTCTTTGGTATAAATCTCCAATTGATCGTTCACAATAGTTTTTTGATCAAAAACGATACCCGATAGACGGCCCAATTGATCAACATAACCTTGTGCATTATTGAAAAATAGTGAACGGCTTACTGAAGAAGAAGGCTGATTTAAACTTTCCTGCAGTGAATTAAACAACGAATTAATACTGGTTGATAAGCTATTCGATTCCTCAGCAAATAAACTGTCGACACGAGCCGATTCATCAACAAATTGATTAAAAAATGCAAGATTGGACACATCACGGTTCACTTGTTGTTGTGCAAAATCATTTACCAAACGAAACGTCTGCCCAAGACCAACTTGGTTATCGAACAGAGTTCTATGCTCGGTGCGTTCACGAACATAACCTTCAGTATTAACATTGGTAATGTTTTTACTGGTTGTTTGTAGCAGCTCTGAACTGGCGCGAACCCCTGAGTTAGCAATGTTAAGTAGATTAAAAGACATTAATTACTGCCTCCTAAACCTGTTATCGAACTTTTCATAATATCCTTTACATTCATTCCAGCAGCGACAGATTTAATCGCATCATGAAATTCACTTCTGTTTAGTACATTAATTATTTTATCAGCGTAATTAGGATCGGTTGCGTAACCCGCCTTTTGCAACTCGTTAAGGTATTCAGTTGGATTTGCAGTTGTATTAAGCGCAGATTGATAGCGAGGGTTTTGCTGAAGAAACTTAACAAAGTCATCAAAACTCTCTGCAATACTGTTGTAGGCCCTAAAGTTAGATTGCTTTTTAACTGCCACACCTTGTTCAAATTCAAGTGAGGCTTTTGCTGCTTTATCACCCTGCCAAGAGTTATCCGCTTTTATATTAAAAAAGTTATTTGAGCTTTGACCGTCACTTTTAGTAATAACATGTTTGCCCCACCCTGTTTCTAATGCCGATTGCGCAAGCATAACAGCAGGACTTAAACCAATTTTCTCAGCAGCTTGTTTCGCATGTTGCCAAAGTTCTGACACAAATGACTGCTCACTTTCAATTGGCTTTGTATTCGCCGACCTTGTAGTCGTTTCATCTGTGATAGCTTTCACGCTACTTGACTTAGAAACCTGAGGTGCAATCTGACTTGGCGCAAATAAACTTGCAGGTGTGTATTTTCCTGGGGTTGGTGAAAGCTGTTCCACAATGATGTCAGCGAGTCCTAATGCGCCGCTTTGAGATAACTCCATCGATAATTGCTGGTCGTGCATGTCTCGGTAAAACTTCACACTACTGGCATTAAATGGACTGTTTTCATCCTCAAATGCTTCATTTGCTTTACGCATACTTTTAAACAGCATTTGCGTAAAAATTGATTCAAATTGCGCTGCGACCTGTTTCAATGCCTTTTTATCTGGATCGCCTTGTAACGCTTCTTCCCTAAGTGAATTTAAATTACTTAGATCAAAAAAGCTTTGTTGTTGATTTATGTTGTTACCATCCATCACTCAGCTCTCATTCAAAAAATTGGCTTAGAAATACACTAACCATCTAATGCAATAATTAAGCCAAAGCATTTAAATAGCAGAGCTACACAAAAAAAGCCCTGCATTTGCAGGGCCATTCATTAAAAACCATCAACCTATTTCAGGACGGAACATAAAATTAAATCACAATTAGCTGCCCACTTATTGCTCCCGCTTCTTTGAGCGCCTCTAAAATAGCCATCAAATCTCCCGGTGCTGCACCAACTTCATTTATAGCACGTACTAAGTCATCTAAACTGGCCCCTGGATCAAACACAAACGCACGGGTATCATCTCGAGCCACATCGATTATACTTTGCTCGGTTACCACTGTTTGTCCACCGGCCAGTGCATTTGGCTGATTTACATTTTGCTGTTCAGCAATTGTTACTGTTAACCCGCCATGAGTGATTGCAGCAGGTTCGAGTGTCACATTTTTACCAATGACTATGGTCCCCGTACGAGAGTTAACAATAATTTTCGCGCTGTTATTAGCAGGTTCAAACTCAAGGTTTTCAAGTGTTGCAAGATACGCAACGCGTTGGGCTGGATCACGTGGTGCTAGTACTTTTACTGAAGCCGCATCCAATGCCGTTGCCGTATTGGGGCCAACTAAATCATTAATGGTATCTGACAAGGCTTTCGCAGTTGAAAAATCAGGACGATGCAAATTAAACGTAATATGATCACCTTGGTTAAATGGTGACTTAACAGCACGCTCTACAATAGCACCATTCGGCACTCGACCAACTGTTGGTGTATTGACTAATACTTTGCTACCGTCAGCGCCTTCTGCCCCCAGACCACTTACTACTAGACTCCCCTGAGCAATAGCATAAACATTTCCATCAACACCTTTTAAAAAAGTTTGGATTAGCGTACCTCCACGCAAACTTAATGCACTACCAATGGATGATACAGTTACATCTATGGTTTGACCGGGTTTTACAAAAGGTGGGAGATCCGCATGCACTGCCACTGCTGCTACATTTTTAATCTTTGGTTTAAGATTAGCTGGTAAGGTAATACCAAAGCTATTAAGCATCGCTTTAAAACTTTGTTCTGTAAAACTACTTTTTTCTCCGGTACCTGGTAAACCTACAACCAAACCATAGCCTACTAGTTGATTACTTCTCACCCCTTCCACAACAGTAACGTCTTTAATGCGCTCAGCAGTAACAGAAAAGTGAATAAGACCAATGAATGCGATAGAAATATAAATTAAATAACGCATACTACCTCCTAAAATGGGTTTAATGGGCTCAAGAAAAACTGTGCTAGCCACCCTGCTTCTTGTGCATCGGCAAGTGCACCTTTGCCAGAGTACTGAATACGCGCATTAGCAATACGATTCGACATTACCATATTATCAGCACTCACATCTTTCGGGCGCACGATACCTTCAAGTCGAATAAATTCCTCACCAGTATTTAGCGTTAACCATTTTTCACCGCGAATAACTAAATTTCCATTGGGTAATACACGCATCACATTCACTGAAATGTTACCGTTTAAGCTATTTGATTGATCCGCTTTTGCATCTCCCTTATAGGAGCCCTCAGAACCAACACCATATTGTAGAGCCTCACCATTTATAGTGATGGCCTTTCCACCCAAACCCGTAACAGGTGATAATGAAAAATCAGTTTCACGATCAGTTTGTGTTTTGGCAGTTTTAGAGGCCTGGGTTGATTCACTCAACACCACTGTAATAATATCGCCTTGTCGTAAGGCTTTTTGATCGGAATAGAGATCGTTAGAGTAATGAGTGTTAAATAGTGAACCTGTGTTGACCTGAGATACATTGGTATCTTCTGGATAAAGCGGTGCATAATAAGGGTCATCACGTTCAACAAAACGGTTAGCCGTGGTGACGCAACCACTTAAGAACACCCCTGAAACAACTACAAATACTAACTTACTCATGGGTTTCACCTTTTAAAGCTGTTGATTAATGTAACTAAGCATCTCATCAACGGATGAAATGACTTTTGAATTCATTTCATATACTCGCTGCGTTTCAATTAAATTAACCAATTCTTCTGTAACATTAACATTTGAAGTTTCAAGTGCACCTTGGACTATGACTCCTAAGCCATCAACACTTGGGTTTCCTTGAACTGGTGCCCCACTTACTGCCGTTTCGGTATATAAGTTTTGCCCCATAGGCTCCAAACCAGATGGGTTAATAAAATCAGATATTGTAAGCTGACCAATAACCGCATTATCAGCTTGGCCTGCAATACGTACCGACACCTCACCATCTTGCGATACAATAATTTGCTGAGCATCGTTAGGTACATTCATTTCAGGCTGAAGTGGATAACCAGCGCCCGAGGTTACAATGCGCCCTTCTTCATCAGTGGTAAACTGGCCGTTACGTGTGTACGCTAAGCTGCCATCGGGCATGGCTACTTCAAAAAAACCTT
Organism: Pseudoalteromonas sp.; assembly: GCF_041629635.1. Classification (GTDB taxonomy): domain Bacteria; phylum Pseudomonadota; class Gammaproteobacteria; order Enterobacterales; family Alteromonadaceae; genus Pseudoalteromonas. The sequence goes on along the minus strand of NZ_JBFKMX010000006.1, from coordinate 30,018 downwards.
GTCCTTGGATCATCCAGTCCATTGAATTATCTGTTGTTAACATATTTCCTTGCGAGAAATTCTTTTGTGTTGCAACAACTTTTGAGCCAGCACCTAACATTAAACCTGAAGGTAACTGAGTATCTTGTGAAGAACGCCCCCCCGGTTGATTAATGTTTTGGTAAAGTAAATCTTCAAAAATTGCTCTACTCTTTTTATAACCAACCGTACTCGCGTTCGCTAGGTTATTTGATATTACTGATGTATCGGTTTGCTGGGCATCGATACCTGTTTTACTAATCCACAATGCAGGATGCATACTAACCTCCAAAAACCATTAATAAATTCGCATAAGAGAGCTTTGGCTTTCGTCAATTTTCTCTGCTGTTTTCATCATTTTGACTTGTAACTCAAATTGTCGTTGGTGTGAGATCATTCCCACCATTTCATCAACCGGATTGACATTAGACATTTCTAATGCGCCACTGGTTACTGTCATATTTGGGTCTGTATCGAGTACTTCCCCATCTTTATTTCTAAAAAGGCCATCAAGCCCTTTTTCAAGGGGTTGCACACCATAAGCACTGACCAACTTCAATCTATCGATGTCTTCGATAAAATTTGCAGGTGCGCCCTGTGGTCTCACTTGGATCATACCGTCTTTCGATATTTGTACCTTCTCGATAGGTACAGGTAAAATCACTGGACCCGCTTCGCCAATTACGGGTAAGCCATTTGCCGTAAATAACTGGCCGGTTTCACTCATTTTTAAATTACCCGAACGGGTATAGGCTTCTTGACCATTAGCATCTTGTACAGCTAACCAACCATTTTCACCAATTGCAATGTCGAGTTCTCGCCCAGTCATTGACATTGCACCAGCACTTAACCGTGACCCTGGTCTTTCTTCCATTGCAAATACACGTGTAGGTAACCCCTCACCAAATGCCTGCATTGAACGCGCTTGTTCTAAATCTGCTTTAAACCCTGTGGTTTTTGCATTTGCTAAGTTATTCGCTTTAACAGCGATACCAAGCATATTTTGCTTAGCACCGGAGGTGGCGATGTAGAGTAATTTATCCATCAGCACAACCTTAAAAAGTCTCTAATAACTAAAAAAAGCAAAAATAATGCCAATAAATAGATAAGAAAATTGACGCCAAGACAATAACAGTTTTTAAATTGAAAAAGGGCTGATTTATCAGCCCTTTGAAGAAGTGAAAAATACGAAAATTAGCGGATCTGCAAAATATTTTGTTGCAGCGTTGAGTTAACTTCTAATGCTCGGGAGTTTGCTTGGAAATTACGCTGAGCTGAAATCAAGTCAACTAGCTCATTTGTCAAGTTTACGTTAGATTGTTCAAGTGCACTCGAATTTACTGAGCCTAATGTACCAGAACCGGGCTCACCAGCAATTGGCTCCCCTGAGGTCAAGCTTTCTTTCCAAGCGGTATTACCTACCTGAGAAAGACCTTGAGAGTTTGCAAAACGCACCATTGCTACTTGACTGACGTAGGTTGAATCGCCATTACTGTATGACGCAACAATTTTACCATCAGTGCCAATGTCAATGCCCGTTAATCGGCCCACCGTCGCACCATCCTGCTCTAATGCCTTTACCTCGAAACGACTGGCATACTGAGTAGGAAGTTTATTTGCGGTATTTGCCTCATCACGCCAGTTAATATTGATATTATTTGGAAAAGTTGCACCATTTGATAAAATGCCTGAGATGTTAGCCGCTGTTAACGCCACTGGGTTAAAAGTTGTACTAGGAGCTGTTACAGGCGTTTGCGGTAAGCCACTCGAGTTGAATGTAAATGTGCTCACTGGGCCTGCTCCAGGGCTAGTACCCGTATTATCAAACTGTTGGCCATCAAGGGTTGCACGCACTTCCCATTGGTTGTTAGTCGCAGTTTTCAAAAAATAAAATTGCATAATATGCGGTTCACCCAGAGAATCGTAGACCGTAGTTGAAGTCGAAGCGTTAAACGTCGCAGAGTCAGTGGGGTTAAATGGTGTTACTGTGGGCTGCGTTGCCCCAGCATCTAAGTTGAATGAGGTATACACATTATTTGTTGCACGAGGTGCACCTGATGCATCTGGAATTTGAATCGGTGTTGCTGTACTCAAACTCACAGACGTTGTATCACCATTTGACGGATCAACGGGGAAACCTCGTAAAAAGTTACCTTGGGCATCCACCACAAAATTGTCTTTATTCAATTTAAATGCGCCTGCTCGTGTATAGGTATAATCTTGCGATGATAATGAATCTGTCATAGCAAAGTAACCTTCACCTGTAATGGCTAAATCAAGTGCATTTTGGGTAAATTGTAGTGACCCCTGATTAAACTGTTGTGCTACAACCGTAGTTTGAACACCATCACCGTTTTTGGTTTTGCCAGAGCTAAAAACAGATGCAGCATAAACATCAGCAAATTCAGCACGAGATTCTTTAAAACCAGTTGTATTTACGTTAGCAATATTATTTGCCGTGACATCGAGATCTTTTTGCGCTGCAGCTAATCCCGTTAATGCAATATTAAAACTCATAATTCACCTCTTAATTTAGCTGTCTGAGAAGAGCACAGCCTTACCTTAAGCTTTACTATTCAAATTTAATGCCAAGATTACCCTTGCGCGATCTCGACAACGTCACTTAATTTAATTGGTCCTGCGCTAGTATTAAGCACTAGCCCATGGGTGCCCTTTAAACTTACACTAGAAATGTTTAGAAAAGAGCCTGTAGGAAAGCTAACATATTTACCATCTGCCACACGCCCCTCTGCTGTCATCGCATAATTGCCAGGAGGCAATGGATTTCCGCTTTGATCTTTGCCGTCCCAATCAAACTTGGCAGCACCAGCAGATTTAGAGCCTATGTCTAATGTACGAACAACTTCACCAGCAGCATTTTTGATTTTTACTGTCACATCACTTGCTGCGGCATCAAGCGCAACACTGCCCTTTGACGTTTTTCCATCTGTAAGCTCTAATACAGTTGAAGGTACTAATGCATCTTTACCCACCAAGGTAGATGCTTGAAGGGCTGAGTTTGACGTCATCGATGAGGCAAAGCTTTCAAAATTGGTATTTAATTTACTAATCCCGTCTGCCATTGAAAAGCTTGTCATCTGAGCAATCATTTGATCATTATCTGCAGGCTTTGTCGGATCTTGAAACGATAGTTGTTGTGTCAACAAAGCAAAAAAATCAGCTTGCGTTAATTGGTCATTATTATTTGCATCTGGCACACCTGAGGGTTTTTGCCACTTTAATGAGTCAATATAGCTATCGTTAGATATATTATTAGTCATAGTCCTCTCCTATTAGCCCTGACCCATGCGCAATGTGCGTGATAGCATCTGCTTAGCGGCATCTGCCACTTGCACATTAGTTTGATAATTGCGCGATGCTGAAATCATGTTTGCCATTTCTTCAACCACATTAACATTTGGCTTATATATAAATCCGTCTTTATCAGCCAATGGATGCTCAGGATTAAACTCACGCTTAAGAGGTTTATCACTCTCCACAATGCCTAGAACCTTTACACCCACAGCTTCTCCTTGCTGGGCATTTAGTGCTGTACTAAGCTCAGCAGAAAAAACAGGGTGCCTTGCTCGATAAGTTTGTTCAGAACTAGAGCTTACAGTGTTAGCGTTTGATAGGTTACTCGCTGTGGTATTCAAACGTACTGATTGTGCACTCATACCAGTGCCAGAAATATTAAATACATTATACAAACTCATAATTATGCCCCCTGACCGCCAAGTGCTTTTTTCAAGCCTTTAAATTTACCACCTAGAAAATTAATACTCGCTTGATACTCCATCGCATTTTGAACGTATTTACCTCGTTCAACTTGCATATCTACCGTGTTTCCATCTCCGGTATCCGGTTGATTTGGAACACGGTAAAGTGAATTGCTTTCTAAACTGTTAATTGATAGCTCAATGTGCTTTTCGTGAGTGGTTACAAGGCGCTGTGATTGATTAGTTTTTGCTTGCTCTAATGCTTTAGAAAAATCAATATCACGCGCTTTGTAGTTAGGCGTATCTGCATTAGCAATGTTTGTTGCCAACACTTCTGCTCTTTGAGAACGAGCAAGTGTTGCTTGCGGATGTATACCTAATGCTCTGTCAAAACTGATAGCCATAACTTCTCCAAAAAAGTGACTTTAGAGAAGTTATGCAATTAGTAAGCCATACTAGGTTTTGAAGTTATTTTTTTTGGTAAATGATACCAGGATTACAGCGGATCATGTCAAAATCATTACTTAACCCACTCATTGATTCAGATGCACCTAAAAACAAATATCCTTTTGGATTAAGTGCTTGGTGGAATTGTTTTATAATCTTGGCTTTCACTTCAGGTGAAAAATAAATTAATACATTACGACAAAAAATGATTTCAAACTTGCCCATCAATGCGAAGGAGTCAAGCAAATTAAGGTGACGAAAAGTAACCATTCGTTTGATATCATCATTTACTCTTGCCATACCATGACCAGAATCATTGAAAAACTTCCGGCGACGCTCTGGCGAGAGCCCTCTTGCTAAAGCTAGTGAGTCATACTCAGCGTTTTTGCATATGTCCAACATGGTATTTGAAATATCTGTTCCAACGATACTCACTCCAGTCAAAGCGCCAGGTTTCATTTGTTTAAACTCTGCTGCACTCATCGCGATTGAATATGGTTCTTGACCGGAAGAGCTTGCAGCCGACCAGATTTTAATAGGTCGACGTAATTCTGCTAATTCAGGGAACAATTTATTTTTTAATAGTTCAAAAGGATAACTATCTCTAAACCATAAAGTCTCATTGGTCGTCATTGCGTCAACAACGGCTGCTCGTAATTGCCGCTCTCTGGGGCTTAGTGTTTTAGCGACCAATTCAGACAAAGAGCCGACATCAAAACGAGCCATCAACGGTGCAAGTCGACTTTTTACTAAGTATTGCTTATTGTCTCCCAACACAATACCGCATTGCTGTTCTAAAAAGCTTCTAAACTGCTGATACTCTTTATCATCTAAATTTTTGTTCAAATTTATTACTCGCTGCTCTACACTTCATGAACCCATTTTTTAACCGCAGTTGCTAATTCATCTGGGTTAAATTTTGCAATAAAATCATCAGCACCTACTTTCTCAACCATAGCTTGATTGAAAACACCACTGAGGGAAGTATGTAAAATAACATGCAGCGGCGCCGTTTTTGGGTCGGCTTTCAATTCAGCAGTCAATGTATACCCGTCCATTTCAGGCATTTCCACATCTGAAATTAACAATGCCACACGCTCAGTAATGACACTTTGGCAATCTTTTTCGGCAATTTCTTTCAGCCTAACTAAAGCTTCCCGGCCATTTTTTGCAACTTCTGTTTGCACACCTAAGGGTTCAAGTGCTCGTTTAACTTGATTTCTTGCAACCGTTGAGTCATCCGCAATGAATACAATGCGTTCACCTAAGTCCTTTTGCATTTCACCATCGGCAAGTAGGTCTGCACTGACTTCGGTATTAACAGGACAAATTTCATTAAGTATTTTTTCGACATCAAGAATCTCTACGAGCTCTTTTTCTATCTCAGTCACAGCTGTTAAATAAGAATAACGACCAGAGCCTGATGGTGGAGGCATGATTGATTCCCAATTGATATTGACAATCCGTTCAACAGAATCAACCAAAAATCCCTGAACAGAGCGGTTATATTCTGTAATGATAATAAAGCAATCTTTTATATTTTGAATCCCAGGACCTCCTATCGCGAGTGAGAGGTCTATAACGGAGATAGTTTGTCCACGAATATGTGCAACACCTTTCACAAAATGGTTAGATTTTGGCATCGCCGTTAAGTTAGGACACTGTAAAACTTCACGTACTTTAAATACGTTAATACCAAATCGCTGCCTGCCTTTTAATTTAAACAGCAACAACTCTAATCTATTTTGGCCTACGAGCTGTGTTCGCTGATTAACCGAATCTAAAATGCCTGCCATTTCAATCTCCTAACTTGAAACAATGAAAGGGTATACTTCTTGCTTCTTTGTTATTTTACTACTGTATAACACCATCGTGCCATAATTTTGACACTGTTACGTTATACCTTGTTTTACCCATAAAGCATAGTCGAAACATTATGAGTTTGTTTAAAAAAAACCTGTATTTATTCATTTTAATACAAATTACGTCTCTTGCTATGACTTCACTCAAAGCAAGAGCTTATACTGAGTTAGAACTTCAACAGTTGGCGATTGATTTTGTCAGCCAACAAATAAACACCGTTAACTCACCGAATTCAGAGTTATCCGTAACGGCATTACCACTTGATTCACGTATAAAAACTCGTACTTGCACGTCACCCCTGCAAGTTAGTTCTGCAAACCCAATTAATAATAATCGGCAATCTACTTTAAAAATTAAGTGCTTAGATAAAAATTCTTGGCAAATTTTTGTTTATACTCGACAACATCAATTGGTTGAAGTGGTAACGGCAGCTAAAGGGATTAGTAAAGGTCAAAAAATTACAGCACAACACCTCACAACTAAAAAAGTGGCTAGGCACCTCTCCCGTTCGAACCAGTTTAAATCCAAGCAGTTTTTAATAGGTGGTCGAAGCAAACGAAATGTTCGCGTGGGTCAATCTATCAACTACAATTACATCTGCAATGTTTGTAAAGGCGATAAAGTGACCATTCTTGCAAACTACAAAGGAATGACCGTTAAAACTCAAGGAGAAGCATTAGAAGATGGTAGAGTGGGTGACAATATTGCTATTCGCAATGTAAAGTCAGGTAAGAAAATTCAAGCACAAGTAACCAATACACAGCAAGTAAAAGTGATTATTTAACACTGTACTAAAAGATAAAATTCAGGTTTAATAACGGGTTATAAATAATAAGAAAATATCTATTATTTTATTAAAGGTTCTACCTTATAAGCCGATAACTAAGATGAGAAATCTTAGTAGAGAGAAATGTCATGGTTAATCAGATAAATCAAGGCTCAAATAGCCAAGCTAATGTCAGGCTTGAAAGTACTAAACAGCAAGCTGCCGAATCAGCTACCAAACAGGTGCAAGTCAATACTGCAACAGCAAAAGCGACTAGTGATTCTGTAAGTATCACACCACAGGCACAACAGCTTAAAAAGCTTAATGAAAAAGCAGAGCAAGCTTCCGGTATTGACCAAAAGAAAGTGAATGAGCTGAAAAAAGCCATTGCTAACGGTGAATACAAAATTGATGCTGAAAAGCTCGCTGAAAACATTAACAAGCTAGAATTTAAACTTTTTGGTCGATAACAAATGAATGTAGAACAGATATTATCGCAGCAACAAAGCGAGCTTGACGAAATGGCTCAGCTTTTAGCACAAGAGTTAGACGCAATTGTTGCCCGCGATCATGAGTTATTAATATCTGTTGTCGAAAGAAAAGTTGAATTACTTCGTTCTATGCAACAGCGAGACCAGCATATTGCGACGTTTATTGAGCAAGGAAAAGTTGATATTACCACTTTTCAAGAACAGGTTAATCAAATTAACCAATTACTTGCTGAGTGTAAAAATCAAAACGATGTGAATCAAATAGCAGCTAATCAAAGCCAAATCGCATCACAAAAATTGAAAGATATTTTGTTCGGTAAAAGCCAAACAGGATATGATAAAACGGGTAAATCTATCTCTCTACCAAATCCTATTGCCCGTGGATTAAAAGCTTAAAATATTCTAATTCTAAAGTGACTTACAATTAAAAGTAAGTCACTTTTTTTACACTTCGCGGTTTTGTTTGACCAATATAAAGGTCATGTACAAGCTTCATATCAAGTTCAACCTCTGTTGCATACATATCCCCAACGGCATAGCTTTTGGTTACTTTAGCACCTCTAACAACCCCCTGAACTCTTACTTTTAAAGTATCGTTATTGGCAACCATGCCTTGAACATTTGTTTGCGCGTCAACTTTTTGTCCATATACTTGCTCTGCCAACTCTCGATAGGCTTCAAGCTTTGAAGCTTTCATTGCCATAATTGCTTTTTGTTCAGAAGTAGTACCAGGTTGTAAGCTGATAGGTGCATAACCAATTGCTTGTAATACCGGAAAACTATCTGGTGTTTGGTACTCATATTCAACATGCTTATCAAATAACTGACTACAACCACTAAGTATCAAGCAGCTTGTAATAACCGTTGTTTGTAAAATAGATTTTAACATAGTGCACACCATCACAATTATATTTGCTTTTTTAAAGCAATTTTCAAGCCAGACAAAGCTTGGTACAAAAATTGAATAATCATATTACTATTTTTCTAGAGATGTTAACTATGCGCTTAATCGCACTACTACTATTTGTTAGTTTCTCAAGCCAAGCAATTTGGTATGAATCAACAGGACAAGCAAAAATTAGAAATGGTAATGTTGAACAAGCAAGGCTAATGGCAACAGAGGACGCTATTCAACAAGCGTTATTGTTTTCAGGTGCGCAAGTTAACAGCTTGCAACAGGTAGTGAATGGAGTTTGGCAAACACCTACCACACAAATTTACTCTCACGGCGCAATTGATCAGATCGAAGTGATTGATGAAGTCCAATCTTCCGAGATCTTGTCTGTTACTTTACGATTAGATATTCTCGACAACAGTGAGAATTGTCAAAACTCATCTCTAAAAAAGAATGTTGCAATTACCAGAGCTGGCTTTAAGTTTCCAGAACAAGCAACTTATGGTCAAATTTTTGAATTACCAAAAGCTTACAGTGACAAGCTAGTAACTCATTTAAATCAGTTCAATCATTTATTTAATTCAAAGCCAGATATATTTCGTAAATTAAATACTGAGTCATTTTTCACTGCATATAATGATGCATCTTCAAGCGCACTGATCCAACAAATTGCAGATCAAAATAACAGCCAATTTGTTTGGGTATCGCAAATAGAAGATGTATCATTGGGAGAACAACAGAGCTCTTCTCTCACCTTCTGGCAAAACAAGGCTTTTGAACGCTTCTTCAGCTTAAACACCGCTTTATACAACGGTCTTACCGGGGAGTTAATGACACAAAAGCGTTACGACACCTTTGCCACATGGCAAACTAAAAAGACAGCCCGCATTGATGTTAATAGTGAAAAATTTTGGACCATGCCTTATGGTCAAGAGATTACCGACATTAATGTAAAACTAGGGCAAGATTTAGCTAGTTATTTAGCCTGTGTCCCCGCTCAAGCGCGAATTCTAAGTATTGCTCACGACACCATTATTATTAGTTTGGGTGTTGAAAACAACTTAGTTAAGGGACAAAAATTAAAAGTGGCTTTACGCAAAGGTTTTAATCAAAAACAGTTAATTATAGACACTGATTATCAAGTTCGTGTTACACAAGTTAACCAAAACACTGCTATTGCACAAGTTATTGGTGACAAATTACTTGCTAATGTACAACTTGGCGATTTAGTCACCCTGGCAAGCTTCTAACTCATTAAACATATCATGTTAACAACATTAATTTAATAGCTATTGGTTAATATTACTAAAGCAAGCTTCACGATTATTCAATTTTAATATTTACCAGTTTAGTAATAATCACATTCTAGCAACTTTTAAAAGCGTCTTTAGTAGCAAAAAAAACATCTATTCAGGAAATACAGTCGATAAGATACTTTCTCAGTAAGGTGAATTTGCACTGCGAGATAAGTAAAGTACTCACATGGTGAGTGATTTTTGGAACAACATGAAGACTTTGACTTATCTGCAAAATTATTTAAGTTTTGTGGCGTTCCCGGCAGGAGTCGAACCTGCGACCCTTCGCTTAGGAGGCGAATGCTCTATCCTACTGAGCTACGGGAACATCTAGAATTGACAGCTAATATTATATCATCTAAACCTAAGTGATAGATTAGTTATCAAATGCAACACCGTATGGAATAATATACTTTGCACTTGCTAAAATACTCTGGTTATCTAAACTGGTAATTCTTGAATTAACAACAACTCCATTTTCCTTATAGAGCAATGTACCACTTAGCACAGCATTAATTTGACCTTTCGTATTCAATTGCAAAATATCTCTTGAATAACTGTAATCCCCACTGCTATCTATGCGCATCATTGGCATTACCTTATGGTCAACTACATTTAAACCAAATGCTTGCACTTCAGTAAGCATAGATTCCGCTAACTGATTGCCTAAACGGCTTGCAGTTTGCAGTGAACCGTCGAGATCAACAAAAGAGGTAACAGCTAGCCTAATTGTTCCTGGCTCACTAGTTAAATTTTCCATTAACTTAATGGCCAACTGTTCAACATATTCATCTAACAAGTAATCGTTTATTGGGTAAATACGAAATGAAGGTTGGTAAGTTTCAACTTTATTCGCGATGGGTTCTAAAATTTGCGGTTGAGTATTACTCACACAACCCGAAATTAGAATTACTGACAAAATATATGGATATTTCATAGTCACCTCTTCACCCTTTCCTTAGAGGAATGCCATCGTTATTTTTAGTATTCTGCAATGATTTAATCGCATAATCAGGAACTAACCCTTGTGCCGAGGCAACTACTGCTTTTGATTTAATACCAATTATTCGAGCATTAACTAAATACCCTTTTTGATGCTTGGTCAATGTACCAGACAATACATAATCAATCGGAAGATCCGCTCTTAGTTCCATATAATCACGACTAAAAATAAAATCACCGTCTTCACTGATTCTAAAAAAATCTGTCGTTTTGTAATCTAATACTGGCAAACCAAATTTATGTATTTCGTGCACAAAACTTTCAGCAATTTGGTTGCCCACTAAGGTAGTTTTTTGTAAGTCACTATCAAGCAGCACAAAACTCATTACTGCTATAGGCGTGTTTTGATTAACATACTTAATATTATCAGCAAGCTGATGCATCAATCCTCGAACATAATGGTTTATATTCTTAATTTCTTTTACGGAACCTTTATTAGCCATAAAAGACTCTGCACTATAAGCTTGAAAACGGCTATCGACCTGAGTTGCCGTTTTATCACTTGCTGCAACAGTTTCTCTAGGAGCATTAAAAACTGAACAACTCGCCACAGAAATCGCCAACGATGCGACACATAATGATTTAAGGAAATAATCTCTCATTAGTAATTGCTCCTATAAAGCTTTCCATCTCTAAGTACTACTTTATTTTTTTGCCAATTAATATTGGCAGGAAACATTTCAGTGGCAGCTGATACAACACGTTTATCAGATAAATCAATTAAACGTGCATTAACAATAAAGCCGTTTTCAACTTGACTAATCGTTCCCGTTAAAAAATAATTAACCGCCAATTCACTGGCTAAATCACTGTGCTTGCGTGATAACATAATATCTTGTTTATCGGCGATATTGATGTGTTCTGAAGCTTTAAACTCAATGACATTTGCACCTACTTGAGTGTAAAGTGTTTGCAAACTTGATTGGACCTGGTTTCCCAAAGTAAGCAACTGATCATTTTGTTGATTTTCTAAGTCACTTTCTGGCAAAAAAGTACCCACAGCAATTCGATTATCTGCGTTAAGTTTTGGCATAGAGTCAAACATAGTGACCGCAAGTTGTTTGGCAAAACTATGAAGAGTACGCTCTGAGACAGTTGCTTTATTAAAAACTGTTGCCTGTTTAGGCTCTGCGATCTCTGGCTCACTTGCACAACCTAAAAGTAGTACACTCATTAGAACGATAAAAACAAGCTGTTTCATTTATGACGCCTTCAAGTACGTTTTAAATCTAAATATCTAAAGCAAAAAAAATGCCACTTTAAGGTGGCATTTTCTAATTTTTTCAGAAATGAACTATAGCAATGTCTTAATATATGATTTTAGCTCATCTTTTAGTTCGTCACGGCGCAGTGCATATTCAATATTGGCTTTCATATAACCAATTTTAGAGCCGCAATCATGGCTTTTGCCTTTCATATAATAGGCATCCACTTGCTGCTCTTTCATTAACATGGCAATTGCATCAGTGAGCTGAATTTCATTGCCTGCCCCCAGTGGTGTTTGTTTTAACAGTGGCCAAATAGACTTATCCAGCACATAACGGCCAACAACCGCTAAATTTGAAGGTGCATCTTCACGGGTTGGTTTTTCCACAATATTTTTAATTGCAGTGCTGCCACCGGGTAACAAGTCGTTACCGTTAATATTTACAATGCCGAATTTATCAACATCCTCATCAGCTACTTTTTCAACCATAATTTGGCTGTGACCAGAATCTGAAAAACGTGTAATCATTTCAGCAAGATTATCTTTTTTTAAATCGCAGCTCGCATTATCTAAAATAACATCTGGCAGTATTACGGCAAAAGGCGCATCCCCTACGATTGGTCTTGCACATTCAACTGCATGCCCTAACCCTTTTGCTTCACCTTGACGCACATGAATAATAGTGACGTCTTTCGGGCAAATTGCCTGTACTTCTTCAAGTAATTGACGTTTTACACGGCGCTCTAAAGTTGCCTCAAGTTCAAAACTCGTATCAAAATGGTTCTCAATCGAATTTTTACTTGAGTGGGTTACTAGTACAATTTCTTTAATACCAGCAGCGGCAACTTCTTCAACAATGTATTGAATTAAAGGCCTATCAACAATCGGAAGCATTTCTTTAGGAATTGCTTTCGTTGCAGGCAACATACGTGTGCCAAGGCCTGCTACAGGAATAACTGCTTTCATTATTATTCTTTCCTTAGTACTTTTTATACGGCAAATGGGTATTTTATTGCCTCATGATATTGATAACCTTCCACGGTAAAATCATCAGTACTGACCCAGGTTTCAATATCTTCTAGTGATTTAATATTCGGGTTTATTTTTAGCGTTGGTGACTCAAACGGTTCACGTTTAAGCTGTACATCACGCATCAATTCCAGCTGATTTTCATAAATATGGGCATTTACGATTTTATGGTACGCCTTACCTGGTTTTAAGCCACAAATCTGCGCCATTAAAGCAAGTAAAACAAAACACTGAATTTGATTAAAATTAAGTCCTAGAGGCACATCACAACTACGCTGATAAGATGTTAAATAAAGCGTATCGCCCAAAAGTGAGAATGTATGTGTGTGCATACATGGGCGTAGGCAGCCCATATCAAACTCACCTGGATTGTAAAAGGTTAAGATTTCAGCGCGATCATCAATGCCATTTTTAAGGTTATCAACAATCTTTTTAAGTTGATCAAGCGTTGTGCCATCTGGCTTTTGCCACGAACGACCTTGCACACCGTATACACGCCCCATATCATCTTCACCTTTACGGTGTGGATTATTAAGCCATGCGCTATTTTCGTTAGCATTGGCGTTCCAAGTATTACACCCAATAGCTCTAAATTGCGCGGCGTTATCATAACCTCGTAAATAACCTAGTAGTTCGGCAATAGCCGCTTTATAAAAGCTTTTACGCGTTGTAATTAAAGGGAACTTATTGTTAGCAACGTCGTACTCTAAATCAGCATTAACGACGGTTAAACAACGAATTCCCGTACGTTTATTTTCAACCCAATGGCCTTCATCAACAATACGCTGACATAACTCTAAATACTGTTTCATGCGCTACACTCTTTTTGTTGTCGCTTTACAGCCCAAATCATCAATCCTAAACCTGCTAATACCATTGGCAATGACAAAATTTGTCCTTGCGAAATCACACCGCCATAAAGGCCGATGTGCGCATCAGGCTCGCGGAAATACTCAACAATAAATCTAAAGAAGCCGTAACCAAATAAGAATAAGCCACCAATAACACCTTCAGCACGCGGTTTTCTATTCACAAACTGAATAATCGCAAAAAGCACTAAGCCTTCTAAAATAGCTTCATATAATTGTGATGGGTGCCGTGCAACAGGCCCGCCGGTTGGAAAAACCATCGCCCAAGGCACATCTGATGCTCTGCCCCACAATTCACCATTAATAAAATTACCAATGCGGCCAAAGAACAAACCTAAAGGCACTAACGGCGCAACAAAATCGCCCACACCCAGTAGGGTTTTATTCTGTTTTTTAGCAAACCACGCAATTGCTGTAACAACACCTATTACACCACCATGGAATGACATTCCCCCTTCCCAAATTTTAAATAGGTAAAGCGGGTTTTCTAAAAAGTAACTGAATTGATAGAAAAAGACATAGCCAAAACGGCCACCTAAAATTACACCCAACATGCCATAAAATAATAAGTCGCTGGTTTGTTCTTTTGTCCAACCACTATTTGGTTTACTTGCAGCACGTGATGCTAAAAATGATGCAGTAACAAAGGCAATTAAATACATCATGCCATACCAATGCACTTTTAATGGCCCTAACTCAATAAATACTGGGTCAATATTAGGAAAATCCACTTATTTCCACCTTTCCTTTTAACTACTTAACATTCTAATCGCGACAATAACTAATAGTGCCGCAAAAATTCGTTTTATTATTTTAACAGGTAAATATTGCGCTGCTTTTGCTCCAAACTGAGCAAAAAATGCAGAGGTTAATACAATGCCAAACAATGCAGGCAAGTACACAAAACCAATAAATCCTTCGCTTACTTCATGGTATTGTAAGCCCAAACTAATATACCCGACTACACCAAAAGTAGCGATCAAAATGCCACAGAGGGCAGCACAACCAATGGCTTTACGCATATCGAGTTTAAAGTGTGTCAAAAATGGCACTAATAGTGCCCCACCACCAATACCGACCATACCTGAGATAGCACCAATTACGCTGGTACCAAGGGTTAAAATACTGCCATGCGGCAAAACTGATTGTTCTTTTGGTTGATGTGGTAAAATCATCCGAATAGCAATAAAAATAACACAGCAAGCAAAAATTAATTGCAAAGTGTCATTACTAATCCCTGTAGCAATCACCCCACTGAAAAGTGCACCAATTGAAACACCCACTAATACCCAAGGGGCAATTTTCCAGGGAATATTTTGATTGCGATGATGCGCAAAGGCTGAGCTCGATGATGTGAAAATAATGGATGCCAATGAAGTAGCAATTGCAACTACCATGGCTTGATCTTTTGGCACTAAATCAAGTGCTAACAATAAGTAGCTAAGCACAGGGACAATAATAAGCCCGCCGCCAATCCCTAATAAACCAGCCAAAAAGCCAACTAAACACCCGAGTGCTAAACAACTAAAAAAAACAATCGAAATATCAGACATGAATAACCTAGGTTTTAGTGGACGGAGCTAGTATACAGAATTTGGCTTAAATTGTGATGAATAATAAATTCACGTAACAATCGGTGAACTTGTTTTGCATTTTTAGCAGCTAAACAATCTTTTAATAGCAGTTCCATATCGCTCGCATTGAGGCGCCTAAGCACATATTTCACTTTATTAATGGCACTTGGACTCATACTTAAATCACGGTAGCCCATGGCTACCAATAATAATGCACCTTCAGGATCAGCCGCCAGTTCACCACATAAACTAAATGGTAATTGGTAATCTATACATTGAATTGCAATATCATTTAGCACTCTCAGAATCGCTGGGTGATAACTATCAAATAAATTAGCAACACGCGCGTTAGTTCTATCTACCGCCAACATGTATTGCGTTAAGTCATTACTACCAACCGAACAAAAATCAACACACTTAGCCCACTCAGGTAATAAGTACACACTGGAAGGGACTTCTATCATAATGCCAACTGCTGGCATTTCCAATTTACCTTGGGCTGGAACCCATTCTTCTTGCAGCTCAAAAAATGCTTGCTGGATAAGGCGCTTCGAAGATTCCACTTCGTTTACATCAGCGACCATAGGCAACATAATTTTAAGGTTTCCTAAGCCCATATTCGCTTTGAGCATGGCTTTAATCTGCTCTAAAAATAGCTCTGGATGATCTAAACTGATGCGAATACCACGCCAACCTAAAAAGGGATTTTCTTCCGAAAAGTCAAAGTAACTAAGGGATTTATCACCACCAATATCAAGTGTTCTCATGGTCACCGGTGCGGGATGATAAGCAGCCAAGATCTCACGATACCAAACTTCTTGATCGGTTTGACTAGGAAACGATTCTTGCTGCATAAACCATGCCTCGGTTCGATATAAGCCAATACCATCAAGGTATTTTGCATTGATCAAATCATTTGAAACCTCAAGCCCTGTATTTGCGTAAAGGTTGATCTCTTCACCATCAAGGGTTACTGCTTCTAATTGATATTCCGCATCAAAAATATCGTGCAAACGCGCATCTTCGCGTTTTAGTTTTGTGTATTCATTAACCAGCGCCTTGCTAGGAGAAATATAAATTCGGCCAGCATACGCATCTAAAATTAAATATTTTTCAGCTACATGTGATATGGGTAAGCCCGATAATCCCCAAATTGCAGGGATGCCCATAGCTCGAGTTAAAATGGAGGCATGTGAATTTGCCGCACCACTAATGCTCACTACTCCTGCCAACATCTCACGTGGTATTTCAGCAAGCATTGTAGGCGTTACTGTATCGGCAACCAGAATAATTGGAGAGTCAAAACAGTGTTTTTTAATTTCGCTATTGAGTAAGTGATGCAAAACTCGTAATCCAATATCTTGAATATCGATGGCCCTTTCTCGAATGTAGGAATCTTGCATCGCCATAAACTGCGCAACAAGAGTTTCAATCACTAATTTTAAAGCACTTTTAGCACACCAACCTTCATGTATTTTGGCTTCGACTTGATCGCCTAAGCTTTTCGCTTCGAGTAATTGTTCGTAGACAGTAAATACTGCCAAGGTTTCTTGTCCGAGCTCTGAATCTAACTGCGCTGCCATACGCCTAAATTCTTTACGGGTTGTAATTACGGCATGATGGAATAATCGCACTTGCTCTGCATGTGCATCCGATTTCATTAATTCTAACTGACTAAAGTCGATACTTGGCGCAACCACATAAGCGGTTCCAAGAGCAATACCTGGCGCTGAACTCAAGCCTTTTAAACAAGTCGTTTTTTGTTCTGATTCATCAAATTCAAGTAAGTGTTGAATTTCTGCGTTGGCTAATTGCGCGGCTAGTTGCGCTGATAATGTGACTAAAAAAGATTCTTCATCCTGACTAAACACACGTGCAATTATTTGCTGAACAACAATAACACCAAGGATTTTACCTTGATGTACAATCGGTACTGCTAAAAACGCGTTAAAGTTCTCTTCATCAACTTCAGGCGCTAATTTAAAGCGAGGGTGTGATTTTGCGAATGCTAAGTTAATCGCTTCTTCACGTTGCGCTACAAGGCCAACTAAGCCTTCCGTGAAGCCAATTCTAAATTCGCCAACAGCATCTGGATTAAGGCCTTCTGTAGCCATTAATACAAAACAATCTTGCGCATAATCTGCAAAATAAACCGAGCAGCAATCAGTGTTCATGGTGTTTTTCACATTTAAAACAAAACACTCTAGCGCTGCTTTCAAACTGGTTTGTTGCGACACTTTTTGCGCGATTTCTCGTAATGCTGTTAGCACAGTTACCTCATTTATTAACGCCTATGTCGCCAGACATGCTCTTTTTTGTGAAATGGCATTGCATGAGGAGCAAATTCTTTCATCACTCGACGATACACATCTCGCTTAAATGAGACAACTTGGCGAACAGGGTACCAGTAACTTACCCAGCGCCAATCATCAAACTCAGGGTGATTCGTTTTCGATAAATCAACATCTTCGTCTGGGCAACGCAACTTAAGTAAAAACCACTTTTGCTTCTGCCCTATACACACAGGGCTTGAATCACGGCGGATTAAACGTTTGGGTAGCTTATAACGTAACCAATGCTTTGAACTCGCAATAATTTCCACATCATCAGGTTTTAAACCGACTTCTTCGTTTAATTCACGATACATAGTCTGTTCGGCTGTTTCACCTTGATCAACACCACCTTGTGGAAATTGCCAAGAGTGCTGACCATAACGTCTAGCCCAAAATACCTGTCCCTGATTATTACAAATCACTATTCCAACGTTGGCACGGAACCCTTCGGCATCTATCACCCGCATGTGCCTCTTTTAATTCTTAATATAGCTCGATTGTTCCATAATCCTTACGTAACAGCAAATGAAAAACCAGCATATACTCAGCTTACCCACAAGTTGTGAATAAAATTATAAATAAACGCACATTTCTCAAACAAATCCACAATAGACTGTTATTTTTCATTAGTTCTCCACAGTTTCTGTGGATAACATTGTTTATATTTATGTATTTAGTGCATAAATACATCACAAAACATCAAACACCACACATTAAACACAAAATAAAAACTTAAATTTCAACAACTTAAAAAACAATTTCAGACAAAAAACAGCATCTACAAAAAGCAGCACATTTTCTATACAAGCAATTCGACTTTTAAGGTTATTCAAATAATCAATATTTGATAAACTTAGCTTTTATTTTTAAATGCATTTTTATGAACAAGCCACACGCCCCTACAGACATTCCAGAGTTAATGATGCGAGTTAATGCTATTGCAGGGTTAACACTTGGTGAAATAGCTGAGCAATATGCATTTAAAACTCCTGATAACTTACTTAGAGAGAAAGGTTGGATAGGCCAACTGATTGAATATGTACTTGGCGCGACTGCGGCATCAAAGCCAGAACCTGACTTTCCACATTTAGGTATAGAACTAAAAACTCTACCCATCTCCTATACTGGTAAACCATTAGAAACCACCTATGTTTCAATCACACCTCTCACAAATCTGCATGGTGTGACTTGGCAAAATTCTGTGGTAAAGAAAAAGCTTTCCCATGTTTTATGGTTGCCAATTTTGTCTGAGCGCGATCTTGCACCAACCAATCGCATTATCGGAAATGGTTTTTTATGGAAGCCAAGTCAGCCAGAAGAAGCCTTACTAAAAAAGGATTGGGAAGAACTCACCGAAATGATTGCACTTGGCAATATTGAGCAAGTAAATGGACATTTTGGCCAAGTACTGCAACTTCGCCCAAAAGCAGCAAACAGCAAAGCACTTACCCAAGCTATAGGTCCAAATGGTGGAGAGATTATGACACTACCAAGAGGCTATTATCTTAAAACTGAATTTACACGGCAAATTTTAGCCAAGCAGTTTGGTGGTGGGTAATAACACCAATTTTATTAATCATTTGATCATTCTAGCGAGTTAAATGACCCATAAACTGCGTTTTACAATTCTAAAGTAGAATAACTACATGTCGAATTATAAGCCTTGTATCTGAGCCATTTCTCTGTCGCAATAAATGACCAGCTAATTAATGCAATTGGTATAAGAAGTTTTTAGCATTCAGAGTTTAAGCGGTGAGTGAAAATCTGAAACCTGAAACCTGAAAACTGAAACCTATAAAATAAAAAACCGCTGTAAAAACAGCGGTTTTTTTAGCTACAAATCAAATGTCAATTATTGACCTTTGATTTCGCTACGACCATTGTAAATCGCTTTTTCACCTAACTTTTCTTCGATACGAAGAAGTTGGTTGTACTTAGCAACACGGTCAGAACGACAAAGTGAACCAGTCTTAATTTGACCTGCCGCAGTACCTACTGCTAAATCAGCAATTGTTGCATCTTCAGTTTCACCTGAACGGTGCGAGATAACCGCTGTAAAGCCGGCGTCATGCGCCATTTGAATTGCTTCAAGTGTTTCAGTAAGTGAACCAATTTGGTTGAACTTGATTAAGATTGAGTTACCAATCTTTTCATCAATACCACGCTTTAAGATCTTAGTATTAGTTACGAATAAGTCGTCACCAACTAGCTGTACTTTGTCGCCAATCTTATCTGTTAGTACTTTCCAACCAGCCCAGTCGCTTTCGTCTAAACCGTCTTCAATAGATACAATTGGGTAACGTGCAGAAAGATCCGCTAAGAAATCAGCAAAACCTTCTGAATCAAATACTTTACCTTCACCTTTCAGGTCATACTTGCCATCTGTATAGAATTCAGATGATGCACAGTCTAACGCAAGTGTTACATCTTCATTCATTTTGTAGCCAGCAGCTTCAACTGCTTCAACGATTACAGCAAGCGCTTCTTCATTTGATGATAAGTTAGGTGCAAAACCACCTTCATCACCCACTGCCGTGTTTAGGCCGCGTGCACTTAGTACTTTCTTCAGGCTGTGGAAGATTTCTGCACCCATGCGAAGTGCTTCTTTAAAGTTAGGTGCGCCTACTGGCTGAACCATAAACTCTTGAATATCTACGTTGTTATCTGCGTGCTCACCACCGTTGATGATGTTCATCATAGGCACTGGCATTGAGAACTTACCCGGAGTACCGTTTAATTCTGCAATGTGCTCGAATAACTCTTGGCCTTTGTCTTGTGCTGCTGCTTTTGCATTTGCTAATGAAACAGCTAGAATCGCGTTCGCGCCCAGTTTTTCTTTGTTTTCTGTGCCATCAAGATCAATCATGATGCCATCAATGTCTTTTTGCTGGTGAGAGTTTTTGCCGATTAAAGCGTCAGCGATTGGACCATTGATGAAATTCACCGCATTTAAAACACCTTTACCTAAGTAACGGCTCTTGTCACCATCACGAAGTTCTAATGCTTCGCGGGTACCCGTTGATGCGCCAGATGGTGCACATGCACGACCCCAAATGCCATTTGCTAAATGTACTTCAGCTTCAACAGTTGGGTTACCACGTGAATCCATTACTTCACGACCAATGACTTTTACGATTTCAGACATCTTATATCCTCTTTCCCATAAAGGTTGTTGTGCTAAGCCTGTGAAGGGTTCAAAATCACAAGCAGTTTAAATAAAAAAGCCGCGACACAAGTCACGGCTTAACAATTACTTTTCGTCTTTTTGTTGCGCGAATGCCGCACCCACGAAGCCTTCAAATAAACGATGGCCATCGCGAGGAGTTGAAGTAAACTCCGGGTGGAACTGTGCAGCCACAAACCACGGGTGATTTGGATGCTCAATCATTTCCACCAGCTTCTTATCTTCCGATAAGCCTGAGAAAACAAGACCTGCCTTCTCTAGTTGCTCAACGTAGTGGTTGTTCACTTCGTATCTGTGACGGTGACGTTCGAAAATTTCTGGCGCGCCGTATACTTCACGTGCTTTAGTGCCTTCAACTAAGTGACACTTTTGCGAACCTAGACGCATTGTACCGCCAAGGTCTGACTCTTCAGAACGTTGCTCAACGTTACCTTCTTTATCTAGCCACTCCGTAATTAAACCAATTACTTTATGCTCAGCATCTGCATCAAATTCAGATGAGTTCGCGCCTGCTAGACCTGCAACATTACGTGCAAATTCAATTAACGCAACTTGCATACCTAAACAAATACCTAGGTAAGGCACTTTGTTTTCACGTGCGTATTGTGCAGTCAAAATTTTACCTTCTACACCGCGACCACCAAAGCCGCCCGGCACTAAAATACCGTCAAGACCCGCTAAAACTTCAACACCTTTTGTTTCCACATCTTGTGAGTCAACATATTTAATGTTTACGGTTACACGATTTTTAAGGCCCGCATGCTTTAATGCTTCGTTTACTGATTTGTAGGCATCTGGCAATTCAATGTATTTACCAACCATACCAATGGTAATTTCACCGTTTGGATTAGACTCTTGGTAAAGTACTTGTTCCCACTCAGAAAGATCTGCTTCAGGTCTTTCAATGTAGAAACGACGACATACTAAATCATCAAGACCTTGTGACTTAAGCAGCGCAGGGATTTTATAAATACTGTCTACATCTTTTAATGAGATAACTGCTTTTTCTTCAACGTTAGTGAATAACGCAATCTTTGCACGCTCATTTGCTGGAATTTGACGATCAGAACGACAAATTAGAATATCAGGTTGAATACCAATCGAACGTAACTCTTTTACTGAGTGTTGTGTTGGTTTGGTTTTAACTTCACCTGCGGCACCAAGGAAAGGTACTAGTGTTAAATGCATGTAAAGCGCAGACTCACGACCTAACTCAGTACCTAGTTGACGAAGTGCTTCAAGGAAAGGTTGTGATTCAATATCACCCACCGTGCCGCCTACTTCAACAATTGCAATATCATAACCTTCAGCACCATCAAGTACACGACGTTTGATATCGTTAGTAATATGTGGGATCACCTGAATAGTAGCGCCAAGGAACTCACCACGACGCTCACGACGTAATACGTCTTCAAAAACACGACCTTGCGTAAAGTTATTACGCTTAGTCATTTTAGTGCGAATAAAACGCTCATAGTGACCTAAATCTAGGTCAGTCTCAGCACCGTCTTCGGTAACAAATACTTCACCGTGCTGGATAGGGCTCATAGTGCCAGGATCAACATTAATGTAAGGATCAAGCTTTAGAATCGTAACGTTAAGACCGCGCGCTTCTAAAATAGCAGCTAATGACGCTGCAGCAATACCTTTACCCAAGGAGGAAACAACCCCGCCTGTAACGAAGATAAATTTTGTATTCATGTGAACCCTAAGATGTCAGGAATTAATAGACAATATTGCCGTTAAAGGCAATCAACAAGACGGGAAAACATTATACTAAAAGTTGCCATTTTGCTCAAATGAAATTTACGCTTTCTCAAGCTTTTTCACTCGCTGCCAAACTGCTTCCATTTCTTCAAGGGTTGCTTCTTTCATCGGTTTGGATTTAGAGATTGTTAATTCCACTTGGTTAAAACGGCGAGTAAACTTGTTATTTGCATTGCGCAGCACGTGTTCTGCATTAAAACCAGCATGGCGAATTACATTTACCAACGCAAACAGCAAATCACCAAACTCTTCTGCGAGCTTGTTATCAGGTGCTTTTGTTTCAAGCTCTTCACGTACTTCTTGAAATTCTTCTTCAACTTTATCAAGCGCACCTTTTATAGAGGGCCAATCAAAGCCCACGCTTGCAACACGTTTTTGAATTTTTTGTGCACGCGATAATGCTGGTAATGCATGGGGGATATCGTCAAGAATATTGACCAGCGCTTTTTGCTTACGCTCACCCGCTTTTTGCGCTTCCCAATTTTCTCTCAATTGCTCTTCTGAAAGCACTTCTTCATTAGCAAACACATGCGGATGACGACGCACTAATTTATCGCAAATAGCGGCAACCACATCATCAAAGTTAAATAACTGCTGCTCTTTACCAAGCTGAGCATAAAAGATAATTTGAAACAGTAAATCACCTAACTCATCTTTTAATTCAAGAAATTGCTTATGCTCAATGCATTCAGCCACTTCATAAGCTTCTTCAAGAGTATGCGGCACAATTGACGCAAAGTCTTGCTTTAAATCCCAAGAGCAACCGCCGTCTGGGTCGCGCAGCTTAGACATGATATTTAGCAAAATATCGATATTGTGACTCTGGCTCATTATGTTCTAACCGCTGAAAAAACATCATCCACTTGTGATAACTTAACAAGTAGTTTGTTCATTTGATCAATGTTACTAATTTCGACTTTCATTTCAAAAATAGCAATTTGACGCTCGTTATTAGTTTGCAAATTCATATTCAGTACATTGGTTTTTTCATTGGCAAGTACAGAAGAGATATCACGCATTAACCCTTGGCGGTCGTTTGCCTCAATGCGAATGGTTACCGCGTAGTGTTCGCACACTTCATCAGCCCAACTAACATCTATAAAGCGCTCTGGAAACTGACCACGTAAATGCTCTAATTGCTCACAGTCACTGCGATGTACGGCAATGCCACGTCCTTGGGTGATAAATCCTTGAACACTGTCACCTGGCACAGGCTCACAACACTTGGCAACATGACTCAATAAACTGCCAACACCATCAACAATAATGCCGTTTTTATCACCTTTACGCGGTTTGCTTGATTTACGGAATTTGGGTAACTCGTTCTCTTGCGGCAAATGCTTATTTTGTAAAAAGTTAATCAGTTGGTTAATGCGCACATCGGCCGCACCAACGGCAACTTGTAAGTCTTCAATTGAATTTAAGTTAAAACGCGTTAATGCCGGTTTTAGGTCTTTGGTTTGTAAATTAAGCTTTGCCAGTTCAGTATCAAGTATTTCTTTACCTGCTGCTAAGTTTTTATCTCGGTCTTGCTGCTTAAACCAGTGGTGAATTTTAGAGCGCGCACGCGATGATTTTACGTACCCTAAAGACGGATTTAACCAATCTCGACTTGGGTTCGGCTCTTTTTGCGTCAGAATTTCAACTTGGTCACCAGTGTGAAGCTCATGAGTAAAAGGCACAATTTTGCCAAATACTTTGGCGCCAATGCAGCGGTGGCCTACATTTGAATGAATATAGTAGGCAAAATCAAGTGGTGTTGCCCCTGCAGGTAAATCTAGAATATCGCCGCGCGGTGTAAACACATAAACACGGTCTTCAACCACTTGGTTTTTAAGCTCTTCAGCAAACTCTTCATCGTCAACAACTTCTTCTTGCCATTGCAGTAGCTTTCTCAACCAGCTAATTTTTTGCTCATAGCCCGAATTTTTACCAGGCAGTGAACCTTCTTTATAAAGCCAGTGCGCAGCAACACCAAGCTCTGCATCTTGGTGCATAGCTTCGGTGCGAATTTGTATTTCAACGGTTTTACCTTCTGGGCCAAACACTACCGTATGAATAGATTGATAGCCATTAGCTTTTGGCGTGGCAATGTAATCATCAAATTCTTTATTGAGATGACGCCAGTTGGTGTGCACAATACCTAGTGCACCGTAACAATCTTGCAGTTCGTTAACCACCACACGCATTGCACGAATATCAAAGAGCTGATCAAACTCGTAGTTTTTATTTTGCATCTTTTTGTAGATGCTATAAATGTGTTTTGGACGACCATACACTTCAGCTTCAATACCCGCCTCAGCTAATTTAGCTTTAACCAGCGCCACCATATTGCTCATATAACTTTCACGAGCAATACGCTTATCATCGAGTAATTTAGCAATTTCTTTGTATTTTTCTGGATGAAGATAACGCAGAGAGAGATCTTCAAGCTCCCACTTTAATTGGCCTATACCTAAACGGTTCGCCAGTGGTGCAAAAATATTGTCAGTTTCTTTTGCGGCGACAACACGCTCTTCTTCACTGGCATTTTTTAGCTCACGTAATAAGCACACTTGCTGTGCCAATTTAATCACCACCGCACGTACATCTTCCACCATTGCAAGCAACATGCGGCGAATATTATCGATTTGTGTACTGCCCTTACCTTGGAAGCCTAGTGCACCAAGTGCTGCCATTTGCTTAACACCCGTTAACAACTCAACAACTGATTTTGAAAAGTGCTTAGCTAGATGTTCTTTGTCTAATTTTTTACTCAAATACAAAGGAGTTAAAAATGCTGTTAATAAGGTTTCCGCATCCATATTAAGTTCAGCAAGGATTTCGACAATTTCCTTGCTGGCAGGCAAGCTCGCTTCAAACTCACTTTCTAGCTTTTTTTGCTCACAAAATGCTAGGCAGTAGTCATAGGCTCGTTCAAGCTGTTCTTGCTTCTCATGACTTAATGCAAGCATTTCTAACCAAGCATTAAAGCTCTCTACATTAGAAAGTAAGTGAGATTGCCTAATGGATACCATGTCTATTAATTCTCCTTTTCAAACAGTGCCATCGTTTCAATATGGGACGTATTAGGAAACATATTCATTAATGAAATTTTACTTACTTTAAAGCCCGCGTTAATTAATAGCTTGCTGTCGCGTGCCATCGTTACCGGATCGCATGCAACATAAAGTACGCGAGAAAAACGCTTTAATTTAAGTTGAGTTAGAATATCAAACGCCCCCATACGCGATGGGTCTAGCAATAGTACCGAATACTCGCGATTAAACCAGTCTTGCGTCTTAATATTTTCAGTTAAATCCTGACAATAAAATGCCGCATTGGCCAATTGGTTTTCTTGAGCATTGTGTTTTGCCAGCGCAATAGCTGATGCAACACCTTCCACACCAACCACGTTCTTACACTGTGTTGCGAGCGGTAAAGTAAAGTTACCCACGCCACAAAAAAGGTCTAATACAGTGTCTTCTTTTGTTAGATTAAGCCAGTTAAGTGCTTGCTTAATCATGGTTTTATTTACATCTGCATTTACTTGAATAAAGTTATCAAAGCCAAAAAACAGCTTTAATTGATAATCATCAAGCAGGTAATACGGGGTCTCTTGACTATCAAAAAGCCCTTTATCGCTATTGAGTACCAACTGCCATTGATGTTCGAGGCACATGGTTTGTAGTTGCTTAATATCACTGTCTTTAAGGGCTTTAGTATGACGTACGATTAAATAATTACCGCTTTCAACCGAACATAACTGTAAATGTGAAATCGAATCACCTCCTTTTAATTGAGGTAATATCGACCTTACCGAACTGAAAACAGCTTGCCACGGCTTAAGCAAAACATCGCACTGTGAAATATTGATTATTTTTTTTGATTGTTTTTGACGATAACCAACTAAAAATTGATCTTTTTGCTTGTCGTAAATAACCGCAATACGACCGCTGCGCCGATAATGAACGGGCTCACTCGTTAACGGTTTTTGCCATGGTAAATTAGATACTTCAGTAAATTTCTCGAAGAGCTTGTTCACAGCAGTTTGCTTTTCTTGCACTTGTTGCTCGGCGTCTAAATGCTGTAATTGGCAGCCGCCACATTGTTCATAATGCTGGCAAAAAGGCGTTACTCGAAAAGCGCTTGGTTCAAGTACTTTTACCGTTTGGAATTTTTCAAACTTACTTTTATTAGAAAGCTGTTTGGCTAATACGGTTTCGCCAGTTAATGCCCCTTCAACAAACACCACTTTTTTATTATGACGGGTAACCCCTAACCCCTCGTGATTCATTGAATCTATAGTAAATATTTGTTTCTCTTGTGAAAGCTGCTTTTTCTGTGGTTTAAAAAACCTTGCCACTGCTATTAACCCTATAAATTGTTTGCCTAATACCGCGTTAGTCTTTAACCTTACCTATTAAGTGTCATAATAAATTATTATAACAATTGCACCCGATGAGTAGATTTGGTTTAAGAGATTGGATAATACTATTAACTTTAGTACCCACTTTAGCGGTTGGTATTATCCTTGGCAGTTATTTTACCTTAACTCGCTACCAAGAGCTTAATGATTTTCTTACAGAACAAGGTCAAACCATTTCTACACCTTTGGCAAAAGCCATTGAGCATGCACTTAATGAAAACAATGTTGCCGACCTGAAAAGTGTCATTAGTGACACGCACAATCAACATGCACCCTTAATAAAATCTATTGTTTTGTTTAATGCAAACCATCAACTGATTTTAACCAGTAACTACTACCCTGAAATTGAGCAATTTAAATTTGAAAGCGGCAATGCTCTACCCTCGCAACTGCACATTAAGCAACTAGAACACAGCATTTTATTCTCACTGCCTATATTTGATAAAAAAGCGCTCTCGACAGACCCCCTGTTAATCTCTCAGGATTTGCCGGTAATAGCCTATGTAAATGTTGAAATAAGCACTGATCGCGCTGTAATCGCAAAACAAAGGGCAATGTTATTTAGCATTATTATAATTAGCCTCGCCATTGCCACCGCTTTGATCATTGCATTTCGTTTTTCTAGTAGGTTAAGCGACCCTATCAAAAAATTAGTTTTTGCAGTAGATCAACTTAAAAGTGGTCAACTTGAGACCAATTTACCGCAAAGTATGACAGGTGAATTTGATATTTTACGTCGCGGTTTAAACAATATTGCCGAAAATATGGTTTCGCAAAAGGACGAAATGCAACGCCATATCGATCAAGCAATTAGCGATTATCGTGAGACGTTAGAGCAGTACGAAACGCAAAACATCAAATTAAATTTTGCAAAACGTGAAGCGCAACGAGCCAATCAAGTAAAATCGGACTTTCTTGCGAAAATGAGCCACGAACTGAGAACCCCGCTCAATGGTGTAATAGGGTTTACTCGTCAACTTTCAAAAACGCCACTCAATAAACACCAAAAAGATTATTTAGATACCATTGAATTTTCAGCCAAAAGCTTACTCACTATCATCAGTGATATCTTAGATTTTTCAAAACTTGAAGCGGGGGCAATGGAACTTGAACACATTCATTTCCAACTGCGAGATACCATTAATGAAGCACTTACCCTATTAGCACCTAACGCCCACGACAAGCAAATTGAATTGTCTCTTTATGTATCAGAAGGTATTTCAGACCATGTGATTGGCGACCCGACACGCTTTAAGCAAATTCTGATTAACCTAGTTAGTAATGCTATCAAGTTTACAGATCATGGCAGCGTCACTATCGATGTCACAGGGCGAATGATAGACGACTACAAACAAACGCTACTTATTTCCGTAAAAGATACTGGGATTGGTATTGATTCCGATAAACAGGATTCACTGTTTTTAGCGTTTGGACAAGCCGATTCAAGTATTACCCGCAAATTTGGTGGTACAGGGCTAGGCTTAATTATTACCAAACACCTAGTTGAAGCGATGGGTGGCAAAATTTCATTAAATTCAGCCATCGGCAAAGGCAGTTGTTTCACTTTTAACACCGTACTTGAAGTACCTAAACATCAATATGCGATTGATTTACCCCTTGTGCCTATTGAGCAAAAACGTATTTTATTCTATGAGCCATTTGAGCACAGCTTTGAAGCAGGTTGTGAATTATTTGAAAGCTGGCAATTGAATGTTACCCCCTGCGCCACGCTTGGCGAACTTGAACAAGCACATAATCAGACGTTTAATTTTGATATTGGTTTACTGGCCATCAATATTGACCCCAACGACCTGCAATCATGTCGCGATATAATTAAACGCACACGTGAGAAATGCGATTATTTATATGTATTAGTAAATACCATTTCACACAGTTACCGTGAAGTTGTGATTAATGCCGGTGCGGATGCCTGCTTGTCTAAACCTATGAACCATCGCAAGCTTTGTCATACATTGGCAGCTCCCTACCGCCTCGATCACCCAACGATTAGTACACCGACGAACAATGCTGAAAAACTGCCACTAAAAGCCTTAGTGGTTGATGATAATGATGCGAACTTACGTCTTATGTGTGCACTGTTACAAGATAAAATCGAGAGTTTTGACACTGCTCATAATGGCGCACAAGCTGTTAGCCTTGCAAAAAGCCGTAAGTACGACGTGATATTACTCGATATTCAAATGCCAATTATGGATGGCGTTACTGCGTGCAAGCTGATTTTAGAATCATCCCTCAATGAGCAAACCCCAATAATTGCGGTTACCGCGCATGCCCTTGCTAGTGAAAAAGAGTCGCTGTTAAGCAATGGCTTCACTAGCTATTTAACTAAACCTATCGATGAAGAAATATTAATGAAAACCATCGCTGAATTTGGTTCAAAAGATTATCAACCAAAAGTACAGCCAGCTAAACTTATCAGTAGTGAGCCACCATTTGAAAGTACAATGATTGACTGGCAGCTGGCTTTACAACGTGCTGGCGGAAAAGAAGATCTTGCCAATGAAATGCTCAGTATGCTGTTATTGAGCATCCCTGAGACTCAAAAGTTAATTAGTGAAGCATTCGGCGATAAGAATTGTAAAGAATTACTGAGCATTATTCACAAATTTCATGGTGCTTGCTGTTACACCGGTGTGCCAAAAATCAAAAACCTAGCAGAAACCATCGAAATCGCATTAAAACAAGGCCAATCACACAAAGACATTGAACCTGAAATATTTGATTTACAGGATTGCTTATCGAGTTTAATGCATGATGCAGGCGCAATTAAGAGTGTGGAGTAAGGTTTTCCTTTTTACCTGCATTTAAAATTACGAGAGGTTATTCTGAACTAAACCTATGGTTAAAAAAGATAAAATTTCTTTAATATTATTAGATAGCAAAGCAATAACGATTATCGAAATGATCGGTGGAGGCAAGCATCATGGATGAATTATCAAAACCAAATAGTTAATTCAAATGTCGCAAAAGTGCCAACAACTGTCATTCGTAGACATAATGACTCCCACACGGTGCTAGCCTCCGCATTTTCGTGGGTTAGCTTAAAGCCAGAGCCATAATTAGTTTGTTAAATAACTAAATAGCAGAGGCTAGCATGACTAAACATAACATACTTTTCATTGGCTTAGAT
>NZ_JBFKMX010000005.1:0-61156 GCF_041629635.1 Pseudoalteromonas sp. | reverse complement strand
GAAATTCGTTTTTAGGGGACAACTCGTGGATTATTTTCCAATTTTTACCAAGCTTGAGAACAAGCCTGTATTAATTGTCGGCGGTGGTGAAGTCGCACATAGAAAATGCCAAGCTATGTTGCAAGCAAATGCAAACATAACCCTTGTTTCACCTGAATTTTGTGCTGAATTAATTACACTTAATAACAGCAATAAAGTAACGCTGATACATGATTATTTTTCAGAGCAACACATCAGCAACCAAAGCTTAGTGATTGCTGCTACCGATCTTGAAACTGTTAATAAAGCAGTTTTCGATGCCGCTGAAGCAAAAAATATCTTCGTAAATGTGGTGGATGATCAACCAAAGTGTAGCTTTATTTTTCCATCAATTGTGGATCGCAGCCCTATTACCATTGCGATTTCTAGCGCAGGTAAAGCGCCTGTGCTTGCACGTCGATTACGTGAAAAACTTGAAACCATTATTCCACAGCATATTGGCCCGTTGGCTGAACTTGCGGGCAACTTCCGCGATAAAGTTAAAAGCCAGTTAGATAGCTTTAGCAAACGTCGCATGTTTTGGGAAAAAGCATTTACTTCATACGCTGTCGCGCAAGTTGCCAAAGGCGATATCGCTGGTGCAGAACGGACATTTGAAAACATCTTAGCCGGTGACAATCAGTTAAGCGGTGAAGTATTTGTTGTTGGTGCAGGTCCAGGCGACCCAGAGCTATTAACAATTAAAGCACTGCAAGCAATGCAAACTGCTGATGTTATTGTATACGACTATCTTGTATCTGACGAAATTATGGCTTTGGTGCGTAAGGACGCAGAGTTAGTATGTGTTGGTAAACGCTTAGGTAATCACAGTGTGCCACAAGATGAAATCAACCAAATTTTGGTTTCTCTTGCTAAGCAAGGCAAAAAAGTATGCCGTTTAAAAGGTGGTGACCCATTTATTTATGGTCGCGGTGGTGAAGAAGTTCAGGAGCTTGCCAAGCATAATATTGCGTTTCAAATTGTGCCTGGTATCACAGCGGCAGCAGGTTGTTCAGCCTATGCCGGCATTCCATTAACACACCGTGATTATGCTCAGGCAATCCAGTTTGTTACCGGCCACTGCAAGAAAGAAGGTCAGGAGCTTGATTGGCAATCATTAGCAAAGGCAAATCAAACTCTCGCTGTTTATATGGGTGTGATAAAATCGCCGCATATTCAAGCAAAATTAATTGAATATGGGCGCGCACCCGAGACACCTGTGGCGATTATTGAAAATGGTACACGCAAAGAGCAACGTGTAGTCACAGGTGAGCTCAATGACTTGGCTAATTTAAT
Organism: Pseudoalteromonas sp.; assembly: GCF_041629635.1. Taxonomy (GTDB): domain Bacteria; phylum Pseudomonadota; class Gammaproteobacteria; order Enterobacterales; family Alteromonadaceae; genus Pseudoalteromonas. The sequence continues at coordinate 59,842 of NZ_JBFKMX010000005.1, read as the reverse complement.
TGAGCGTGAACAGATTAAATCGCCAGCATTACTCATTATTGGTGAAGTTGCCAACCTTAGCAAAGAGCTTGCTTGGTTTGGTAATTCACAGCAGACATCTTTGGCGAGCAGTCAATTGCTCACAAACGCTGCATAACAAATTTAGAATTAACTTTACGTTTTAGGACAAAATCATGGCATTAACCCATCTTCAGCAACTCGAAGCTGAAAGTATTCAAATTATCCGCGAAGTTGCGGCTGAGTTTGAAAACCCAGTGATGCTTTACTCAATCGGTAAAGATTCATCGGTGTTATTGCACTTAGCGCGCAAGGCTTTTTACCCAGGCAAAATTCCTTTCCCACTACTGCACGTAGATACAGATTGGAAATTCCGCGAAATGATTGAGTTTCGTGATCGCTTAGCGGCAGAATATGATTTTGAACTAATTGTGCATAAAAACCCGGAAGGTATTGCCATGGGTGTCGGCCCATTTACCCACGGTTCATCTAAGCACACTGACATTATGAAAACTCAAGGCTTAAAACAAGCACTTGATAAGTATGGTTTTGATGCTGCATTTGGTGGTGCTCGCCGAGACGAAGAAAAATCACGAGCAAAAGAGCGTGTATATTCGTTCCGTGACAAAAACCACCGCTGGGATCCTAAAAACCAACGCCCGGAATTGTGGAGCAACTATAACGGCCAAGTAAACCCTGGCGAAAGCATTCGTGTATTCCCGTTATCAAACTGGACAGAGCTTGATATTTGGCAATATATCTACCAAGAGAATATCGAAATTGTACCACTTTACCTATCAGACAAACGCCCTGTTGTTGAACGTGATGGCCTGCTGATCATGGTGGATGACGAACGTATGCCACTTAAAGAGGGTGAAGTACCTGAGATGCGTTCCGTTCGCTTTAGAACACTAGGCTGTTACCCACTAACCGGTGCAGTTGAGTCAGAAGCAAATACTTTAACTGGCATTATTGAAGAAATGTTGTTATCAACATCATCTGAGCGCGAAGGTCGTGCTATTGACCACGATTCGTCAGGTTCAATGGAAAAGAAAAAACGTGAGGGCTATTTCTAATGTCGACAGCAAATGAAGTAAGAGAATTAGGTATTGAGCAATACCTTGCACGTCAACAAGACAAAAGCTTATTGCGTTTATTAACTTGTGGTAGCGTAGATGATGGTAAATCAACTCTTATCGGTCGTTTACTGCATGACAGCCACCAAATTTATGAAGATCAGCTAGCAGCCCTTCATAAAGATAACGAAAAAGTAGGCAACGCAGGTGAAGAACTTGACCTTGCATTACTCGTTGATGGTCTGCAAGCTGAACGCGAGCAAGGTATCACCATTGACGTTGCATACCGTTATTTTTCGACAAATAAGCGTAAATTTATTATTGCTGACACCCCTGGGCATGAGCAATACACACGTAACATGGTGACTGGTGCATCTACTGCTGATTTAGCCATTATTTTGGTTGACGCGCGCTATGGTGTTCAAGTACAAACCAAACGTCACAGCTTTATCTGTGATTCGCTTGGTATTAAACAGTTTGTTGTAGCAATCAACAAAATGGATATCGTGGATTTTGATGAAGCGGTTTACAACAAAATTCAGCAAGACTATTTAAACTTTGCAGAGCAGCTAAATGTAGAAGACATTCGTTTTATTCCAATGTCAGCTTTAAAAGGCGATAACGTTGTTACGCGCTCTGATAAAACACCATACTACACAGGTGCACCGCTACTAGCATTACTTGAAGATTCGCCTGCAGCTGCAGCTAATACTGAGTTTGAAGCGCGTTTACCAGTTCAACTTGTAACACGCCCTAATCTAAACTTCCGTGGCTTCCAAGGCACTTTAGTTGCGGGTGAATTAGTCGTTGGCGAAGCAGTAAAAGCATTACCTTCAGGCAAAACGTCTACGGTAAAAGAAATTGTAACCTTTGATGGTAACTTAGCGCATGCTGAAGCAGGTCAGGCAATTACCTTAACGCTTAATGACGAAATAGATATTAGTCGTGGTGACGTTATTGTGCCAGCTAATAGTACAGCTAAAATTTCAAACCTCTTGCAAGCTAAGCTAGTATGGATGCATGAAGCACCGTTAGTGCTAGGCAAAGAATACAATGTTAAGTTGGCAACCAAGAAAACAACTGCGAAAGTGGTTGCTATTGATCACACTATCGATGTGAATACACTAGCGCATGGCCAAGCAGATAGTTTACAGCTTAATGAAATCGCGATTGTTACTGTCGAAATCGATGAGCAAGTGCTCGCTGATGCTTACGTAGCAAACCGTGAAACCGGCTCATTTATCTTGATTGATCGCTTGTCAAACCTAACCGTTGCGGCTGGTATGATTGAACAAGTACTTGACACTGTCGATGCACAACAAGCACCATCTAATTTTAGCGCCTTTGAAGTTGAGTTTAATGCACTTGTGCGTAAACACTTCCCACACTGGCAAGCAATTGATATTTCAAAGCTATAAATATGTATCAGCAAGTCAGCCTTAGCCTTATCATGTTTGTTTTAGTCGCCTGCCTTTTTGGCACGCGACTTAAACCTGCATGGGTTTTTGCTGGCGCAATTAGTGTAAGTTATTTAGCGGGCCTGATTGATTTAGAAGGCGTGCTAATTAACTTCACTAATCCTTCCTTAATCACACTAATATTGTTGATTTTGATAAGTATTGGCATCGAAAAAACGGCTTTTGTACGCAAATTGTCGACTTCCTTAGCAAAAGGAAGCTTATCAAAATCAGTAACAAAACTAGGTTTGTCAACTGCCTTCTTATCCTCTTTTACAAATAATACAGCTGTTGTGGCTAGTCTTATTTCTGCGGTAAAAGAAAATAAAACACATGCACCGTCAAAGTTACTTTTACCTTTGTCATATTCCGCGATTCTCGGTGGTACACTCACTCTAATTGGCACCTCAACCAATCTAATTGTCAATGGCTTTGCTGTTGACGCTGGTATGGCACCACTGGGCTTTTTTGATTTTACTTTAGTAGGACTTGCGGTTTTGAGTGCCGGTTTGATTGCTATTTTGCTGCTATTAAAGTTTTTGCCTAATTATCAAGAAGCGGATGAAGAAGTCACACCGTTTTACCTCGAAGGCAAAGTAAAATCGAGCTCCAGGCTGATTGGTAAAACGGTTGAAGAAAACGGTTTACGTGAATTAAAAGATATCTTCTTAGCGGAAATTATTCGCGGAGAAAAGCGCATTGCAGCTGTTACACCAAAGCAAGTAATTAAAGCCGGTGATATTTTACTGTTTTCAGGCGACTTAAAATCAGTGCCATTATTGAAGCAGTTTGACGGATTAGAAGTTATCCACGATAAACATGAAATGGCCGTTGAGCATTTTGTTGAAGTGGTAATTAGCCACAGCAGCTCGCTGGTTGGACAAACCCTCAAGGATGCAAATTTCCGTAAAGAGTTTAAAGCCGCTGTAGTGGCGATTCGCCGCGGCCACAGTCGTTTAGAGGGCAGCTTTGCCAATATTCAGTTACAAGCTGGCGACAGCCTTATTTTAGCGCCGAGCAGTGATTTTCAGTCAAATAAAAATCTAAAGCGTGAATTTGTTTATATCTCTGGGCTCGACTTGCAAAGTCACCTTGATGAAAAACAATCTCACTCTGTCTTTGCTGGCTTTATCGCAGTTATTGCACTTAGTATTTTCGACATTGTGCCGCTTGTAAAAGGCTTAATCGTATTACTTGTTGCATTTATGCTGTGGGGCGTGGTTTCGGTTGGTGAAGTAAAACGCCGTTTTCCACTTGAGCTTTTAGTGATTGTTGGCAGCGCCATCGGCCTTGCTAAATTAATGATCGATACCGGCGTGGCAGCTCAAATATCAGAGTTTGTGTTAAGTTTAGTAGGTCAATTTGGCCCCTATACTGCCCTTGTGGTTATTTTCTTTTTGACCTTACTTTGTACTGAGCTCATCACCAATAACGCCGCGGCTGCGCTTTCGTTTCCTATCGCTTATTCATTAGCGATTGGCTTTGGTGTCAGCCCGCTGCCATTTATTATGGCGGTTGCCTTTGGCGCATCAGCTAGTTTTATTTCGCCATTTGGTTATCAAACCAACCTTATGGTGTATAGCGCAGGCAACTATCACATTAAAGATTACATAAAAGTGGGGGTTCCCATGTCGTTAGTATATTCAATTACTGCGTTGATCTTTATACCGATTGTTTTTCCATTTTAATTAACGGATTGTAGAACCCATTATGAGTGACGAAAATATTGTTTGGCACAACTATCATGTTGAAAAATCTGCGCGGGTAAAACAAAAAGGGCATAAGCCATGCATTTTATGGTTCACAGGTTTATCAGGCTCAGGTAAAAGTACCGTTGCCAATGCTCTCGAAACCGCCCTTCATGAAATGGACATTCATACCTACTTACTCGATGGTGACAATGTGCGTCACGGGCTCTGTGGCGATCTTGGTTTTAGTGATGAAGATCGTCAAGAAAATATCCGTCGCGTAGGTGAAGTAGCTAAGTTAATGGTTGATGCAGGGCTTGTTGTCCTAAGCGCATTTATTTCACCGTTTCAGGCTGAACGTAAAATGGTACGTGAGCTAGTGGAACACGGTGAGTTTATTGAAGTTTTCCTAGATACGCCGTTAGCTGTGTGTGAAACGCGTGATCCAAAAGGACTTTATAAAAAGGCGCGTGCAGGTGAAATTAAAAACTTTACTGGTATTGATTCCACCTATGAAGCTCCTAAAACACCTGAAATTACGCTTGATACAGGTGCTAATTCAGTTGCCGATTCAGTAAATCACATTATTGAAGCGCTGAGGCAACGCAATATCATCTAAATTACTTTTTCTCGACTTGTTGTAGCAAGTCGAGAAATTTCTTCTCTACAAAATCTTTTTCTTTCACTAGATGCGTTAAACGCTCTTCGGCTTCTAACAATTTTTGCTGTAATTTTTTTGCCTCACCTGCATCTGTGTTATCTGCGCCTTGTGCCATTAATTGTTGGATAACTTGGTCTTGTTCTGCCATTTGCTTTTTATACTGCTGCAACGCTCTTTTTAGATTATTGTTTTCTTCACTATTTGAAGCACTCAATGAATTTGAAGTTAGCTGCAGATATTCCCGTTCAAGTTGTTCAAACTGCTCACTAATTTTTTTATTCTCTTTGGTCAAACGCTCGACTGTATCATACTGAGCATACAGCTTTTCCCGGGTGGTTCTGAGTTTTTTCAAACTGGTATCTAAATCACCCTTGAGTTTATGAATTAGCTTGTGCGCTTTTTTTAAACGGGCATTGAGGTCATCCATCGATGCCTTTTCTTCTTTGCTGATATGATCTGAAGTAGATGCTTTAATATTGGCGAGTTGATTCTCAAGCCCCTGCTGAACCCGAATCAATGCATCGAGTGTATCACGATTTTCAGCGCTATAATTTAGTGCCATTTCGATAGAGTCTTGGTACTCTGAGATAAGTTTATCATCAACCAACTGAGCTGACCCAGCAGCTTTATGAGCAAACTTTCTGAACTCACGTATTATCAACCAAAGAATGACAAACCAACCAGCTAATATCAGTAAACCTAAATCAAGCGCTAATATTTCTAATACTTTATAAGAAGTTAAGCTTGGGATATTCATAACATCTCCACTCAAATCACAATTGAAGTATAGTCTTGATTATTTTTTGCGACTATACTGAACGGATTATCTACAATCGCAGATAGCTACATTGAGAATACTAGTTGTAGACGATAGCAAAGCTACCCTTGAAATTGTCAGACGTTCACTCGAAGGGTTTGGTTATCGTCATTTATCTATAAGAAAAACCAACAATCCAATTGATGCCCTCTCAATTATAGGGCAATGGCAACCTCATATTTTGCTTACCGATTGGAATATGCCTGAGCTCAGTGGTATCGCACTCATTAAAGCCATTCGAAAAAAACAGCTGGCCACTAAAATTGGCATGATCACTACAATTGATGATGATAATCAACTTAAGCAAGCTCAGCAGGCAGGGGCTGATTTTGTACTGTGCAAGCCATTTGATGATGAACAACTTTATGAGAAGCTATTACCATTGGTTCAAGGAGTCGAACAAAGCGAAATTATTCTGGATGAAATAGAAGAGCTTTCAGAGGGCTTGGCACTTCCTAATCTTGCGCAACTAGAAAAGAGTTTAGTCAAACTTACTTCAAACGAGCTCACTGTTAACATTATTAAGCCACAAGTATTTGATGAATCTAAACTGCCCTGCATTATGGCGGTATTTGAAGACAGTGAAACACAAAAAATTCGCTCTGTAGCATTATTAGATCTTTATGCAGCGTGTATATTAGCGAAGAGTAATGCCAACGTCACTAATGGTCATATTCAACGAGTCATAAAATCTAAACGCCCAAGCAAGTATGTAATGGAAACCACTCAACAGATTTTGCAAAAAGCTGCGATTGTTTTTCTCGATCATCAAAGCCGAAAAAGTTTACGCTTGAAAAATACGAACTTTATTGACCACACTTTTCCTAAATTAGAAAACCTTTATAAAACCCCTGCCAATCGAAGACTTGATATTTCTTTGCAAACACCTCCTCTAGCACAAGGGCGAATCACCATTATTGGTTTTTAAAACGTTGCAAAATGCAATGCAAAAAAAAAACTAAAATAATCCAATTTCCAATAATTCAATAAGATAAAAATGGCTCAGTTCTTGAATTCCTTCATTACACTCGGTAAGAAGGATGGTTTTTATGAAAAATCAACTCTATTCTCTATGCTGTATTTTGCTTGTAGCGTGTGGTGGTACAAGCAACGAGCAAACAGCAATGCCTGCCCCCGTTAGCGTGAAGTCGAACAAACTTATCGATAACCCAGTCAGTGATAATGCAAACTTTGCGCAGTTCAAACAACATCATGTGGAGATTGACCTACAATCAATTACATTAAACGGAAATAACATTTACATTAAAGTTTATGTCAATACAGAGCAAACCCTTTTCCTCGGGAAAGTGCCTGCACAGAGAGTCTTTTCTATTCATGTACCAAATAATATAAAAACAATAAAATACGACATCTTTTCAGATTTTAGTGATGATCAACAAGTAACTGGGGAGATTTCATTATGAAGAATTATCTTTTTATAGCTATACTTTTGAGTTTCAGCACGTTCGCTGTTGATTCTGTTCAGTTCGAAGACACTATAAAACAAGGCTATGGTAATATTAATTTATTCACCGCACTTCAAAGCGAAAACAACCTCAATGCAGCTGATTTAGAATCGCTTCGTAATGATCATGGCGACAAACTGGTTTTTGCAGTCGACATTAATGAATCAGCCAGTGGCACAGAAAAAGCCTCAACACAAGGAGTAGCATTAGATACGGTGGAACTTATCGTGGTCCGCGATGGTGTTGAATCTCGCTATAGCGAGTTTTATACAGCTACCACCAGCTTAATCGCACCAATCAATGAAACCACGCGCAGCTCTCACTTTACCATGATTGGCGAAACAGGCTCATCACGTATAAGCAGTTCAACATTAAATGACATAACCTTAGTGTTTGATAGTCTACTCTCCGTTGTTATTACTGACTCGTTAGCCAATGTTGACTCTGCATTTTTAGTAGTTCGTTTAAAACAAACCAATAAATCACTTGGCGACCCAGAAGCATTTTACGATTATACCGGCGGCTTTGAAGATATCGCTATCGTCAATCCTTATGATGCGCAAGTACTTGCAAAACTTGCTCCGGGTGTAGCTGAAGCTCCCTTGGTTGTTGCTTACTCACAAATTGAAGAACCGATAGACTCATGGGTTTATTACCCAAGCAGTACTACTTATTTTGTTGTGGCTTACGAAGATCGCTACCCACTGCGCGGTGACTATGATTTTAATGATCTCGTGGTAGGCTACCGTGTAGGTTTTGGTATTAGAAACTCACAAGTTTCTGCAGTCATTGGCGTAGGGTATATGATTGCCAGAGGGGCATCTGTGGATCATGACTGGTACCTGCATATACCTTTTAGCAATCATGTCTCTGGTAATGCAACCATTAATTTATTTAAACCTAGCTCTTCTAATCAAGTCGCTGGTTACCCAAGTTTAGAAGCGGTAAATGGCAAACTTAATTTAAAGCTATTTGCCAATACCAAAGCCTTGATGAAAGTAACCGGTAGTGAGTTTGCAAACACATTGAGCGGACAATCTCTCATTCAAGGTCATAAATTTAGCTTTTCATTTAATTTAGACACGCCATTGGATTTAAGTGCTATTCCAAATGCACCTTATGATCCCTATCTGCATGTGTTGAGCTCAGGTTATGAAATTCACCTTTCTGGAAATAGTTCACTACTGCCACATTCAACAAACAGCGGTGAATCAAATAGCGCGTATAAAGATGAGCTTGGATACCCGTATGCGTTAGTTGTTCCTGAGCAATGGTTGCCGCCACTAGAATATACGGATCTTGGTGAGGCATATGCCACCTTTTTAGATTATACGCTGAATAGCAATACAGAGAATGAAGCTTGGTATCTTAGTCCATCATCAAACAAAACAAAGCCGATAACGACCTCTCACTGGAAGTGGTAACCTATAACTACAGAGTAAAAAAGGCGCAAAATGCACCTTTTTTTACTCCAAAATGAGTTTTGGTCAGAACATCCAAGAAGTTGGGTTTTCAATTGGCTCGTTTTTATCAAGCGCTTTAAGCCCTTTCACACAACGAACAATTAACCATACTACATAGAATAGAAGAATTAGCAGGCCAATTCCGACAAAAGTTAAAATACCACCGATTACAGCATAAAGTAATCCTATCCAGAATGTACGGATCTGGAATTGATAATGTGTTTGCACCCACTCAGGAGCATCTTTTTTATTAACATATGCCATGATCAAAGCAATTAGACCTGTAATACCTAAAATAATACTAGCTAGGTAAAGTACATAGTTAATTTTCGCGCCATTCTTTGCCGACGCATCTTGTTTTTCGTTTGTTTCAACTACCTGGTCAGTCACCTTTTATCTCCTTATGATGAACTTATTTGTTGCCAGAATGCTTAATTTACAATCATCTGGAATTAATGCAATAAGAGAATAACTGAGCGGAGGTGTTAGAGTTTTAATACTATTTAGTGACAAGGAGCAAGAATAGACTACCCAATTTGCAAGCTACACTAGGCCGTATTGCCCTTTACGCTCTTACTTATGTTCAAATTTAGAGGTAGAGATTAAATTCACAGCCCTCTTTATAAGGCAATCTGTAACAAATCATTTTGCAATCAGGTACCGCAAAAAATTAACGTTTTAACTACGTTTTACACAATTTACTATTTTGTTTTCGGTAGTCGGCCTGCTTAAAGTGTTGAGTGGATTTTAATTGCACTTTTCTCAATAATAACAATAACGAAAAGCATATTTTCTTTTACACAGTGTAAATAGAATGATTTTTAACCAACCAACTGAAAAATAATTACTTACATCGCATCATAATTTTCAAACACAAAATTGCAGTTTTTACGTTACCTTTTGCTTGCACTGTACTCAAAGCCATTAAAAAGGAAGCCGACATGAAAACATTACTACTTACAGCAGGTATTGCATTACTCTCTTTCACAAGTACACAGAGCTTAGCTCACAGCAAAGTAAAATCAGTTGTTAGCGCTGACTCTTCAGCAGATTCAAGTCTTTGCGTTGCAATTGCAAAAGACAATCCATTATTAATTCTAAAGCGTTTAAAGCAAGCGGGCCTTCGTAAACATCAAGCAAAAGATGTATTACGCTGCAATGGCATGTCAGCCTCAGAGTTTGCATATAAGCATAATGCTTTTAAGGCTATTGCTCGGCTGGATTTAGCTACGGATAAAGAACGCTACGCGCACAATCCCAAGTAAATTATTTGTTAAATAATTGTACTTGCTTTTGTAAAGTTTCATAGCTAATCTTAGCTAAGACATCCCAATCCAATAACCTAAAAGGCGAACACGCAATGTTTGCCTTTTGCTTTTTTAGCCAGCCTAATTAGTGATAGCATATTAACATGCAGGTTAAAGAGCGCTTATTATGCTTGATTTAAATACCCTTTACGTCGTTGGTGGCGTTGTTTTATTACTATCTTGGTTTATTAGCTTTCAGGTCTGGCGTGATAATAAAAACGTAGATGGTGCTTTTACAAACCTGCTTTTACCCAGCTTAATGCTGATTGCACTAGTCACCTATTCACTTTACTTCTATCGTATCTTCGATATTAAAGCGGGTATAGCCAGTTTGATTGTGTTAGCTTGCTCTATCTTAAGCATTCACATTTTAAGACGTTTTTTTGCAATCAATAACTCAGTCATAAAGCTTTTTAATCTGACTACAGTCTGTTGCATCATTATGTTTGCTTGGTATACCTACGCTGAATCAAATGTGCACCACCGCTTAGTTATTTTCAATTTTCAACGCTTTTTAGAAGGTGCTGTAATGCTTTGGGTTTTTGCCAGCATCGATACCTCTAACCACCGCTTTGCAAAACACATTTATTATTGCCATGCCGCAATATTTATTATTATTTATCCGCTACGTACCTATTATTTAGTGCCACTTGAGGCATCTGAGATTTTCAGTGATGCATGGTTTGCAATTGGCGCTATGGTTACAGGCATTATTAGCCCGTTACTTTATGCACTCGGTATGGCTTACTTATGTAGTGAGCGCAAAGCATTACATTTTTCTGAATTAAAAGATAAAGCACAACAAGATGCAGAACTGAGAGGGCTATTTTTATCGACAATGAGTCATGAAATACGAACCCCCTTAAATGGCATTATGGGTAGCGCTCAATTGATTTTAAACCAGTCACCCAATGCAAAAGTGAAACCCTATTGTGAAGCAATCATTAACTCCTCCGAATCACTTAACTTACTCATTGGTAAAGTGCTTGATTATGCTCGTCTTGAACAAAATACAGAGTCGGGAACAGAAGAAGATATTGAGCTCACACCTTGGCTGGAAAACCTATGTTTACTTTATCGACCTTTAGCTCAACAAAAGCGCATTGATTTTCTGCTTAATAATCAACTACCAAATAAAGCATGCTATTACTTTGATCAGCAAAGCGTAAGACAAGTACTTATCAATTTACTCGGTAACGCCATAAAATTTACCGATAGCGGGCAAGTCACCTTATCAGTAGAGGTGCTTGAAAAGGCGCCGCTTGAGCATAAATTACGTTTTACAGTTTCAGACTCAGGTCCAGGTATTGCCGAATCAGAAATAGCCCAACTCAAAGAGCCTTATGTACAGAGTGAAGCAGGCAAAGTAAAAGGCGGCACAGGCCTTGGATTAGCCATCAGCGAACGCTTACTCAATAAAATGGATAGCGAACTAAAAATAGCAAGCACGCTTGGCCTAGGTAGTCAGTTTAGCTTTGATATTCGCTTTAGTTTAGGTGAACTTAGCTTAGTGGAACAAAGTAAAGTGAACACTGATACGCTAACTGGCTTAAATGTATTATTAGTTGAAGATTTACCTCTTAATCAAAAACTAGCGCTTGAATTTATGGCAATGGATCAACATACAGTTACCCTGGCAAGCACCGGCAAAGAAGCGATTGAAATGGTTAAGAGTAAGGTTTTTGACCTTATTTTACTCGATATGAATTTACCTGATTTCTCAGGTCAAGAAGTGGTTAAAACAATAGCCAGTTCACAACATAAAAATAGCCAAACACCTATTTTAGCTTTTACTGCGAGCTTAAGCCCTGATGAAGTAAAGGAGTATTTAACACTAGGAATTAAAGATATTGTCGGCAAGCCAATCCGCCTCGAAAAATTACGCCAGGCCATTTTTAACTCACAGCAACAAGTCTATATACAAACCAATCAACAGGTTGAGGATGTTCTATTTGATAGTGCTGCTGCTAATAGTTTAAGTGCTTCCTTCGCCCAAGATGAGTTTAATGCAATTTATGATGAATTTATTATGTCGCTTCGCGATAAACTTGCCCGTTGTGAAAATGATTTTGAAAAGCACACAGATGAAACTATTCGAACTCTTCATCGCTTAGCAAGCACAGCATTACAATTAGGGTTTAACCGTTTTGGCCTTGCACTCAAACAGTGCGAGCGCGATCTGCTAAATAAAAGATTGGTTTTTGATAGCGAAAAGCTAAAAAAAATATGGCAAGAAAGCCTTGCTAGTTACCTTGAATACGCTCGGCAACAACTCTAATGAAAAACAACTATCGTATTGAATAAAAATATAGAATAGATATAAAAAAGAGCATGAAAGAGTTGCTTGCTTATAAATTCAAAGCCACTCTTAACAGACAATAATTCTAATTGATAAAACTATCATATGATTCGCTTTGTTCTTACTACTCTAATGCTATTCAGTTCACTTTTTGCCAATCGAGCATTAGCCCAAACGCTTTACAACGATGGCCCTTATTTGTTTTATAAAAATAACAAAATAGAGCAAATTGATATTCTCGAAAACACCAAAAAAGTCTCTGAATATTCAGGTACTTTGGCTATCAGCCAAACTTTTTCAGCCAACGAAATAGATAGTTATCACAATGTAGAAAACATTGCAGCGATTAGTGATCTTCATGGCCAATTCGATATTTTCAAAACATTACTGCAAAATAATAGCATCATCGACCAACATTTAAATTGGTCTTATGGCAAAGGCCATTTGGTAATTACAGGTGATATTTTTGACCGTGGCGATACCGTTACTGAAGCTTTATGGCTGGTATTTAAACTAGAGCAGCAAGCAGCTGCAGCTGGCGGTAAATTACACTATTTACTAGGTAACCATGAATATATGGTATTACGCGATGATCAGCGTTATTTACACCCTAAATACGTTCATGCCGTATCTCATTTCAATAACGATTTACGCCAACAATACAGCGAGCAAAGCGTTTTGGGTCGTTGGCTTCGTAGCAAATCTACAATTATCAGAATCAATGGCTTTGTTTTTCTACATGGCGGTATTCATCAAGAGTTCCTTGATCTTAATTTAAGCTTAGAACAAGCAAATAATGAATTCCGTAAAACCATTGGGCTGAGTAAAAACGCTCTAAAAGACAATCCAATATGGCTATCGCTACATAGTTCAAATGGCCCTATTTGGTATCGCGGCTATTTTAGAGATGAAAACTTGGAAGAAGCTCACGTTTCATCAATACTAAAACAATTAAATGCAACCAAAGTGATTGTTGGCCATACTTCCATGCCAACCATTGAAACACGTTTCAAGAACAAAGTGATCGCGATTGATAGCTCTATCAAACGTGGTGAAGAAGGCGAATTGTTACTTTGGCATAACGCAACATTCACTCGAGGCATGATGTCTGGCGAGCAAAAGCCATTGCAATAAGCTTGCGTGAAATTCTAATTATGGCAAGATGTTGCATCACCCTATTGGCTTTTTTATTTGGTTTCGTAAATTGATGTAGACCCAAATGCGAAAGAGTAACGAGATGAGTTTAGCTAGTAACACTACAATTCATAAATGGATATTATTTTCCAGCACTATGCTGCTAACGTTAAATTCGTCTCTCATTTATGCCAATTACAATAATGATTTATTCGACCTTTCTTTAGAACAACTGATTAATGTAGAAGTTTCTTCTGCTTCTCTTACTAAAGAGTCCTTAAGTGAAGCGCCAGTGCCCGTTACGGTAATTACCGCGAATATGATTAAGCAGGCTGGTGCGCGCAATATCAAAGACGTGTTACTGGCATATGTGCCAAACATGACACATGTTGAAGATCAGAACGAACAAAACATTGCTGCCCGAGGTGTTTTCACCTCATCACAGCAGAAAATTCTATTTTTAATTGATGGCCATCGCCTTAACAGTCGAAGCTATTCAATGGCTTCTCCAGACTACGCCATTAGTCTTGATAAAATAAAACAAATTGAGGTGCTGCGAGGGCCCTCTAGTTCTATTTATGGCAATGTTGCTCTCACAGCTACGGTAAATATTATCTTAAAAACGGGCAGTGAATTAACACAGTCTCAAATTGCAATTACTGCCGGTAATCAAGGCCATAAACAAGCAAGCCTAACGCTAGGAACACAGGGTGAAAACTGGGACTTACTGGCATGGGCACAGTACTTTTCAGCTAAAGGTGAACGTTTAAACATTTCACCACAAAATAACTATTCACCAACGCCACGAGAAGACGCATATGCCCATTTAGGGTCATATCAAGACAAAAACACCTATGATTTAGGGGCAAAAGTCATTTATCAAGACTGGCGATTGCTAGCTAACTCCCGCAGCTCTCACTATATTGAACCATTTAGTGCAGGTGGCATAAGTGGCGAAGCATACAATTATGACAACATTCGCAAACACTCAGGCACGGGGCCTGGCTTAGGTTACGCCTCAACACATATCAATCTCTCGCATCAAGATGCAATATTTAATTGGCAATGGCACCAAGAAGTCTACCTTGATGATAATAAAATTGATTCGGTTGTCGTCACGGCTCCAGCATCTAATCAAGCTGCAAGTGTTAACTGGCAAGAGCTTTCCTCAGGGTTGCTAACACATGTCAGCAAACGCATTGATAACGTTGATTATTTAATTGGTTTGCAATTAGACCATATGAAAATCACAAACTCTCATTTTGCGGTTTCGCTAAATTGGGAGGATTACTTTCCGGCTGACCAACAAACGCCTTTAATCAAAGAAAGCAGTGAATCAATTTACTCAGCCTTTGCACAGGTGAAATATCGTTTTTCAGCAAATTGGCTTGCCAATGTTGGTGCACGGTTTGATCAAAAAAAACGTACCGGTAGCGATAACATTAACGACTTGAGCCCGCGCCTCGCAATCATTTACCAAAGTGAAGATGGCTATAATTTCAAAGCCTCATATGCAACGTCATTTGTTGATGCGACTTACTGGAATCGCTTCAGTACATTAGGTTCTTTCCGAGGTGCACAAACGCTTAAGCCTGAAAAACTATCATCACTACAGTTTACGCCTAGCATTAAACTTGCTGAACACCAGTTTTACGGTGCAGTAAATGTCTTCTATAACCAGTTAGATGACTTTATCTTTCGCGATAATAATGCTGGTGCAAACGAGCCTAATTACTCAAATGCAGGTGAGTTAACCACGTGGGGAGTTGAAGTGGAGTCACGTTTAACAAAACGCGACGTTACTTGGCATGCAACACTTGGCTATCAAGCCGTGATTGATTCTGAGCGCTTTGCAACCACAGATGATAAAATTAATAATGTACCAAGCTTAACAGCCAACTTCATCACGAGTTGGCAGTTAAACGATAATGCAGATGCCAGTTTCACTGTGCGATACATAAGTGAACAACAGTCTCCAATTCATATCATTTCCAATGGGCAAGAAATCACTGATCCTTACCCAGATCAAGGGGTTAATTTTAACGACCCTAATAACCAAGTAGATGATGTGATTTTATTTGATGCGGCAATTAATTATCAGATTTTGGATGATTTTAGTGTGTCGCTCACAGCGCATAACTTACTAGACAAAAGCTATCAACAAGGTGGCACTACATTACACCCTTATCCACAGGCGGGTCGTAATGTTCGCGCAACACTAAACTATTTCTTTTAGCCGCCATCTCCCGCAGAGGCTGTTCCTGATGCCGCTATTGCAGCTGCTGTAGCGGCCGTTGATGCCGCAGCAGTGGCAGCGACATTACTCGCAACAACCCCGCTCACAGACGCAGCGTGATTACCGACATCTATAATACATGTGCCGTAACCCAAACCTTTTAACGAATTAGTCCATATCTGCTTACCAGTGGCTTTATCTAAACAAAATAAATGCCCCGATGCAGCTGCATAAATTCGACTGTGATCACTACTCACAACGGTAATGCTGCCTGACTTCAGTTTTGTGCGCCATACTTCTCTGCCATCTCCTTTGCTGATTGCGATGACATAACCATTAATTCCAACAAATAATAAATCCATTACACTCTCCTTTTAATCTTTCTTTTTCTAGCTTGCAATATTGCTTTAAAAAAACAAATACCGTCCAACACCATTATTATCCACTTATCATTAAATCTGTTATTTCAGCTCAAAAAACGTTAAATTGAAGTCAATTAAACAGGAGAGCTAATAATGGAACAGTTTGATATTACAATAATAATTGGCCTTGCCGTAGTCTTTATCCTCGTTATGCTTGGCATAAAAATGGTACCGCAGGGTTTTAACTACACAGTGGAACGTTTTGGTAAATACACGCGAACACTAACACCTGGTTTGCAACTTATTATTCCACTTGTAGATACTATTGGTCGTAAGCAAAATATGATGGAACAAGTATTAGATGTACCACCACAAGTGGTTATTTCATCTGATAATGCTCAGGTAACTACCGATGCAGTTTGTTTCTATCAAGTGCTAGACCCTGTTAAGGCTTCATATGAAGTTAACGACTTAGAACGCGCTATGCGCAACTTGGTAATGACCAACATCCGTGCGGTTTTGGGTTCAATGGAACTAGACGAAATGTTATCTAACCGAGATAAAATTAATGGTTCACTGCTTGTAAAAGTAGATGAAGCAACTGATCCTTGGGGTGTTAAAGTTACCCGTATCGAAATCAAAGATATCGCACCACCAATGGACTTGGTCGATGCCATGGCGCGCCAAATGAAAGCCGAACGTGAAAAGCGTGCCAATATTTTAGAAGCTGAAGGTGAACGTGAAGCAGCAATCAAAGTAGCTGAAGGTCAAAAGCAAGCCGAAATTTTGAAAGCAGAAGGCGCACTCGAAGCAGCTAAACGCGAGGCTGAGGCACGTGAACGTTTAGCAGCAGCGGAAGCTGAAGCAACACGCTTAGTGTCAGAATCAATTCAAAACGGTGACTCACGTGCAATTAACTATTTTATTGCACAAAAATACATGGAATCACTGGGCAAATTAGCAGAGTCTGATAACAACAAAGTGATGATGATCCCACTTGAAGCAAGCAATATGTTAGGTTCTATCGCTGGTGTTGCCGAAATTGCAAAAGAAGCATTTGGCAAGAAATAAACCTTACATAGATGTATACTAACAACTGCACAGCACAGACTGTGCAGTGTTTTTGGAGCAGTTATGATTATAGAGCTATTAAATAATTTAGAGCCTTGGCACTGGTTATCACTTGGATTACTGCTGCTTGGTGCTGAAGCACTTGGCGCATCAGGCTTTCTGCTTGGAACAGCGATTGCTGCGTTTTTATTAGCGATTATCAATGCCCTATTTAGCGATATTTCTTGGCAAACTCAGTTAATTTTATTTGCCATCGCAGCACTTGGTTTTTCAATTGCTTACTGGAAATACTTTAAAGAATTTAACAACCGTTCAGATCATGGTCCACTGAACCAACGAGCGGCAAGCTTAATTGGTCGTGAACTAGTTGTAGAACATGACCTAACTGGTGGACAAGGTCGTATTCAAATTGGCGATACTTTTTGGAAAGTAAAATTTGAAGGCCAAATAGATAAAGGCACACGTATCAAAGTAGTGGATGCCGACAGTATGAGCCTGCAAATAACCTCAATTAACTAAATCTTGTGAGCAAAGTTCGCCTCGCTAAATTTATTGCTGACGCTGGGATCTGTTCTCGGCGTCAAGCCTCTCGCTTGATTGACGACAAACGTGTGTGTGTTAATGGTGCGTTAGCTAATCATATTGACCATGTTGACGGTGACGATCTTATCGAACTCGATGGTCAGAAGGTTGTTGCACAACATGACAAACACTACTTCGCAATTTTTAAGCCTATCGGTATTGATTGCAAATTAATACCAAGCGACCCAAGCAGCTTGATTCACCTGCTACCACAACACATCAGATTATTTCCTATCGGCCGTTTAGATAAAGATTCACACGGCCTATTGTTGCTCACTAATGATGGTGAATTATGCCATCAGTTAAATCACCCTAATTTTGATAAAGAAAAAGAATACATAGTTACCACCAGCAAGCCTATTTCTCGTGAATTCTGCCAACAAATGATGGCGGGCGTGCCGGTAAAAGGTGAAATCACCAGGCCATGTATTGTTGAGCAATTAAATGAAACGCAATATCGCATTATATTAACGCAAGGCCTTAATCGGCAAATACGCAAAATGACAAAGTTTTGTGGCAATTATGTAACAGATTTAAAAAGAGTGAGAATTGCAAAGTTAACACTTGCCGAGCTTAATCTGGAACCCGGCAAGTACTGCGCGATTAGCCGCAGCCAAATTACTTCCTAAAGCGAACATACATATAAAGACTTGCAATAACACCGCCTGGTAACAACGCTTTTTCCATACCATTCATTGCTAGGTAAGACATTGTCGCAATGAAAAATAGCGTGGTTAAGATAACGTCTAAGTATTCCAAAGAGAACTCTAATAATTTATTGGTATTCATAACAATTCCTTGCTGTTGTGCTAAACCAAATCAGGGGTTGATTCAAACATTAATAAAAAACAGTGCGCTTTGATAAGCTGGGTGTAGCTTAGAATTTTTGGATAAAAAAACTTTGATCTAGAATAAAAAACAGCCGAGGTATGAAAAAATAAGCCGCAAAACTTGCGGCAAATCAACAATAGCATCATGTGGAAAATGTGTAGCAAAGGGCAAGCTACAAAACCTATTATAAAAAAAGACAAAAAATTCGCCTGCGACAAAATGTCGCACTTTTAATGAATTTTTTTCACCTATTCAAAAAACCGCGACCTTTATTCTCTTTTCAACTGATAAAATACATTTTTCAATCAAAAGGTATATCTATGCTTTGGGTCTTTTTTACGGTGCTTGCCGCCTTTATGCAAACCTTTCGCAATGGCTTGCAAAGCAAATTAAGTAAGCATGTCAGCACGCTAGGAGTAACGCTAGCACGGTTTTTATTTGCTACCCCAATTGCACTGGTTTACCTCATTGTGCTGTATCAATTTGACCCCATCGAGATACCCGCATTTAATGCTAAATTTTTAACCTATGTCGGGGTTGCGGCAGGCATGCAAATTTTAGCAACGGCACTGATGGTGGTGCTTTTCAAGCAGCAGAACTTTGCCATAGGTGCAGGCCTTGCAAAAAGTGAAGCCCTCGTCGCTGCGATTTTAGGCGCGCTCTTTTTCGGCAGTAAGTTGACTTTGCTTGGCTGGTTTGGCGTTTTGCTTGGCGCATTGGCCGTTTTTGTTTTAAGCGGATTAAGATTTACTCAAGGGTTTAAACTCAAGACCGTGTTCATCGGCCTTAGCTGTGGCAGTGCTTTTGCACTTACTTCACTTTCGGTGCGCGAAGCGAGCATTGCGCTTAATTTACCATTTCCACACAGTGCAGCTTGGGTACTATTGTGGGTGCTCAGTGTGCAAACATTGATTTTATTAATACATATCACGCTTAAAGAAAAGCACACCTTTAGCAAATTAAAACAGCACCTACCCACAACCTTTGCCATTAGTGTTACAAGCTGTATTGGCTCTATTGGTTGGTTTAGCGCCATGAGTTTACAGTATGTAGCGTATGTTAAAACGCTCGGGCAAATTGAAGTGCTATTTACTATTTTACTTGCCATTTTCTGGCTTAAACAAACACCGAGTAAAAATGAATTACTTGGCCTGCTACTAATTGCCATAGCGGCGATTTTAGTGATGTGGCAATAGCGATACAAAAAAGGCTGCAAAGTGCAGCCTTAAAATACTAATCAAAGTACTAAATCACCAACTTTTCACCGCCAGATAAACCTGAGGTAATGATAATTAAGTTGTTTTCTAAGGGTTGTCCTAAACGCACAAAACGCTCGCTGATTTTACCGTTTTCAAGCACTGACACCTTAGCTAACTGCCCAAATTGCTGAATATAACGCGCATCGATTGCAATCACGCCGCGCGCATCTTTATCAATACCAACTTTGGCATACATGCCCGGCATCAGTCCTGTTAAGTCGATATTATCGCCCGCTAAATCAAGCTTTACTTCAAAGCTGCGTGCAGCACTGTCAGCGAGCGGCACAATTTCACTTACCCTTGCCGCACGCACTTGATTCAGTGCTGATAACTCAACTTGTAGTTTTTGTCCTAACGACAAATTAACCGCCTGACTTTCAGGTATAAAGCTACTTATTTGAATACTGGTTGGATTATAAAGTGCAACAACAGCTTGCCCAGGGTTAACTAAATCACCAGGCTCTACCATGCGATCAACCACTTTACCCGCAATAGGCGCAACAATTTTACTGTAGGTTAAGGTTACTTTTGCTTGGTCCAATTGTTGCTCATAGCTGAGTTTAGTGGCACGTAGTTGATCATAAGTAGCTTGCACTGTATCTAAATCATTTACTGAAATAAGCCCTTGCTCACGCAGCGCTTTATTGCGTTTTAACTGGAGTGTGGCTTGCGTTAATTGCGCAGAAACCGCCTCCACCTGAGCCTCTATCTGCCCTACTTGTGCTTTTAAATCTTGATTATCAAGTTCAGCAATCACATCTCCGGCTTTAACAATATCGCCAGCTCTTACGTTCACTGACGTGACATTTGCTAAAATACGGCTCGCAACTTGGGTGTTTTGTCTGGCAATTAAGTTTGCTGGCAACCATAGCCGTTCAATATGCACATAAGGTTCAACAGTGACAGTTTGCACATTCTGCAATTCGTCGTTTGATGTGCTTGGCGCAACTTTATTGTCAAAGCCGCCCGCCATCATAATGATCATTACAATCAAGATAACGATGGCACTGATCGGAATTAATACTTTTTGTTTTGTCATGATTTATTGCTCCTGACGCTCTTGATCACTGTTTTGTGACTCATCGAAAACCAAATAGTAAACGGCGGGCACAATAATCAAACTAAATAGGGTGGAAGAAATAATGCCAAAGATAATGGCGAGCGCTAAACCACTAAACACAGGGTCTAGAATAATCACTAGGTTACCCAATAATGTGGTGCCAGCTGTAAGCAACACTGGGCGCATACGCACGCTGCCGGCCATTAATAAGGCCTGTTTTATTGATTCACCCTGAGCGCGCGCTGCGCTGATAAATTCAACCAAAATAAGTGAATTTCTCACCACAATACCCGCAAGGGCAATCATGCCTATCATCGCAGTTGCAGTAAATAGAATCGGCTCAGGGCTATTTGCAATCTCGCGCTCACCAAACTGATTGATTATCCAAAACCCCGGCATAATACCAATCACAGTTAACGGGATTGCCGACATAATAATGCCCGACAACGCATATGACCCCGTTTGTAAGCGAAGAATAAAGAAGATACCTGTCAGTGCAAACGCAAATGCAATGCCCATATCCCTAAACACGCGCGCAGTTATTCGTAGTTCGCCTTCACCACTCCAAGTAAGCCAAGTGCCTTTTGGAATTGACCATAATTCACCACCACCGTTATTTAGGTAGTGACGGTCCTGCCAAGCAACATGGCTTGCTTGCTCATCGCCTAATTGTTCACGTTGGTCAGCATTAATATCAGCGACTACTTCCGCCGGTGTTCTGCCATTTAACTCAGCAGTGACATAAATCACTGATTGTAAATCTTTGCGGAAAATAGGCTGTGCAACCGTTAACGTTTGGTATTCACCTAATTCACTAAGCGCTACGAGTGGTTGGGGTGCAGCTTCTAACCCTAGCCCTAAATCAGTTTGTGCGATGCCTTCTCGACCGCGAATATAAAGGCCATCAAGTTCACTTGATTGATTACGTGTAGCGTAAGGAATACGTAATTTTATCGCTAATGGCTCGGCCTCAGATTCATTCGCAATTGTCCCCGCCTCAACGCCAAAGCCAGCAATCATTAGGGTACGTTTGATATCTTCTGTCGCAATTCCCGATAATGCAGCTTTTTCTTTATCTACCACAAAACGATTAATCTTTTGCGCCGCTTGCATTGTGGTATCAACTTCAACCACATGAGGCTCACTGGCTAATCGTGCAGCTACTTGACGGGCCGCTAATTGCTGTTGTTCCAATGCGACAAATGGCTCTCGGTATACTTCTGCCACTAAAGTTGATAACACCGGTGGACCTGGTGGAACCTCAACTACTTTGATATTGATGCCATCTTTATTAAATGGCGCCAATAATTCACGTAGCCGTAATACCACACCATGGGATTGATGTTCGCGTTCGCTTTTATCGACCAACAATACTCGGATTTCAGCTAGGTTTTCTCGCGTACGCAGATAATATTGACGCACCATGCCATTGAAATCGATAGCACTCGGCTCACCTACGTATACCGCAACAGCATTCACCTCAGCAACACGCTTTACCTGCTGTGCAATTTCCGAAGAAAGTGCTGCACTTTGCTCTAAGCTGGCTGACTCAGGCAAGTCGATTAAGATTAGTACTTCATTCTTATTATCAAACGGTAAAAGCTTAAGTGGTACCGTGCGGAACACCGGCAATAAGGCGCTAGCAACAAACAACCCAAGGGTCAGCCAAAGCGCCATCTTAGCACGTGATTTTGACGCCAAAATCGGCGTTAATATTTTATGGTAAAGGTCGCCACTGTTATTGGTTTCTTGCTCTACAGGAGAATCTGTTAGTAACTTACTCGCAAGCCACGGCGTAACAAATAAAGCAACTAAGGTTGAAACAATCACACTGACAGGCACATTAAACGCCATTGGTGCCATATACGGCCCCATCATGCCTGTAATAAAAGCCATAGGCACAAAAGCAAGTACAATGGTTACTGTCGACATAATCAAGGCAGGGCGAATTTCACTCATCGCCGCGACAATTTGGCCTTGTTTATTTTTGCCCTTACTCATAAAGCGTTTGATATTATCAACACCGGTAATGGGATCATCGACCAGTAAACCAAGTGATAAAATCAAAGCAAATAACGTTACGCGGTTAATGGTATAGCCAAACGCCATATCCAAGATAAGCGTTAAACCATAACAAATAGGCACCGCCAAGCCAACCACAATAGCCGGTCGCCAACCTAAAAATACGCCAATAAAAACCACCACAGTAAACACCGCAAACGCCAGTGACGAAACCAGGTTATTTACTTTTTCGTTAGCGGTTTCACCGTAGTTTCTAAGTACCGAAACATTAACATGCTCTGGGATCAGCTGGCTTTGCAGTGATTCAACCTCAGCTAAAACACGATTAGCAAGGCTTACTGCATTACTGCCTGCTTGCTTAGCAACGCTAATAGTAACCATTGGATGATCGGCTGTGTCGGCAGCCACTTTGCTATACCATTGATAGCTTGTCGGTTCTGTAGGGCCATCTTGAATAGTGGCAACATCGGATAAATATACTGGTTTGCCATTAATAACATTGACGACTAAACGGTTAAGCGCTTCACTTTGACGAAATACATCGCCCACCTCTAAAACCACAGACTGATTATTAGTTACTTGCACACCAACAGTAGCAAGTTGGTTAGACACACTCAGCGCGTTGTAGACATCCATTACGGTGGTATTAAATGCGGCAAGATTAGTGGTGTTTAAGTAAATTTGTACTGCGCGCTGACGCCCGCCAATCACCTTAACTTCAGAGGTATCATCAATTGCTTGTAAATGCGTAGAAACTTCTTGGGCGATACGACGAAGTGCATAGTCATCATAAAGTTGCGGCTGTTCACTCCAAAGTCCCAACATCATAATAGCCACGTCATCAACTTCAATTGGCTTAATCTGCCAATTGGCGACAATGCTTGGCATAGTATGCTGATTTGCGTAAAGTTTGTTGTAGGTATTTAAAATCGCTTTTTCGCGGTCTTCACCCACATAAAAGCGCAGCGTAACAATTGCACCACCCGTTTGCGTGACTGAATAAACATGCTCTACACCCGGCACTTGTGCCAATAACTTTTCAAGTGGAATAGTAACTTGTCGCTCAACTTGATTGGCACTGATATTCGGAACCGCAACTTGAATATCAAGCATAGGTACAACAATTTGCGGCTCTTCTTCACGCGCCGTAAATTGCAACGCCAATAAGCCACTTAATAGCGCAAAAATAAAAATGATAAGCGGAATGCGCCCTTGCAATGAGCTGGCAACCAAGCGATCAACAGGATGCGTTAACTTCATTTTTAATTCCCTTTACTCTGATTGACAAAACATTTCGTACAAGGCGTTTAACATGGCACTGACACGTTGGTCGACAATACGGTAATAAATAGTTTGTGCTTCACGGCGCGTTTCAACCAACTTCGATTTACGCAAGCTTGCCAAATGTTGAGACAATGCTGATTGTGCTAACGGAATAATCTGGTTGAGTTCAGTGACACTTAGTTCACCTTGATTCAAGGTACATAAAATCATTAAGCGATTTTTATTTGCCATCAACTTTAAAAATTGCTCTGCATCTGCTGCATTTTCAAGCATTTTTTCCATATCTAACATCATATGCATCAATTCAATATTCTTAAAATTGAGTAAAGTATATGCCGTTATATTAGAAAAGTCTAATATTAGAGTTTACTAATTTAGGTTTTACTAATATATTAAATAGCAAGTTCTAATATAAGTTAGGTTTTCATATGAAAGTTAATGATGCACTGAGATTAATTGCTGGCGTAATGCTAATTGTATCGCTATTACTCACCCTCTTTGCGCACCCAAACTGGGTGTTCTTCACGCTGTTTATTGCTATAAATTTATTACAATCAGCATTTACTAAATGGTGCCCTATGATGACCATTTTGCGTAAATTTGGCCTGGAGGATTAAGCATGCTAAAGACAATTCCCGATCTTATTAAGCTCGCATCAGAAAATGTAAAGAAAGTCGATTCAGCACAAGCAAAAGCTGAAATAGCACAAAATAATGGATTATTAATCGATGTACGCGAGCCTGCTGAACATGCCATTAAAAATGCCGTTGGTGCAATTAATATTCCACGCGGTGTACTCGAAATGAAGCTGGTTGAAATTGAAAAAGACGCTGACCGCCCTATTTATCTTCACTGCGCTACCGGTGGCCGTGCCACACTTGCTGCCGAACAGTTACAACGTATTGGCTACAACAAGGTAACGGTGATTAGCTGTAAAGCTGACAGTGTATGTGAGACATTTTGTTAGACTAGAGCGTGTTAACCTTAACAGTCTTTTTCTGCAGTAATCAACAGGTACTAAAAAGGCTTCCATGTGGAAGCCTTTTTTAAGTAATTACACCCTTACGCTTGGTTAGGCACAATTTGCACTTCTACACGACGGTTTTTGGCTTTACCTGCGGCGGTTTCATTACTCGCTACCGGACGCATTTCACCATAGCCTGTTACCGATAAACGATCACTCATAATCGACTGGTTTACCAAATATTGCTGTACGCTGCGTGCACGACGCTCAGACAGTGTTTGATTATAGCTTTCGCTACCACTGCTGTCGGTGTGACCTTCTATGCTCAAATAGGTTTTGTCGTAATGATTTAGTACATTCGCAATTGTGTTTAAAGTATCGTGAAATTGTGGCGTAATTGTCGCTTGGTTCGTTGCAAATGTAATATTAGAAGGCATTACTAAACGCAAGTTGTCACCCTCCCTAACTACCTCAACACCTGAACCTGATAACTGTTCGCGCATTTCTGCTTCTTGACGATCCATATAATCACCAATCGCAGCACCAGCAATAGCACCCACGGCGGCACCAATCACAGCACGTTTGTTTTTATGATTTGATGTTGATTTGCCTATCACTGCACCTGTAACAGCACCGATCATCGCACCTTTTTCGGCATTCGTTGTAGCACAACCAGACGCAGCCAATGCTACAGCTAAAATAGAAACGTTAAATAATTTACGTGAAGAGAAATAAGTCATTGTTTACTCTTTATTCTTAGGAGTTTTATAAAATGTAATTTGTTGTGACTGAACAAATACTGAATCAACTTATTATTTTATTATAACTGGAGGTAAGTCATATATATCAACAAGCTGAGTTAACTCACCTGAGTTTGCTAAATCCAGTAAAGCCTGCTGTACGCGTGTAATAAGTTTTTGGTTTTCAGAACGTTTTGATGCCACGGCAAAACCCAGGATCGGTTCATCGTGGCGGTAATTCAACTTTTTCAAGCGATGGGAAGGTTGGTTTAACACACTCAATGAATGATCTGCTGTTTGTTCAACACCGATCACCACATCCAGACGCCCTTTCAAAAGTAAATCCATTGCAACTCTTTCACTTTGTACAGCTATTTTATTAAGCTTCTTATCATTATCGAAACGGGTAAAGTGAGCAGCCCCGCGAACAATACCTATGCGCTTACCGTACAAATCTTGATAGGTATTGACTGAGATATCAGTTTCAGTTTGGGCATAAAACACAAAGGGAGAGTTTAAAACCATATAAGCAGGATCAAGAAACACCATATCTCGCTCTCGCTCAGGTGTTTTTATAAAGGCACCGCCAATATCGGCTTGGCCAGACCTAATGAGTTGTACGCAACGAGAAACAGGACATGGTATAAGCTGAAGAGATACGTTCAACTGCTTTGAAATACGCATCATAATATCGATAAGTAAACCACGCGGACGTGTCTCACCAAGTGTGTAACTATACGGTGGAGCATGATCAACTGCCACTACCAATCGCTCATGTGCCATTAAGGGCGATGCGAGCAAGAACGTAGCGAGCGTTACGATATATATAATGTGTTTTAAATTCACAATTCTGCCTTACTACAGAGTGGCAAAAAATCCTTGTTCTGCGGTTGCATACGGTTTGATTCTAGCCAAAAAGCCCATTCAAAAAAACCCTAAAATACGACATTCACTTTATTTTTATGTAAGAAATTATTAAATTACATATAGTTACACGAAATAATCTACACCCTTTAATTAGTATATTTGCTTTAATTAATATTGCGAGATTAAATCTTAATAAACCATAATTTTTAAACTCTTAGCAAATATTATAATGGTTTACGTACCTCTAACAAACCTTCGATTATTCAAACTATTATTGCCATTTTTTCTAAAAAACTATATTTTGCAATTGGCTTTTTCTAAACATCAGGTGACACTTGCATTGGTTGGCAAAATATAAAGTGGCAATAGGCGTTAATCTATTACTATTTTCACTTATACTTCTTATCAGTTTTGCCTGGCAGTCGGCTCCTTTACGTATTGAGGATATTGATTCTGCGCGTTTACTACACTACAGCGTGCATATCATTATCATTCCAATTATCTGCATTTATTTGCCTCTCAAATACATCCGTCACAAATACAATAGTGGTAAAAAAGCTTACCTAGCAGGTTTAGTGTTTAGTGTTTTCACAGGTATTGTCAGCGCAACTTACACCCATACGATTTCAGTGCCAGGTAGTTTTTTATTTAAAATTGAAGGTGGAACAAAGCAAGTAGATGATCCTGATTATATAAATGCCAGCGACACCAATTCATATATGTCACTAACGATTTCAACCAGTGTAAAAGGCTATAATAAGCCTTTAGGGCCAGCCTACTTTTATGTGGAATCCTTTTTACACGGCATATTTTACTGTTTTTACATGCTGTGTTACTTGCAAGCATTTGGTATTTTGCACAAACATAAATTAAAAGCGCAACTTAAACAACAACAACTGGATGTACTGCAATATCAGTTAAATCCTCATTTCTTGTTTAATTCATTAAACAGTATTCGTGGCATGTTGTATGAAGATATCGGTGAAGCAAAACGATTATTGTTTGAATTTCGTCAACTCTTTAAGCACCACTTTGACAATAAGCGTCATTGCATCGCATTAAAGCAAGAGCTCTTACTCTGCCGGCATTACCTTAAACTTGAAAAAGTGCGTTTTGAGGAACGCCTTAACGTTGATATTTCAGTGTCTGAGGCATGTGAGACTCTATTAGTTCCTAGTATGAGTATTTTCACTTTAATTGAAAATGCCATTAAGCATGGTATCGCGCAAATACCTCAAGGTGGCACCATTGCCATATCAGTGTATCTGCAAACTAAAAAGCTTTGTATAAGTGTCAGTAACCCTATTAACTTAACCGCCCGCCAAGCTGATGGTACGCGCACCGGGTTGACCAACCTAGAAGCACGCTTAGCGCTATTATATCGCGATAATTTCACTATTAACTCTGAACGCACCAACGACCAGTTTAGAGTCGAGCTGAAAATACCGATTAAAAAGGATAAAAGCGGTGAATAAATCCAATGATTACTATATTGCGCAGGGAATTATTGCCGCGTTAATCCTCTTTTTCCCATTAGTGGCGGTCACGTTTTTTGCTCCAGAGAAATTAATGCAGTATGCCCATGAATGGCTGCTATACACACTTATGTTAGTTTCTGTCTGGCATTTTGTAACCCGTCGCTTTATCAAACGAATGCTGCAAAAGCAGCGCTTCTATCGCGCTTTAGTTGTGCTTAGCGCGGTGATTATCTCTGTGGCGATTCTCTATTTACCTAACATGCTGCTTAGTTATATTTGGTATGTTGAACCTGCCGATCGCGAACAGCTGGTAAGATTATTAACAAAATTTAATATATTTCTTAGCTTTGTCTGGACGATTGGCTATGTAAGTGCGCAAGCAGTTCGCGAAAAAGCCAGTATCGAAAAGAGCATTCGTCATCACACTTTGAAGATGCTGTCACAACAAGTACAACCCGCGTTTCTTTACCAATGCTTAGACAATATCGAAGCGCTGATGGATAAAAATATTGATAGCGCAAGTGAGTCAATTACAGATTTAGCAGAGCTACTGCGCTACAAGCTGCAAGCAGGTAAACAAGACTTAGTGGAATTGCAACAAGAGCTCAATGCGTTGGGTTATATGCAGCGCTTAGCAAACGCTGGAGATTTAACCGTCTCTGTGACACCAAACCTTGCTGAGCGCTCAATTACAGTGCCGCCGTTATTAGTTTACAACTTGCTTTATATGTTAAATTTAAAGGTCTCACAACCACTTCACCTTGAAGTTGTGATGACAAAAGAAAGCTGTATTTTGTTGGTTTCGGGGTTTAGTTTTCAGCCGCGTTTAATTATGTCTCGCATCAAGCATAATTACGCAGAGTTTTTTGCCAGCCAACAAGCAAGCATTAGCTACCAAAACAAGGTACTCAGCCTAACAATTAACGGGTAAATTGACCGCTCATATACTGGTAAGGACGCAATGCAAAAAGCGGTAAGGTTGCCAGTAAATGATCTATGATATCTGCTTGTAAATGCTCATATGGGATCCAGCGCTTATCTGCGCTAAAGCAATAAATCTCGATAGGTAAACCTTCAGCACTAGGTGCTAGCTCTCTCACCATTAAGGTAAGGCTATGATTAAGCGCTTTGTGTTGGCGTAGATATTCTTCTGCATAAACACGAAACAACCTGACATTGCTTTTGCTAAGTGCTTCTTGCAGCAACTCTTGCTCTAATACATCGCAAATAACACTGTGCTGTTTCAAGCCTTCGATAAATTCATTATCAATAATGCGAATACTGTTTAAATCAAGGTTAATAGCACGTTTAATACGGCGCCCACCTGATTCCTGCATGCCACGCCAATTTTTAAATGACTGCGAAATTAGAGCGTAGGTTGGCACTGTGGAAATGGTTTTATCCCAATTACGCACCTTTACCGTGTTAAGGCCAAGCTCTTCAATCTCACCATCAGCACCATATTGGTCGATTTGAATCCAATCACCATCCGCAACTAAACGGTTAGCCGCAATTTGAATGCTCGCTACAAACCCCAAAATCGTATCTTTGAATATTAAAAGTAACACCGCGGCAAGTGCACCGAAACCAGACAATATATACGCTGGTGACTTACCCAATAGTATGCTGACAACCAAAATAGAGGTAACAATAAAGGTAATTAGTTTTATTACCTGAATTATGCCCAGAATCGGCACATCTTTGGCAAAGCTAAGCTGATTATAAGCCGCCCCAGAAATGCCAATCAGCGAGCTAAAAATAAAACCACTGTAAATCACCGCTAGGATTTGGCCCACCGTACGATAAAACAGCTCAGCTTCTTCGCCAGGAAGATAGAAATAGTGAAAGCTTGAAAGAAACGTCACACTGCAAATAAAGCCAGCTAAGCGCCTATTTAACTTGGTTAACAAAGGTTTAAGTTGGCCTAAACGCTGTGGAGAAATATACACAGCAAGCTTTTCAAAGCTAGGTAAAACTAAGTGTCTCGCAGCAAAGTAAATCACTATCAGCATTAAAATACCGGAGCAAATAGCAAGGGCTTTTGGTAACCAAGCAAGTTGAGGGAAGGCTTCTGATAACCATGGGGCTAATAACGTCTCAATTTTGCTCATAAAAATCCTTTTACTGACTTGAATGCGCTGGCGTCACTTTCGGTAACTGCGGGTTCTCTTGCATCAATGCAATTTGCAGGTCTTTCGTTTGCCAAATATCATTGAGTTTTTGTTGAAACTCAACTCTAAACTCGCGGTCATGCTGATAATCTCCAATCAAATTAGCTGAAATTGTCTGTACTTTGATATCGACATGAATTTTAGTCAGCTTGCCGAATAACATGTCCTTGCAAATCGTTTCAGATGTACCGTGATAAACAATGCTGGTATTTAATAAACCATCCATTTTCTCGCCAAGTACTTCAAGTGCAAATGCAATCCCCCCTGCTTTTGGCTTAAGCAAGTGTTTAAACGGACTACGCTGTTTTTGATGTTTTTCAGAAGTAAAACGTGAGCCTTCGACAAAATTAATAATCGTCGTTGGATTTAAGCGAAAATGGCGACATGCACGTTTGGTGCGCTCCACATCCATCCCTTTTAACTTCGGGTTTTTCAACACTTTAGCTTTACTCACGCGCTTCATAAATGGCATATCCATCGCCCATGCGCCAGTGCCTACAAATGGCACCCACTTAAGCTCATCTTTTAAAAAGAATTTAGGCGCCGGCAAACGACCAAGGCCACTCAATACCATAATGTCGAGCCAGCTTTGGTGATTCGAAATCAGTAAGTACCAAGCGTTTTCGTCTAACTCACCTTCAATATCAACTTGCCAATTATCACACGCAAGCCAAACGCCAAAGAAATTCCCCTTACACCAGCCTTTATAGGCCAAATGCAATGCATCGCGCACGATTTGTATTGGCAATACTATTTTTAACAGTCCCAATAAAAATACGATGCCACCACACAGCACAACATTACCAACAAGCACCGTAAATACAATTGGCGCAAGTAATACGCCCGGTAAAAATTTAGCTAGCATGACACTTCCTCAGCTTGTAACTGCTTTAATTCAGTCAATTGCTGATCTTTACCTTGCCATAAGGTATTGAGTTCAGTTTGAAATTGCACACGGAACTCAGAATCATTCGAATAGTTGCCCACCCAAGTCGATGACACAGGTTTTACTTCAATGTGTACACGAATTTCAGGTACTTTACCCGCCAAGTAGTCAAAGAAAGTTGGTGTGCCTTTGGGATAACAAATAGTGACATCAACAAGCTTATGCAATTGTTCACCCATTGCTTCCATAACAAACGCAACACCGCCTGCTTTAGGTTTTAATAGATTATCAAACTGACTTTTTTGACGAGTATGTTTGTCTTTCGTAAAGCGTGTTCCTTCAACAAAGTTCACAATGCTCACTGGCATATTCTTAAACTTGGCACAGGCTTTTTTTGTGGTTTCCATATCTTTGGTGCGCAGCGATGGATTTTTCTTTAGCTGGCTTTTGCTGGCACGCTTCATAAATGGAAAATCCAAAGCCCACCAAGCTAAACCTAAAAATGGCACGTAAATTAGTTCTTTTTTCAGGAAGAAGTTTAGAAAAGGAATTTTCTTATGCAGCACACGCTGCATAACCAAAATATCTACCCAAGATTGATGGTTGGCAACCACTAAGTACCAATCTTTATAGGTAAAATCTTTACTTCCAGTAACAACCAGTTTAGTTGGTGTAAAGATGTATTGAATTATGCTGTTGGTGCCAACCCAACGACTCGCACACCATTTAGCAATAACGCTCCACATTTCCTTCCATGGTTTAATTGGTAATAACTTTAGCAAACCTGCAATAAAAATAGGTACAAACCAAAACAGGGTGTTTACAGTGTAAAACAGTAATGAAATTAGGGCTCTTAAATAATACAACATCACACAACTTATCGAATTTATTGGATGAACAAGCTAAAAAAGGCCATATTTTAGCCTTTTTTAGCGCAGCAATAAATAGCCAGACTCTTGTCTTACAGCTGGTCAGTCTTCAAAGTAGGTGTAACCACTAAGTCCAGCTTCTAACTCTTCTAAATACGCTTGCTGTAACTCATTCGATAGATTACTGGCCACGAGACGATTCTGGTAATTGGTTTTTAGCGCACTCTCGTTGTAATGCACATACTTAAGTACGTCTTTTACGCTGTCACCTTTTAATGCATTGGTAAGTACAAAGCCTTTGTCATTTAGCTCAATATGCACAGAATCTGTATCACCAAAGAGGTTGTGTAAATCACCTAAAATTTCTTGGTAGGCACCCACCATAAACATAGCAAGGTGATACTGCTCGCCTGGGCGGTATGGAGGAATAGGTAAACTTGCTTCAATACCTGCACCATCGACGTATTCTCGAATTTGGCCATCAGAATCACACGTGATGTCCTGAAGAATTGCACGCTGAGTACATGCTTCGTCTAAGCGTTCAATTGGCATTACTGGAAATAACTGCTGAATACCCCAAACATCCGGTAATGATTGGAATAACGAAAAATTCACAAACAGTTTGTCGGCTAGCTTCTCATTTAAATCATCAATCACTTCACGGTGAGAACGAGCACTTGCACTTAATTGAGCGCGTACTGCACGTAAAATGTCGAAATATAAGGTTTCGATTTGCGACCAATCGGTCATCGATAACAACCCGTGCACGTACTGCTCGTGTGCTTCGCTGAACAAATGCATAGCATCATGGTAAATTTCAAGCGCTAGACGCGGTGTTAAACGCTGTTTTGCTTGCCACATTTCTTGTAATACTTGCGGCGAATTGTCTGAAAGTACAATATCGCTGTGTAATTTTGGCGCTTCTTCAACATCAATTACATCAGTGATAAGCACTGCGTGATGTGCCGTAAGTGCACGTCCTGATTCTGTAATAATGTCTGGCTGCGGCAGGTTATTAGCTTCACAAGTGTCGGCAAAGGTATTTACAACATTGCGCGCGTATTCAGCTACTGTGTAATTCATCGAGCATGAATTACGTGATCCTGAACCCTCGTAATCGACACCTAAACCACCACCTACATCAATCGTTTTAAGCGCAACACCCATTTGGCAAAGCTCAGCATAATGGCGCGAACATTCTTTCAATGCACGGTGAATATCGCGAATATTGGCGATTTGCGAGCCAATGTGGAAATGCACAAGTGTAAGTAAGTGCTCTTTCCCAACTTTTTTCAAGCGCTCAATAGCACTTAATACCTGGCTTGCAGTTAAACCAAATTTGCCTTTTTCACCACCGGTATTTTGCCATTTACCTTTACCTACAGAGTTAAGGCGTATACGAATACCAATGCCTGGCTCAATGCCCAGCGTTTCAATTTCTTGCAATAGCACATCAAGTTCAGAGAGCTTTTCAACCACGATATTTACATCATGCCCCATTGCCTGACCGATACATGCTAAACGTAAAAATTCACTGTCTTTGTAGCCATTACAAACGATTTTAATTGGTTTATCGGCTACCCCTAAAATCGCCATTAACTCAGGCTTAGAGCCAGCTTCAAGGCCTACTTTATTACTTTGATGAGCAAGCAGCTTTTTAACTACTGATGACTGCTGGTTAACTTTAATTGGGTAAACGCAGGTGTATTCACCTTGATAATTTCGGCTTTGTTTTGCATCCGCGAATGCACCTACTAGCGTATCAACACGCGACTGTAAAATATCGGTAAAACGAACCAAAACAGGTAACGTTAATCCCTGTTCTTTAAATTGTTCAGTTAACTGGGCTAAAGAAACACCTTGTTTTGTGTGATCTTTATCTGGAAATGCAACCAGCTCGCCTTGTGCGTTAATATCAAAGTAGCCTTCACTCCAGTGAGCGATATTATAAGTTTCGCGTGCGTTAGTTATAGCCAATGTTATCTCTTCATAAAGTCATATAATTAGGAATATTTTAATTTGCTTTTTAATCACTAGCCATAAAAATTAAATTGTTCGGCTATAATTTTATTTTCTAATTGAGTCACACGCATTTCACTGGCAAAATTGCGGCAATTTTTAAACATATAAATGGTAAGTGAAAACTACTATGTCTAATTTAGATGCTAATACTTGGTTCACTGAAATAAGTGATCGTGATGGCAGTGCTTTTTCACTGCGCATCAATAAAAAACTAGAGTCAAAACAGTCTCCATTTCAACTTGTTGAAATGTACGATACAACAGACTTTGGTAATTTAATGATTATTGATGGCTGTACTATGGTTAGTACGCGCGAAAACTTTTTCTATCATGAAATGATGAGCCATCCAGCATTGTTTTCACACCCAGCACCGAAAAATGTTGTGATCATTGGTGGTGGTGATTGCGGTACATTACGTGAAGTACTTAAACACCCAGGTGTTGAAACCGTTCATCAAATTGACATTGACGAAGTTGTAACTGAAATGTCGTTGAAATACTTCCCTGAACTATGTGAGTCAAACAACGACCCACGCGCAACAGTGATGTTTGATGATGGCATTAAGTTTATGGCTGAAGCAGCACCAGAATCAATCGATGTTATTATTGTTGATGGTACTGACCCGGTAGGTCCTGGTGAAGGTTTATTTAACCACGCGTTTTATACTAGCTGCTTAAAAGCACTGCGCTCTGGCGGCATCTTAATTCAGCAAAGTGAATCGCCATTAATGCACCAACAATTACTGCGTGAAACACGTGCAGCAATGTTAGAAGTTGGTTTTGCCGATTTACAAACTCTGCCATTCCCACAACCAATTTACCCTTCAGGTTTATGGTCAGCAACGATGGCACGTAAAGGTGAAAACTTCACAGCATTTAGAGCAGAAGATGTTGAAAATGCAACATTTGATACAGAATACTACAACGTAGGCATTCACCAAGGTGCATTAGCTACACCTAACTTCTTAAAGCGTGCTTTAGCTAAATAAGTGAAAACACGTTAAGCTATAAAATTTAAAGCCCTCTTCGAGGGCTTTTTGCATTATTGAATACGTTTGCAAGCGCTGGTGTCATTTTTGCCAACCTTTTACTCTTGTTATCCCCACATTGACAACAAGTGATACAAAAATGAAAAAAGCACTTTTCCTGCTTCTGCTTACGCCGTGTCTGCAGGCGAAAACCGTTTCGGTAAATTCGCCAAATCAACAGTTAAAAGTTGTCGTCAGTGATGATGCTGAACTGCCAACATACCAAGTTACACTTAATAAAAACACCATCATCATGCCATCAACCTTGGGCTTTACATTTCGAGAGCATACAGCGCTGGGCCATAATGCTGAGATTGTAAATTCAAACATATCATCACATGATGAGACTTGGCAGCAGCCTTGGGGAGAACGCCACAATGTGCGCGATAATCACAACCAATTGGCAATAACGTTTAAACAACAAAACGCTACTTTTAATGTCACCTTTAAAGTATTTGATGATGGCATTGGCTTTCGTTACCAATTAGCTGAAGATCAGGGTTATAAATACGCAGAAATCAGTAAAGAACTAACCCAATTCAACCTTTCAGATGCAAACACGACAACATCTTGGTGGATCCCAGCGCGCGAATGGAACCGCTATGAGTATGTTTACAACAAAACACCGCTTAATTTAGCACGTCATGTGCATACGCCAGTAACCTTTAAACGCAATGATAATATCCATATTAGCATTCATGAAGCGGCCTTAGTCGACTTTGCTGCAATGACACTGAAACAAGGTCGTGATGGTCAGTTTAACGCTGATTTAACGCCTTGGAGTGATGGCACGTTAGTTAAAACCACTGACGGTTTTACAACACCTTGGCGCACTATTCAAATTAGTGACTCTGCGGTTGGCTTAGCTAACTCAGACTTAATTCTAAATCTCAATGAGCCAAATAAATTAGGTAATGTTGATTGGGTTGAACCAAGCAAATACGTAGGTATTTGGTGGGGTATGCATATTGGCGAAAACACCTGGGGCAGCGGGGAAAAACATGGTGCTACCACAAAGCTCACTAAAGAATATATCGACTTTGCTGCACAAAATGGCTTTAAAGGTGTGTTAGTCGAGGGTTGGAATATTGGCTGGGATGGTGATTGGTTTCACAACGGTGATGTATTTAATTTTACCAAAGCCTACCCTGATTTTAACTTTGCTGAACTGGCACACTATGCCAAAGATAAAGGTGTGGCGATTGTTGGACACCACGAAACATCCGGCAATGTGAGTAACTACAGAAATCAAATGGAAGATGCCTTTGCGCTTTATCAAAAGTACGGTGTTAGCCAAGTTAAAACCGGCTATGTAGCTGATGGCAGCAATATTAAACGTGTTGATACAAACGGCCAAGTTCATCGCGAGTGGCACGATGGTCAATTTATGGTGAACGACTACTTAGCCAACGTAACACTTGCTGCAAAACATAAAATTAGCATTAATACCCACGAGCCTATTAAAGACACCGGTTTGCGCCGCACTTACCCAAATTGGATTTCTCGTGAAGGTGCCCGTGGTCAAGAGTACAATGCGTGGGGCACACCACCAAACCCACCAAGTCATGTGCCAACATTAGCTTTTACCCGCATGCTGTCAGGCCCAATGGATTTCACCCCAGGCATCTTTGATTTATCGTTTAATGGTTTAGGTAGCGACACTAATCGTCCTCAAACCACATTGGCAAAACAGTTAGCACTGTATGTTGTGCTTTATAGCCCAATTCAAATGGCGGCCGATTTACCACGTAATTACCTTGCCAAGCCTGAAGCATTTCAATTTATTAAAGATGTACCGACAGACTGGCAAGAGAGTAAAGCGATTGCTGGCGAAGTAGGCGAATTTATCGTATTTGCGCGACAAGATAAGCATTCAGATGACTGGTACTTAGGTGCCGTAACCGATGAAAATGTACGTACTGAGAAAATTAACCTTAATTTTCTTGACCCTAATCGCAAATACATTGCCCAAGTGTACAGCGATGGCGAAAACGCAAATTGGGTCGACAAACCTTACGAAATGGCGATTTATAGCAAAACGGTGTCTAGCAAAGACGAACTCAGCTTGAAAATGGCTGCAGGCGGCGGTGTTGCTATTCGTTTTAAGGCTCTTTAAAGAGCTTTATTTTCTGCAATAATTACTTGCTTATGCCATAAGGCATACCAAAGCCCTAACCAATGTTAGGGCTTTTCTTTTGCCACGTTTTCACTAAGCTTAACAAACAACAAAATTTTAGCTGTGTTATCAAAAAAGCCATAAACACAGAATTACTCACTAACAATAAAATGAAAGAGAACCCCAATGAAAAGACGACTTGTTATCGGCATCTGTTTGTTACTACAAACCTTCGCCAGCCATGTTAATGCATTAGACGAAAAGCTAAAAATTTTCGAACCTTACTTAGGCACATGGGAATCTACCTTTAGTAATGGCGCGGTTGATGTATGCCACTGGGAAAGTGCGCTAAATGGCACAACATTGCGCACCCTGCACTCAATTAATGACGGCGCATACGGTGGTGAATCACTGATTTTTTGGGACAATAAAAAACAAAAACTGGTGTTTTACTACTTCACAACCGCGGGGTTTTATACTCAAGGCGAACTTGAAATCACTGCTGAAAATGAGTTTGTTGCCTTTGAGGATGTAACAGGTAATAAAGAAGGTATCACTAAAGTAAAATCATCAAGTAAATTAACAAACGATAAAATTATCGTCAGCACTAGTTACTTTAAACAAGGTGAATGGACAGCGCCAAAATCTCGCAGTTACACCCGAAGCACTAAAACCGTGAAATTTAAATAGAAGCATCACGCATAAAAAAGCCGACCATGCTTAAAAGCAGTGTCGGCTAAATAACCTAAGGGAAATAGTTCGTTTAGCAGCGAATTATTAACGGTAAGTTTAAATGCATTTGGTTTCACTTTTATTACAAAGAGGGTAACCAGCAAAAATTTATATAAAGCAGTTTTTCTCACAAAAATCTTTTACCCATCTCAGAAACAACCGATGAAAGCACGCATTAGAAAAATAAACATCCTCATTAAAACGTATAATATCAATAAGATAAGCGACAATAGAAAGAGCGCACTAAAAATAATGAGAATTATTCTCAAAAAGGTGTTGACAGTTTTTTAGATCTAATTGATAATCAATCTCAACAAGGAAGCAGTACACGCACTCACTCTTCTTTGTGTTTCTCGACCCTAGTAGCTTTTTAATAGTGAATTAACAGGCTACGGCTACTAGCAACAGCGCTTCGCGCCCCTGAAGTTACGTTGCTAGTAGCCAATTTATACGAATTACTTGCTACATTGCTCATATCGGTGACGGTAGATATGAAACCAAAAGGCCTCTGACAGAGGCCTTTTTTATTATCATCAAAAATATTAACGACGGTTTTTACGCGCGCGAGCGCGGCGGGCTTTTTTCTCATCTTCACGAGCTTGTTTTTTGGCTTCTGCCTGGGCACGAAGTTCTGCAACTATAATTTCTTCTTCTTCACGCATTTCAGGTGTTTCCATTGAAATACGGCCAATTACAGCATCGCGTAGTTCATTGATTAAGATTTCAGACATTTTATGGGTATCAACCTGATTTCCCGAACGAATACAACCACGTTTACGACCAGCTTGTTCAATAAATTCCCAATCTTGTTCTGGCAACTCATTCATTTTATAGCGCGATTTTAATAATTCAGGATACGCACTCAATAAATACTCTGCAGTATAACTCGCCACTTCTTCATAGTTAATCGCTGTATCACGAATAGCACCCGTTGCAGCTAAACGGTAGCCTGAATGTTCATTTTCAACCTTTGGCCACAACATACCTGGAGTGTCGTACAACATAATACCGTCTTCTAAACGGATTTTTTGCTGTGCTTTAGTCACTGCTGGTTCATTACCCGTTTTGGCTACTACACGGCCAGCAAGTGTATTAATTAATGTTGATTTTCCAACATTAGGAATGCCCATAATCATCGCTTTAATTTGCTTATCAGCTCCCACTTTATGAGGCACTAACTTTTTACATAATTCGTTGATTAAATACACTTCGCTCGATTTGTTGTTATCAAGAGGTAAGGTTTTAACTCCATCTTCACGCTCTAGGTAAGTCATCCACGCTTTGGTCATTTCAGGATCGGCGAGGTCAGCTTTGTTTAAGATTTTAATAACGGGTTTATCACCACGTAGGTCGCCAACCATAGGGTTTTCACTACTGTAAGGAATACGCGCATCCAGCACTTCGATAATCACGTCCATTTGCGGCATGATTTCTTTAATCTCATTACGCGCCTTATTCATATGACCAGGAAACCACTGAATTGCCATTTATTTTCTCCAAAGCATGAAAGTACGCGTATTTTAACTATATTCAGTTACAATAGCAGTAATCTTTCTTATATAAATAATAATTATGGCGTTAAAGGCTTTAGTACATAAGCTCTCGTTAAACCTGAGCGACATGGATAGACACCACTACGGTGATTACAATTTAACGATTGCACAGCACCCTTCTGAAAATGAGCATCGTTTGATGTTACGCATTTTGGCATTTGCATTAAATGCCTCTGATACACTGAGTTTCACCAAGGGTCTGTGTGCTGACGATGAACCCGAAATATGGGAAAAGTCACTCACCGATGACATTGAATTATGGATAGATCTTGGCCTACCGGATGAAAAGCGTTTAAAGAAAGCCTGCAACCAATCGAAACAAGCCATTTTATATACCTATGGCGATGGCGATCAAAAAGTATGGCTGGAGAAACACCAAGGTAAGTTTTTTCAACACCCTAATTTGCGCGTATTTAGTATTCCGTTTGAGCAATCACAACAACTTATTCCTTTGGCAGCAAGGCATATGCAACTTTCAGTTACTGTACAAGACGGTCAAGTCTGGGTCAGTAACGAAACCGATTCAGTGCTAATTGAGCCGATCACCATTTTATAAACTGGCCACCAATGACGATTAAAAAAGTTGTTATTCTGCATGGGTTATATATGTCGGGCTTTGTGATGTTGCCGCTCAGTAAGCGCATTACAAAGCTTGGCTTTAAAACGCTAAATTTAAGCTACCAGAGCTTATCGCCCAATAAAGAAAGTATATTTCAACAAATAGACGAATTTATTGACGGTGAAAGCACTGCATTTGTTTGCCACTCGATGGGAGGGTTAATTGCACGCGCTTACCTTGAAGCGAATAGTCAACAAGCCGTAAATGTGAAAAAAGTGATTACCCTTGGTACCCCTCATAAAGGCGCGGCAATTGCAAAACACATGAAAGAGAAAGGCTTCGAATTATTCTTAAAGAACAGTGTCGAATTTTTGCTTTCCGAAAATCATGATTGGCCCTTTAATGCCAAGCTTTATAGTATTGCAGGCGACCTACCTCTTGGCTTAATGCCGTTAATCAAAAAGAACAGCCAATCTGACGGTACCGTGTTACTTGATGAAACAACTCTGCACGGCATGGCTGAACATAAAGTCTTTCATTTAAGCCACACCAGTTTAATTTATTCACATAAAGTAATGGATTACATCGAATCCATTTTATCATCACAAAAACAGAACACTCCAATCTAATTTAAGTGATTTAAACAATCATCAAGTTACTCGATAATCATCTCATCGAAACAAGTTACTATTATTTTGAACACGAGGTGGGTTATGAAAAACGTTTCAATTATTGGATTAGACAGAGACATCACACATAAATTAGTTGCAGAACTAAATGCCTTATTAAGTAGCTACCAAATTCAATATATGAATGCCCGTGGCTTTCACTGGAATATTAAAGGTGAAAACTTCTTTGAATTACATGCAAAATTTGAAGAAATCTATAATGACTTACTACTTAAAGTAGATGAAATCGCAGAGCGTATTTTAACCTTGGGTGGTGAGCCGTTACACGGCTTTTCTGATTACCTTAATAACAGCAAGATTTCTGAAGCAAAAAATATCAGCGCAGGCCGTGACGCAATTAGCAATTTATTGTCAGGTTTCAGTGAGCTTATCACAGCACAACGAAGCTTACTTTCACTCGCTGGCGATGCCGACGACGAAGGAACTGCTTCACTAATGAGTGATTACATAAAAGAGCAAGAAAAGCTTGTTTGGATGCTAAACGCTTATTTGTATTAAACCCAATTAGCACACAGAGTTAAATGAAAAAAGGCAGCTAACGCTGCCTTTGTCGCAAGTAAAGTAAAACTAATCGGGGGCAATCTGTATTTATCAATTAATGACTCGAATCTTCGTCATGAGATGCAGCATATTTGTACGCTGCAAATGCAATAATAAAGAGTACTAATGGTACCGGTGCTGCAATAATGCCAAATGAACTTGAGTTAGCAATGCTAGCACCCGCTAGGTGACCGACCACTGTAACAACTAATGCTAAGACTGCAATGACGGTTACAATAATTTCTGATTTTTGCACATTTCTCATAACGAAACTCCTTCTATAAATGCGAGATAAATCGGTTGCTTGAAAGAGAGTATGCGCTTGTTTTTCAGTTGAGAATTGACATAAATCAAGTTTACTTATTAACCAAACCACAGCTGAGTTAAAATTTGATTTAGCTCAAAAATTCATCCAAACTTTTTTAAAAAACCCTGTTATTTATGAGCAGATTGCTTAATGAGCCAAATGAAATTACTGAAAAATTAAGAGCACTCATCTTTCAGTCCTTTAATAAGAGAGGGATTATTTGTGAGTAAGTTTTTAATTTTTGATACCAACATTTCCTTTTCTAATCTAATGTGCTTTGAAAATGATAAATAAGTAGCCTCTGAAGATAAAATTTCATTACTTTTATACAACTCAATGCTATTTGAGCTTTTTAAGTCAACCTCAGAATCAGTAT
This sequence comes from Pseudoalteromonas sp., assembly GCF_041629635.1. GTDB lineage: Bacteria > Pseudomonadota > Gammaproteobacteria > Enterobacterales > Alteromonadaceae > Pseudoalteromonas. The sequence continues at coordinate 17,874 of NZ_JBFKMX010000005.1, read as the reverse complement.
GAATAATCCCTTGAATACGCCCCTTTTTCATCAATTCAATTACCGAAGCAATATCAGAAAACCGATATAAATCTATTTTTTTTGTTCTTAAAAGTTGATGTAAATCATCACTAAGGAAAAAGCCAGATTTTGCAGCCATTATAGCCTTTTCTTTTATCAGTTCATCTAAATTGTATTTCCTATGAAGTGTGTATAAAGAAACGGTGACTTCACCTAGTGGGGCGTTTAATAAATAATCGAGAAAAACGGCTCTCTCGCTTCTATAGACAACTCCCACTATCCCGTCTAAATGCCCATTCTTAGTTTTTCTTAATGCTTGTTGTAAGGGCAAAAATTCATACGAAAGGGTGATTCCTAATTTTTCACTAATAGCTCTTAACTGTCTAACGTATATTCCACAAGGAACATCAAGCTCCTCATAGCTAAATGGAGGATACTTTTCGATTAAGCCAAGTGATAATGAATCATGTTTCGCAAACAAATTTTGCGGCAAGCTCCCCAAAAAAACAAAGATTGAAATGATAATTATTCGCATACTTGTTTTTTCATAACAATGGCACTTATGCTAAATTGTAGTTCACTTGAATAACTTTGCCTTGACTGCGAACTCAATTGAAAGCTAAAGCAATCATAAATCGAAATGAGCCCACAGGTTTATTAGTAAATGAAAAGATAATCTCAACTTAGCATTAGCCATGTCACTAGCGCTCAGTTATTCCCCATCCCAACATTTGTCTAAAGCTTGGCTCTTTGCCATACATCACCATGCCCATTTTAAACAAGCGCCCTGCAACACGTCGCATATAAACACACAGTACAAGAGTGAGGATCAGCGATAAAATCGGCTGCCAAATAGCCACATCAACCAATGCCATTTTCACTGGCATAACAGCAAACGCAGTTAGCGGAAAATAACTTAAGAACGTCATTACCCAGCCGCTTGGGCTATCCATTAATACAAACGCCAAAATCATTGGAATTAATGGGATCATCATAAACGATGATTTACCACTGTGATTAGGGTCATCAATTGCTGCTGCTATTGCTGCCATAAATGCAGTACAAAAGTAAAGGCCTAATAATGCGAAAGCTAATACCCAAGGCAATAAAGCCCAATCAATAAAAGATAAATCGAGTGTTTGCCCTTGAATAATCACTTGCATAAATGCAATCCCTAGCAATACCGAAATAACGGTGCTTAACATTGCTTTAAGTGCCAATAATACTTGCCCTAAAACTTTGCCATCAACCCAAGTTTGTGCGCTCATAGTAGCGTAAAGCTGCTCAGTTACACGCTGTTGCTTTTCACCTGTGATTGATACAAAAACCTGTGCAAACGACATAAATATTCCCACCGAAAGCAACACTAATACGCCAACAGCTGTTGATGTAGAATGGTTTTCTTCGCTTTTAATATTTTGGTCAAGGTATACCGTTGTAAGCGTTATAGGGTTATTCAGCAACGCCATTTGTTGTGATGAAAGCGATAATTGTTCACTAACTTTGCTTGCATAGTGCTGTTTTAACGCATTTTGCAATGTTTGTTGCCATGCCATTTTTCCTTTGCTGATAACACCAATACTCACAGGGCTTTGCGATTCATCAATTAATAAAATTGCATCCAAGTCCCCTGCTTTTAAGGCATCATGCAAAGTCTCTTGGTTTTCGTTGGTATTTGTAAAAACATACCCCTCAAGTACCATTTCAAATTCGCTACCAGCAGCCACAGCAATGCGATAATCACTGGTTGTAAAATTAGCAGCCGATTGCCAAAAAAACACCACTAGCGCAATTGCGACCATAATTAACTTGCTGATGATTTCCTGCTTCCACTTAAAAAAGTGCATAAACTCCCATTTGGCAACGTGCATTACTTGGTTATTCATGATTATTCTCCTTTGATAATGCACTACTTTGATGCGATTCAATCGCCTTTAAATACATTTGGTGTAAATCCATATTGCGGCTAGAAATGTGTATCACTTGACCAAGTTTAGGCAGCCTTGCTAGTACCTCATTTACTTGCGACTTATGTTCAAGGCTAACAACCAAGGTGCACTGCTTGTTTAAGCGATAATTAAACTGGCCAAAGTGTACCTGCAATGCCTCAGCATTGAGTTCGCCCGCAAAGCCAACTTCCAACTCTAAAGCACCACCAATATGAGTTCTAATCGCATCCAAAGTGCCATATAGAACGGCTTCACCTTTATTCATTAGCAGCATTCTATCTGCCATTTTTTCTACCATGGCCATTTGGTGCGCACTTAAAATAACTGTCATGCCTTGCTGTCTCAGCTCAGCTAAAAACTGCACTACTTTTTCTTGGTTTATTGGATCTAGCCCTGAGAAAGGTTCATCTAAAATAACAATTTCTGGGTTGTGTAATATTGCAGTGATGAGCTGTATTTTCTGCTGATTACCTTTCGAGAGTGACTTAAGCGGCTCTTTTTCACGGCCTAATAAATCAAATCGTTGCAGCCAGTAATCTATTGTTTGTTTTGCATCTTGCTTACTAACCCCATGCAATGCAGCAAAGTAATGAAGATTCTGCAGCAGTGTTTTTTCACCATAAAGTCCACGGTCTTCTGGTAAATAGCCAAGCTTATTTGCTGGAATTTCACTTAAATAGCGGTTGCCTAATTGAATAGATATTTTTCCGCTATCGGGTTTAGTAAAGCCTACTAACATACGCACAAGTGACGATTTACCTGCACCATTTGGTCCTAACAAGGCAAAAATTTCGCCTTTATTGACTGAAAAGCTTAATTGATTAACAGCTTTTGTTGAGCTGTATTCTTTACTTACCTGTTCAACACATATCATCGGCTGTGTCATATTACGTCCTGCTTTTTCTTATAATTGTCAGTATTTTACGGTCTTGAATAGGAAGAAACAGATCACTCGTCATTTTATATTGCCACTTATCATTTAAATGACGGTTATTGCTTACTGGCAATTTGGCATTAAGCTTGGCACAATTAACCCTCGAAATATCGAGGGTTGTAATTTATGGATAATCTAAAGCACTTGCTCGCCGATTCAGAGCTGTTGTTAAACGCCGTGGGTGAAGGCATTTATGGTTTTGATTTAGAAGGTAAAGCGGTGTTTATCAACCCAGCAGCTGAACGCATGACTGGCTGGCAAGCAGGTGAATTACTTGGTGAGAAAATCCACCAATATCATCATCATAGCCATGCCGATGGCAGCCCTTACCCAGCCCACGAATGTAATATTTACGCGACCATGCAAGATGGCCAAGAACGCAATATTAGCCATGAGGTATTTTGGCGTAAAGATGGTTCTAGCTTCCCTGTAGAATACACCTCAACGCCGGTATATAAAGCCGGAAAAATCATTGGTGCAGTGGCAATTTTCCGCGATGTAACCAAGCAACAAGAAAGTGATCGTGCGCTGCGAGAAGCGTTGGCACAAGTGCAAGCCTTATCAGAGCAATTACAAGCCGAAAATACTTACCTACAAAGTGAAATAGATGAAAATTGGAGCGACTCTGGCTTAGTTGGGCAAAGCCCACGTTTTAAGCAATTACTTGATCAAGTGAGCTTGGTCAGTAAAACCGACAGTACCGTATTGATTTTAGGTGAGAACGGCACAGGTAAAGAACTGATTGCACGTAATATTCACCGCCTTAGCAAGCGTGCTCACAATACCTTAGTAAAAGTAAATTGTGCAGCGTTTACTCCTAGCCTGCTTGAAAGCGAATTATTTGGCCATGAAAAAGGCGCCTTTACCGGCGCGACTGAACGCCGTAAAGGACGCTTTGAACTAGCAGATAAAGGCACATTGTTTTTAGATGAAGTTGGCGAGCTAAGCTTAGAAGCACAAAGCAAACTATTACGTGTGCTACAAGAACAAGAATTTGAGCGCGTTGGTGGCAATCAAACCCTAAAAGTTGATATTCGTGTCATTGCTGCAACCAATAAAGACTTATTAAAAATGGTACAACAAGGCGAGTTCCGTATGGATTTATATTATCGCCTTAATGTATTTCCACTTACCATGCCCGCACTTCGTGAACGCTTTGATGATTTACCTCTGCTATGCCAAAACATCATTGCGGAGCTTGCGCGCAAACTTGGTAAACCTATCAAGGGTATTAGCAAAGCAAGTTTAAAACGCCTTGCTACCTATCATTGGCCTGGCAATATTCGTGAACTGCAAAATGTATTAGAGCGCGAAGTCATTTTAAGCCAAACCTCACTGATTCAAATTAAACACGACTTCCAAGCGAGTTTAGACGCGAGTAATTTTGCTCAGCTGACACTTGCCGAAATGGAAAAGTCGTATATTGAACAAGTGCTAGAACAATGTGCAGGGAAAATTGGTGGAGCAAATGGTGCAGCTAAGTTACTAGATCTTCCCGAAAGTACTTTACGTTCAAAAATGAAAAAACTTGGCATTTCAAGAAACTAACTGGCTGAATTAGCCCTATTACGCACAAAAAATGGACGCTGGTTAATCAGTTTAGCGTCCAGCTTATCTAAATCTCAACTCATCCGTTCATCGTAATTCACCACAAAAACATCGCAAAAACCACGATATATCGCGAACACGCGATATATCGTGCAAACCACATTTACCAAAAGAAAAATAAAACCTTAATTATCAACACTTTAAGCAGCAACAGCTCTTGGCATACTTATTGTTATTAGCGTAGTAAGCATTACGAATATCTACCGTCGAGAAACACTATGAAGTTTGATATCAAAGAAGAAGATCTGATTATTAAGCCCTATAAAACAGAAGGGCCCATTTATGTAAGATCACAAAAAGGAAAATACCAGCAATTGCGCCGCTATATTGGTTGGGCACTAATGTTAGCGTTTATTCTAATCCCGTTTATTCCTTATCATGGCCAACAAGCGATACTGCTTGATATAGGTTCGCAGCAATTCCGCTTTTTTAATACTACTTTGTTTCCACAAGACTTTACCTTGCTGGCGTGGGTTTTTATGGCAGGCGCATTCGCACTGTTTTTTGTAACCACTTGGCTCGGCCGGGTTTGGTGTGGTTATACCTGCCCGCAAACGGTATGGATGATGATGTTTATTTGGGTTGAAGAGAAAGTGGAAGGCAATCGCAATAAGCGTATCAAACTTGATCAATCAAAAATGTCATTCGAAAAATTTCGCAAAAAGACTGTTAAACACCTAATTTGGGGTGCAATTTCATTTTTTACTGCAACCACATTTTTAAGCTATTTTGTTCCAGTTACAGAGCTTTACGGCAACCTAATTTCGCTTGAATGGTCAGGCTTAGTTATGTTTTGGGTTGGCTTATTTACAGTATGTACCTATGGCAATGCAGGTTTTTTAAGAGAAAAAATGTGTATTTATATGTGCCCATATTCACGCTTCCAAGCAGTAATGTTTGATAAGGACACCTATGTTGTTGCCTATGATGATAAACGTGGTGAATCTCGTGGTCGTCGTAAACGTAAAGATGACCCTAAGCAGCTTGGTTTAGGCGATTGTGTTGACTGTAATTTATGCGTTGAAGTATGCCCCGCAGGTATCGATATTCGCAACGGACTACAGTACGAATGCATTAACTGTGGTGCATGTATTGATGCATGCGACGAAACCATGGAGAAGTTTAATTATGAAAAAGGCCTTATTAGCTATACCAGCGAACACCAATTAGCAGGTCAAAAAACGGATAAATTCCGCTTAAAGCTTGTCGGTTATGGCCTCTTCACAGGCCTTGTAATTATTACCATGTTGATATGGATGAATTTACGGGTGCCAATTGAGGCAAGCATTTTACGTGATCGCAATGCACTTTACCGAGTGAATTATGAAGGGCTAACAGAAAATACTTACACCCTTAAGATCACCAATAAAACCCAGAATACTCTGACCTATTCACTGACATTATTGGAAGATTCTCGCTTTACTTTAAATGCACCTCAGCAAATCATCATTGCAGCCGGAGAAATGAGTCAGTTTCCAGTAACCGTGACAGCTGATGCATATGACTTAAAGCAAAAAGTCTCTGAGATTGATTTTAAAGTTCAGGCAACTGAATCACCAGAGATTCAAATTACTAAGCAATCTAAATTCTACAAACCCTAAGCTGTTGTTCACATACAGCTAAGTTCCCTAGCACACAAGGCTCAATCAATTTGGGCCTTTTTTATTAATAATGCTGAAGTGCGCTCAATAATCTTTCCAATCAAGATGGGTAAGCTGGGGTTTTAGAATGAACAAGCAATCAACCATGAATAAAGGAAACAAAAATTTTGATTAGCATAATTGAGATGAAGCTGAGCGCTATTATATACGCGCAATTGTACTTATAGATGCGCTGTGGCAAAGGCACTCTCTTATGACCTCTTTACTTAATAACTGATTTTAACTAGTGAATGGTACTCACTAGATTGACTAAATTAAATTCAAGAGGCTTTTCTGCACCGGCACTAAAGCGAGTAAAGTCGAACTTTTGAAACTGTTGGTTTCTTAACAAAGTAACAAACGCTTCTCTTACACTCGACTCCGAAGACTCAAAAATTGCTAAACGCTGTTTCATTGGTCCAACTAATTTTGGAAATTGATGATAATCATGCAGCATCAGTAATGCTTTGGCACCCAGTGTAACGTGACCACCATAAGAGATATTTAATTGATAACCTTTTGGGTGAACATCCCAATTAATCCCCCCTACCACCACTTTATCTACAAGCTTTAGTTTATTAATTGCCGCCATCGCACCAAAAGCCATTGCATCATTAGCTGCCCAAATAATATCTGCTGGATACCTTGATAGAACACCATAAGTCTTTTCAAAGGCACTGGGCTCAGACCAATTTGCGACTGTGGAGTCAATTAAGGTGACACTTGGGTGTTTTAGCAAAGCCCGTTTTAATCCTTTTTTGCGTTCCTGAGCAGCAGGCGTGTTATAGTCACCGAGTAACGCATACATTTTTAACTGAGGCTTGTTGAATTTACTTGCTTTGGCAATCAAGGTTTCAGCCAGCTTTTCTCCTACCTCTTGATTATTTGGCGACAAGCAACCGATAATTTTATTAGTAAGTGGTTTGGGTAAAGCCTTTTGCTGATCGCGACTGAGTTTATTCAACAGTAAAAACACTTTTATATCGGTATTCACCAATTGACTTAACATATGCGGCAACATTTCTTTTTCATTCACTAAGATCAGGTAATCAGGCTTTAATGAAATGGCCTGATTTACTAGCTGCTTCATAAGAATATGGTTTCGGTCAGCATGAAATGATGTCAGTTGTACATTTAAGTCTTCAGCTGCTGCCATCATAAAACGGTTTACATTGGGCCAAAAATCCCCAGAATCATTGGTAGATTCTGAGCCTGGATTAATAAAAACCACTTTCATTTTTGCGTGGCTAGCAAAGCTAAATACACAGCTAAAGAAAATAAAAATAAACAATATGCGCACTAAATTTTTCATTTTCACACAACACTTTTCTAATGCTAGATGGTCATCATTAGATAACGTAAACAAAAATAAAGCTTTAAGTTCTCAACAACTCAGAGCCGCTAGCCGATGTAACTTATTTCTCAACTATAGTCATTTAATTTGCCATTACCAAAGAGAACAACGATGCATTTATATCAAAAAGTTACTTTCTTCTTCCATATCGCAATAAAAAAGGCTGAACCTAAGTTCAGCCTTTTAATATTCAATTTGCTTAAAGCTTATTTTTCAAAATACAGCTTTTCGCGTTTTTTCTTACCCACTTCGTTCATCGTTGCAGTATCGAATAAACGGCCGTTGATCATGGTATGCGTTACTTTATCAGTATCGCGAATATTTTCTAACGGGTTGCCATCGATCACCATTAAGTCAGCAAGTTTACCCACTTCAAGTGAACCAATGTGTTTATCTAAACCAAAGTGCGTTGCAGGGTCAATTGTTGCAGTGCGGATCACTTCCAATGGTGCCATACCACCTTGCGCGAACATCCACATTTCCCAATGAGCAGCTAAACCTTCACGTTGACCGTGTGCACCAATATTCACTAACACACCTAAGTCTTGTAGTTCTTTCGAAACACGCGCGTTGTTTACGTGGTTATAGTGATGATCCGGCGCTTTCACACGACGCATTGAGCGTGGTAACAACTTATTCTTTGGTACATACTTAGACAGAATAGGATGCGCCCATACATCTGTTTTGTCATACCAGTAGTTTTCACCCCAAATACCCCCGTAAGCTACACCTAGCGTTGGCGTGTAGCCTACCTTAGTTTGGCTCCATAACTGCTTTATATCATCATAAATATTTGCTACAGGGATTGAGTGCTCTACCCCTGTGTGACCATCAACCACCATGGTTAGGTTGTGCTGAAGTAATGAACCACCTTCTGGCACCACCATCATGCCTAATTCACGCGCTGCCTGCACGACCTGTTGGCGCTGATTTCGGCGCGGTTGGTTATATGATTTAACACTAATAGCACCGACTTTTTGCAGGCGCTCAATGTGGAATTTAGCATCGTCAAGGCTATCAACATGGCTGGTGTAACCCGGCATGTTGGCACCATATAAAATGGTACCCGTTGAGAAGATACGCGGTGCCACAATTTTACCCGCTTTTTGCATTTCACTCGCGGCAAACACTTCGGTTGTGTCGTTTGATGGGTCATGAATTGTCGTAACACCAAAAGCAAGGCCCGCTAAGTTTTCCCAGTTTTGCTGTGGGATAATTTCATTTGAACCTTGTGAGCCGTGCGCATGGGCATCAACTAAACCAGGCATAATGGTTTTGCCATTCATCTCAATAATTAATGCATCATTTGGCACCGTTACATCCGCCAAAGTGCCAACTGCTTTAATGTGTTTACCGTCGGTAACGATAGCACCATTTTCAATGACTTCATCACCTTTCATGGTAATGATGCGTGCGCCAGTCAGTGCAATTACCCCTTTTGGCGCATCCATTTTTTGCTTAAAGCCGATATTTTGGCCGTTTTCAACTTTAAACGACTTTGTCTCGTCTTTAGCAATATCAAACACACCGTTTAGGTCTGCATGATAAAGCTCAGGACCAAGCGACCAATAAAGCTTATCTGCTGCTGTGTTCCAGCTAATATTTTCACCAGCACGTACTGATAACTGCTCAATTGGGAATTGGCTGTCTTTTGGACCAATATTGATGGTTTTACCGCGCTCAACAAAAGGCGTTACAAATACTTTAAAGCGCTCTGCAAAGGCCAAGTATTTACCATCTGGTGATACACGGAATTCAGTCGCATGTTTAGACTCGTAAAGTTTACGCTCTTTTTTAGTTTCTAGCTCTACCACTGACAGTGAAGGTGTAGGCCATGCTTGCATCACATAAATACGGTCATTCTTAGCCCCAAATTGTGGTTGAATACCATTTTTAGTAATGAATTCTTCCTTACCACCTTTACTGCTAACCGCATAAATACCAGGCTCTACAGAATAACTCGGATCTAAAATAGAACCGCCTGTAATTTTACGATATACCACTGTCTCGCCATTTGGGCTAAACGTTGGCTCAACATATTTACCTTTGGTTTCAACTACTTCTTTACCACGACCAGAACGCGTTGAAACAACGCGAATAGTACCTTGTTCGCTATCGTCCCACGTTGCATACACGATTCGCTTACCATCACGAGAGAATGATGGGAAGAATTCAAAATGATCGTTTTGTTTGGTTAAACGTCTTACTTGGCCAGACTCTAAATCACGCTTATAAATATGGCCCATCGCTTCAAAAATCGCAGTCTCACCATCAGGAGAAACCTGTACATTGCGAAGCATTTTTACGTCAAATTCTTTGGTATCAAGATTTTGAGCAACACGAAGTGCTGTTTGTAGTTTTTTGCTAGTTTCTACTTCAAATGGAATGTCGCTTACTTTTTTGCTTTCAACATCCAGCTTATGAATTTTACCACCCGCCCAGAAGATCAGCTGTTCGTTATCTGGCGTCCATGCAATCGAGGTGTAAACACCATGAATTGCCCATGTTTCTTGCATATCACGCTCAAGCGCACCATACAGTTTGGTATGTTCGCCCGTTGCAAAGTCATATACATAAAGGCTTGATTGGAAATCATCACGCTTAACATACGCTAGCTTTTTACCATCTGGTGATGGTGTTGGACGAATTGCACCACCCATGCCTTCAATAATGCTTTCTATTTCACCTGTTTCACGATCGTAGCGTTTAATTTTATAAATGCCGGCAACAGAATCTTTTGAATAGTGGAATGTTTTACCTGGTGTCGCATCTTGCGAAAAATAAACATAACGGCCATCTGGTGAAAATGCTGGCTCACCAAGATCTTTTTGGTCGTTAGCGCGCTTAGTTAGCTGAACGCCCTTACCACCGGCTTTGTGATAAAGCCAAACTTCGCCAGCACCAAGAGAACGTGTGCCCGTAAAATGTTTACGCGCAGCGATAAAGTCACCGTCTGGGCTCCACACTGGGCTGTTTAATAAACGGAATGTTTCGTTGGTTACCGCAACTTGCTCTGAACCATCAATATTCATAACCCAAATATTGTCGCCACCACCTTGGTCTGAGGTAAACGCGATTTTTTTACCATCAGGGCTAAAGCGTGGTTGCATTTGCCATGGAATATCTGACGTTAACTTGGTTGCCTTACCGCCTGAAATTGGCATTGTGTAAATATCACCAAGTAGGTCGAATGCTAAAGTTTTGCCATCAGGGCTGATATCTACATTCATCCAAGTACCTTGCTGTACTTTGATGTTTGCATCTAAAAATTCACCTTGTGGCGCTTCAACTTGCCACTCTTTTTTCTCTTCTTTTTTTGCTTCTTCAGCGCTTACATGCGAACACAGCGCCAAGCCCACTGCCATCGCAAGTGAGGTTTTTAAAATTTGTTTCATCTGGGAGTCTTCTTGTTGTCACGTTTATTCTGTAATGAATTGAAACAAAATAGCGTTTAATTAGCTAGTTTGCGTGAGTTAAAACCACTTAAAAATTCGATTAAAAAACTATCAACAACCAAATTGGAAATATTTTGCAACAAGTTCGCTCGCAAAATGCTTAAACATTCAACAGTTTTATGATTATCTTGTACTGATAAATTATATTTAGGGACTAAAAATGAAAACGATACTAAACCTAGCCATTACAGCGGCAATTGCAGCAAGTTCAATCACCGCCGTGCACGCAACCACATTACAAGAAGCTGTAAAAAGCGAAGTGCGTAGCGATAAAAACAAATCTCGTGACGAATTCCGTAACCCACAACAAACACTTAACTTTTTCGGTTTAACTGAAGATATGACAGTGGTTGAGATCTGGCCTGGAGGCGGCTGGTATACAGAAGTTATCTCCCCTATCGTGGCTGAAAAAGGTAAGTTTGTTGCAGCGCACTTCCCATCAGGTACAGATGTAGGTTACTTCAATAAACACTTACCTAAGTATCAAGCAAAAATTAAAAATACGCCTGTGCTGAGCAAAACTGAAATCACCGAATTTCATCCTAAATTTAGCCCTGAAATGGCACCAGCTGGCAGTGCCGATATGGTGCTAACATTCCGTAACTTGCATAATTTTTACATGACAAGTGATGAAATGATGCAAATTACATTAGATTCTGCATTTAAAGCGCTTAAACCTGGTGGTGTGCTAGGTGTGGTAGATCATAAACTACCTGAAAACCTCGATGCTGAAGCGTTTCGTCAGTCAGGTTATATCAAACAAAGTGTTGTTGAAGCTGCCGCTAAAAAAGCAGGCTTTAAGTTAGTTGCAAGCTCAGATGTTAATGCCAACCCACTTGACCAAGCTCAATACGAAAAAGGCGTTTGGACATTACCACCGACTCTGGCACTCGGCGATAAAGATAAGGCGAAATACTTAGCCATTGGTGAAAGTAACCGTTTTACGCTTAAATTTGTTAAGCCAACCTTGTAATTTACCTCTCGTATATCTAACGAAATAATTACACACCTCATATAACAAGCACTTAATACTAAGTGCTTGTTTGCTTTTCTTTTCGCAATTAATTGTGTTTTGTCATTTTATCTAACTATAAATACAGGTTAAAATATCCGCCGTTTTGACAACCAAACATGAAAAAGTACTCAGCTTTTTTAGTTGAGTTTAATCAGCACAGGGAGTGGGTTTATTTAACGTATATCATGTGGCGTTGTTATCGATGTGAAAAAAGGAAATTAAATAAATGGCACTAACCACTGTAATTCTCGCTGCGGGCAAAGGCACTCGCATGCGCTCAAAACTTCCAAAAGTCCTACACCCTGTAGCCAATAAACCTATGGTGCAACACGTTATTGATAACGCATTATCGCTTGGCGCTAAAACCACTAATTTAGTATACGGCCACGGTGGTGAATTACTGCAAGAGCACCTAGCGCACAACGATGTGAACTGGGTATTACAAGCTGAGCAACTTGGTACGGGGCACGCGGTGGCGCAGGCAAAAGAGTATATCGCCAATGACGATACCGTATTAATTCTTTATGGCGACGTACCGCTTACCAAAAAATCAACACTTGAAGCACTTCTTGAAGTAACACCAAGTAAAGGCCTTGCAATTTTAACCGTCGATTTAGAAGACCCAACAGGTTATGGCCGTATTGAACGCAAAAACGGCAGTATTGTAGGTATTGTTGAACAAAAAGATGCCAACCCAGAGCAACTCAAAATCACCGAAATTAACTCAGGTATTATGGCAGTTAACGGCGGTTTGTTACGCGATTGGTTAGGCCGCTTATCAAATAATAATGCACAAGGCGAATACTACCTAACTGATATCGTAGCGATGGCGCACACTGATGGCGTTGAAATTACATCAGCCCAACCAAGCGATTTAATGGAAGTTGAAGGTGCCAATAATCGCGTACAACTAGCGACATTAGAACGCGCCTATCAAGCATGGCAAGCTGAAGATTTAATGCTAAATGGTGCAAGTTTAGCTGACCCTGCACGTATTGATATACGCGGTGAAGTAACTACAGGTCAAGACGTACAAATCGATGTGAACGTCATTTTCGAAGGCAAAGTAGTACTTGGCGACGATGTTGTTATTGGCCCGAACTGCGTGCTAAAAGACTGCGAAATTGGCGATGGTGTTGTGATCAAAGCTAACTCAATTGTTGAAGAAGCAAAAGTGGCAGCTAAATGTACGCTAGGCCCATTTGCACGCCTTCGCCCAGGTGCGATTATGGAAGAAGATTCGCACATTGGTAACTTTGTCGAAATGAAAAAAACCCGTTTAGGTAAAGGTTCTAAAGCTAACCATCTAACTTACCTGGGCGATACAGAAGTTGGCGAAAAAGTAAATATTGGTGCAGGCACCATCACCTGCAACTACGACGGTGTAAACAAATCTAAAACCATTATCGGCGATAACGCGTTTATTGGTTCAAACAGCTCGCTTGTGGCACCTGTTGAAATAGGTCAAACAGCCACCATTGGCGCAGGCTCAGTAGTTACAGCCAATGTTGCGGATCAGCAGCTAGCTGTATCACGCGCAAAACAACGCAACATTGATGGTTGGCAGCGCCCTCGAAAGAAAGGCTAAGAGCAACAACATTAACAAAGCCGCTAATTTGCGGCTTTTTTTGTTTCTACGGGTGTGGTTTTTACGATGGATTTTGATTCGACAATTGCAGGACACATTGCAACTTCTTGCGTATCACCTTTGCCATTACTGATATAACAATTTTCAAGTAATGAGCAGTAACACACCTCAATTTTTACTTTAAAGCGTTTTTTATCGAGTACTTGCCAAAATTTCTCGTTATATTTGGTTTTTTCAAATGCTAATAGATTAAGCGAGTCCCCCGGTGGCACCAATGCGTTTTGCGCAAATGAGGTGGTGATCCAGCCAAATTCTTTAAAGAAATTTACCTTTGGTGACTTCTTTTGCAGTTCTTGCAGCGCCGTTTCATAGGCCTTAATGTCAAAACAACATGCAGTAATAAAGTCATAAACATCGTAATATTCTTTATCTTTGTATTTATATTTTAAGTACTTAACAAGGGCTGGCCCTGCTCCTGAGTTTTTTAAGGTAAAGGTAATCTCTTGACTGCGTTTTTCCAAATTGGCATTGCCAGACACAAACTGCATCCAAGGCCAAGTAGCTGCCTTTACCTGCTTTTCAGCAGCATTCGCTTGTAAAAACGTCGCATAAAAAGACGCTGCTGAAATAATAATAGCGCACAACGCTAGGAATAAATTGACCTTATCTTGAGAAAAATGGATTTTAGATTTTGCTTTTTCGCTCATTGTATCTTGTTGTTTTTATGTACGCTTTATGCACTATAAATAAATCACAAAGCAACTACAACAAGGACATATTGCCAATTGTTACAGCATAGCTATCTGGCTTTTTGATCCTGCGGAAATAATAATCGCTTGCTTAAAAACAAGTTTCAATTAAAATAGCATAACTTTCGAAACGAAACTTATTAACAAAATGACGAAACGTAACACCCAACAAAGACGCCATACTATTTTGCAGCAAGTAAATGAACTTGGTGAAGTCAGCGTTGAACAGCTCGCTGAACAATTTGCAACGTCAGAAGTTACGATTCGTAAAGATCTAACCGCGCTTGAGCAAAGCGGCCTACTACTGCGCCGTTATGGTGGTGCAATGGCATTACCGCAAGAGATCGTTGCAAATAGCGATGAGAAGCTCGATCCAATTCGCAAAATGCAAATAGCAAAAGCCGCTGCCAACCTCATTAAAGATCATAACCGTATTATTATTGATAGCGGCCGCACTACAGCAGCGATGATCCCTGAGCTTTCTCTCAAACGCGGCTTAGTCGTCATGACCAACGCTATTAACGTCGCTAACCGGTTGCTTTCATTAGAAAATGAGCCAACGTTATTAATGCCTGGCGGCACTTGGGATCCACACTCGGAATCCTTTCAGGGGCAAGTTGCCGAGCATGTTGTGCGCTCTTACGACTTCGATCAACTGTTTATTGGTGCCGATGGCATTGATATTGATAGGGGTACTACTACATTCAATGAATTGATCGGTTTGAGTCGTGTAATGGCTGATTCTGCAAGAGAAGTAATTGTGCTTGTTGAATCAAACAAGATTGGTAAGAAAATACCGAATTTAGAAATACCGTGGCAGCAAGTGAATTATTTAGTAACGGATGATGGCTTAGACGACAACACTAAGCAGGCAATTGAACAACATCAAGTTACTGTTATTTGCGCCAAGTAACGCATTTACAGGTTCCGACAACAAACCTGTAATCCATTTAACGCTCACATACCGTGCAATTTAAGGAGATTATTATGTGTGGCATTGTTGGCGCTGTGGCAGAACGCCCAGTTAACCGAATTTTAATTGAAGGCCTAAAGCGCCTTGAATACCGTGGCTACGATTCAGCTGGTGTTGCATTAGGCAACAACGATAAAGCACTTAATACTGTTAAAGCAGTAGGTAAAGTTGCAAACCTCGATGCAGCACTTACGGCTGCGAATGTAAAAGGCACAACAGGTATCGCGCATACCCGCTGGGCAACTCATGGCAGCGTGACTGAAGCCAATGCACACCCGCATATTTCGAGTCAGCAGCTTGCGCTTGTGCACAACGGTATTATTGAAAACCACGAAAAACTGCGTACTCAGCTGCGAGGCGACGGTTACGAGTTTTTATCTGATACCGATACAGAAGTGATGGTGCATAAAATCCACCAGCTACGTCAAAGCCATGATTCACTTTTAGCATCAGTGCAAGCGGCAGTTAAAGAGTTTGAAGGTGCTTACGGCACAGTGGTTTTTGATAAAGAAAATCCAAATGAAATTATTGTGGCTCGCTCTGGTAGCCCACTTGTGATTGGTTTAGGTTTAGGTGAAAACTTTATTGCATCAGACCAACTCGCATTACTGCCAGTAACGCGCAGCTTTATCTTTTTAGAAGAAGGCGACGTTGCCCGTATCACCCGTGATTCAGTTGAAATCTACGATATCGAAGGTAACGCTGTTGAACGCGACGTGGTTGAATCTAACATCACCCAAGATGCGTCAGGCAAAGGTGAGTACCGTCACTACATGCTGAAAGAAATCTACGAGCAGCCTGTCGCTGTACGAAACACCCTAGAAGCTCGTATTGATGGCGATAAAGTCGCGGTTGATGCATTTGGCGATACGGCATCGGATATTTTCAAGCAAGTAAAGCATGTGCAAATTATTGCCTGCGGTACGTCATACCACTCAGGTATGGTTGCGCGCTATTGGTTAGAACAATACGCAGGTGTTAGCTGTAATGTTGAAATTGCCTCTGAGTTTCGCTATCGCAAATCGTTTATTCATGAAAACAGCCTACTCGTAACCATTTCACAATCAGGTGAAACAGCCGACACCTTAGCTGCACTACGCCTAGCTAAAGAACAGGGCTACATGAGTTCAATGACAATTTGTAACGTACCTGGCAGCTCACTAGTGCGCGAATCAGATATTGCGTTTATGACTAAGGCCGGTGCTGAAATTGGTGTTGCGTCAACCAAAGCCTTTACTACTCAGCTTGTTGGCTTACTTATGCTAGTTGCATCTATTGCACAAGAAAAAGGTCACCCACAAGCAGAAATTGTCAATGCTATTAAATCACTGCCAAACAAGCTTGAAGAGTCACTGTCTCTTGCAGAAGGCATTGAAGACCTAGCAGAAGAGTTTGCAGATAAGCACCATGCGCTTTTCTTAGGTCGTGGTGATCAATACCCAATCGCAATGGAAGGTGCACTCAAGCTAAAAGAGATCTCGTATATTCACGCTGAAGCCTATGCAGCAGGTGAGTTAAAACACGGTCCATTAGCGCTTATTGATGCCGATATGCCAATCATTGTTGTTGCACCAAATAACGAACTACTGGAAAAGCTTAAATCAAACGTTGAAGAAGTACGTGCACGCGGTGGTATTATTTACGTATTCGCTGATAAAGCATCAGAGTTTGTCTCAGATGAGACAATGCGTGTTATTAACGTCAATCAAGTTGACGATGTACTGGCACCAATTGTGTACACCATTCCACTGCAATTACTGTCTTACTATGTAGCAGTAATTAAAGGTACCGATGTTGACCAACCGCGTAACTTAGCTAAGTCTGTTACTGTAGAATGATGAGACCTAATCTTTAACTCTGTTGTAGATTCTGAATAAAGTTGGAAACGTCTAAATAAAGATGGAAACAACAGGACAAAGTTGGAATCTTAACTTAACAGCGATGCTCACACGGTCACATAATGTGGCCGTGTCTATTACTAAAATCACCTTATATTTAAGTATGGGTAGCTTTTTCTAAGCTATATCTTCCCTGAGGAGATAACCAGTAATGGAATATTGTTCTACTAAAAAGTCTAGAACTATCATTGCTTGTGCTTTTAAGCTTGGGGTTTGTCTCACTTTGTCATGATTTTTGAATAAATACTTTCTCATATACCTTTCTAAATAAAATAATGTATTTCCAGATTTGTCTTGTGTTAAGTCTATATCAAAGGCTTTAATGGCATTACTTATCCAGTAAATACCATCATCTAAAAATTCACCTCCAATACCACAAAGTAGTTTGCTGATACTGTAGATAAAAGAAGATTCTCCTCCTATCGCAGTGCTTAGTTCATAAAAAAACTCTTTATTTTCCGATGAAAATGTATGCCATGCTGTAGCTTCACTCTTCCAAGGAATTCTAGCAAACAAGTAGGATTCGATTACACGTTCTTTATCATGTCGCCAATTTTGACATGTAGTGGCATAGTTAATTTGGCCACCCATTAAGAAAGAAATGTTATGCTATTGAGTATACAAATTTGGGTGAAAAAATGACGAAGTTAAAACGCGCAACCTATTCTGCTGCAATCAAATTAGAAACACCTCAGCTTGTAGTAGACCAAG